>NZ_BAAGPS010000004.1:62601-390012 GCF_054783935.1 Streptomyces pseudoechinosporeus
CAGGGGGTGCGGCGGGGGCGGAGGGTTTCGGGCTGGGGGGTGGGACGAAGCTGGCGGTGGTGCGCACCGGGCGGGACAGCGTGATCGCCTTCGAGGCGCGGGGGCCGGTGGGGAACGACGGGGAGATCTGTGCACAGGGGGTGCTCGTCTATCGCGTACGCAGCGAGACCGTGTCCGGAGACGGACCGATCGAGGTCCTCGACGCACACCCGGACACCGCGGCCTGCTGGAAGGACTCGGTCTACCCACCGCTCGCGGACGCACCGGTCGGGCTCGGGGAGAGCTTCACGGTGCCGGGGGAGGACGTACGGGTCGAGGTGGAGGACCGTAGGGCTTCGGGGGCGTGGACGGTGACGGTCTCGACGGGCGGGTGAGCTTTCGCGCTTACGGTCACATCGACTCGCGTCGGGGTTGTGGGTGGCGGAGCCCCCACAACGCGCGGCGAAGCCGCGCAAAAACAACGATGGCGAGGAGGTTCGCGCTTTCCGCGAACACGCCTCGCCATCGCCAACGTGCGCCGCCAGGGACTCGAACCCCGGACCCGCTGATTAAGAGTCAGCTGCTCTAACCAACTGAGCTAGCGGCGCCTGCTGACGTCGTAGACCTTAGCACCCGGGTCGGCGGGAGGAAAAATCGATATCCGGGCCGCCCGAGCTGCGCGTACGGCCGCCCAGAGCAGGACCTCCGGGCCCGGCAGCCAAGGGCTGCGGGTGTCGGGGGCGACGAGCCAGCGGGCGGGTGTGGGCAGGGGCGCGGGGGTGGGCGCTGTGCTCGCGGGTGGGATCGTCACCGCATCGCCCCTGCCGTGGCAGAGCAGTGGCGGGATCGCTCGGCAGCGGCCCGTACCGCCGTCGGAGCCCCACTCCTCCCACTTCAGGAGCGCGGGCAGGCGCTGCGCGGTGCCCGGGGTCGCGAACAGGAGCATCCGCCCCCGGTACGCGGCCACCGGTCCCGAACCCGGCCCCTCGCCCCACAGCCGGTCCAGCATGCGGCGGCCGAAGATCGCGGGGGCGTTGACGACGTCGAAGGCGGAGCCGCAGGGCAGGACCGCCGGTGTGGTGGGCCGGTCGTTCCGTACGGCGAGGGCGGTGTGCTTGTGGCTTTGTGCGGACGCGAGCCAGGCGGCTCCGTCCGAGGTGAGGGTGAGTGCACCTTGCGCGACGGTACGGCGTTCGCTGGGCGCGACGGTGCCTGCCGGATTCCTTGTGCTGCTCATGCCGCTCATGGCGCATAGGTCTACTGGCGGTGAGGGCGCGGTTTCGGGCGGTCGCCGGAAATCGGGACAGGAGGGGTGCGGGTGGGGTAGCTTGCCCGCCCGGCATATGCCGCAAGGTCTTTTCGCCGGTTCAGGTCATGGTCGCCGGCTCAGGTCAGGTCGCCGATTCCGTGCCCGAGTCCCTTGCCGTTCGTCCCGCTGAGCAGTTCCTTGCCGAACTCGACCATTCTCTTCGCGTAGTCCTCGGTCCACTCCGCCCGCTCGGCGATATCGGCCGCGGTGAGCCGGTCGAACCTGCGGGGGTCGGCGAGCTGCGCGGCGGCGATCGCCTGGAACTCGACGGCACGGTCGGTGGCCGCGCGGAACGCGAGCGTCAGCTCCGTCGCACGGTCCAGCAGCGCCCGTGGATCGTCGATCGACTCCAGATCGAAGAAATGCTCCGGATCGGAGGCGGCCTCCGCGGGCTCGAACAGCAGGGGCGCGGGGCGGAGCCGCGGCTCGTTCCGACGCGGCGTTTGCTCCGCCATGACTTCTCCTCCTCGTACGGTGGACGACCCGTCCGTGTGGGTGGGCCACCGTCCATTGTCCCTTGACCGCGCAAGTGGGCCTCTGGCCGCGCAAGTGGAGCCTCAGGACCGGCTCACGCGCAGTCGGTCACTCTCCGAGCTGCTACTACTACGGCTGCCATGGCACCCGGTGTTCCGACAAGTGGGACAGCACCGCGTGGTTCGCCTCCCAGCCGTCAGGGAATTTGATCGTGACTCCGAGCTGGACCGGTTCCGTGGAGGGGTGGTCGTCCAGGAGGTCGGGCACCCCGGCGCGGCTGATGACGATGCAGGCGTGGCGGTGGCGGGAGGCGAGGACGCAGAGGCGGCCCGTTTCCAGGTGGAAGGCCGTGGCGTCGGGGCGGCCCGACAAGGGGTGCAGGACGACCGTCACGTCGTATTCGCGGCCCTGGAGGCGGTTCGCCGTGTCGACGGTCACGTCCCCTGCGCCCAGCTCCGCAAGCGCCGAGCGCACCGCTGCCGCCTGGTCGCGGTGGGCCGTGCCGACGGCGATGCGGTCGGCGGTGAGGGGGGTGGGGTCGGGGGAGCGTTCGGACGTGGCCGCGCCGCCTCGGTCCAGGAGGCGGCGTACGACCTGGGCGAGTGCTCGTACCGCCTCGGGGTCCGTACGCGGCGTGTGCCGGGCCGGGAGTTCCAGCAGGCCCCAGCCCGTCTCGGCCGCCTCGTCGATGACGCGGTCGGGGCCCGAACCGTCCGACGGGATCGCGAAGTCCAGCCGCCGGTCGTCGTGGTCCGTGCCGCTGCGAAACGGGGTGTACGGGTAGAACGCCGCCGAGACCAGCGGCGCCGCCGACGCCGGGAGCCGCCAGGAGACGGGGAGACGGTGCTGGGGCAGCTCCGGGTTGTGGGCGAGCAGCGTTGTCACGGCCGAGGCGGACGGGTCGTACGACAGGCCCGCCCACTGCTCCGAGCCGACGATCGCGAACGGGTCCAGCTGGCCCGGGTCGCCCACGAACAGCGCCCGCTCGAAGAGGCCGGCGACGGCGAGCAGCGCGTCCGAGCGCATCTGGTACGCCTCGTCGACGATCGCGTGCCGCCAGGGCTCGACGCCCTTGACGTGGGCCCACTTGGCGGCCGTGGAGATGACGACGTCGAGCCCGGCGAGGTCTCCGGCCTTCGCGGACTTTCGGACGTTCGGGAGGCCGTCGAGCGCCTTGTCGTACGGGTCCGCGTCGCTGCTGTGCAGGCGGCCGACGGGCAGCTCGGGGTTCTTCTCGGCGAGCCGCAGGACCAGGTCGTCGACCTGCGCGTTGGTCTGCGCGATGACCATCAACGGGCGCCCGGCGTCGGCCAGTTCGAGCGCGGCCCGGACGACGAGCGTGGACTTGCCGGCGCCGGGCGGGGAGTCGACGACGACTCCGCGTGCGGTGCCGTCGAGGGTGTCGGCGAGGATCGCGTCGGTGGCGCGGGCTGCCTCGGCGCCGGGGTCAAAGGCGGCTTCTTGGGTGCGATTCGTCACTGAGAGTGCCGTCCGCATGGCAGATGGTAGTATCGCCGCGTGCTGAGCGAGAACCAAGCCAGCACAGCAACCTCCAGTCTCTGGGGAAACCGGGCTGGTTCCAACCCGGCTGGTGCTGATCGCGGAAGACTCGGTCGCTCGCTGAGCGATCGAGTGGCGTGAGCCAGGAATCCCGCTCGTTCGCGAGAGGGAGGGTTCAAAGCACATCCTCCTCGGTCACCGGGTCGGCCGGCGGATCCGTCGCCTCACCCGGTGGGCCGCCGTGCGTCCAGGGTGTGTCCTCCGGGTCGGGCAGCTTGGCGCCGCCCCGCTGCTCGTGCTCGAAGAGCGTGAAGCAGACGAGGTCGCCCTTCTCGGGGACGGAGCCGGTCTCGGGTTCCTTGCCGCGGCCCATCTTGTCGACGATGCGCAGGACAATCACGGCGCCGTCCTCCTCGTATGCCCCCTCGACGTACTCCGCCGCCTGTGGTTTTCCGCCGAGCGAGCGGTAGACCTTGGCGCGCTCGGCGAGATGCGGCCGGTCGTCCGTGCGGACCGTCACGAGGGGGCGCGGGCTGGGGCGCTTGCTCTCGCTGTACGCCATGACGACGTCCGTGACCTCGCCCGCGAAGGCCTCGCCCGCGAGCCGGCGTCCGGCCATGACGAGCGGGTCGTCGAGGGCCTCCTGTGCTTCGAGCCGGGCCTGTTCGCGCTCGCGCGTGGCGAGCTTGTTCGCCGCGGTGACCGCGTCGTCGCGGCGCGGCTGCGGGGGTTCGCCGGCGAGGACGCGGTCCCGGTGGCCGGTGAACGACCAGCGGTCGCGGGTCCAGCGGTCGGTGGCGTGGGTGCCCTCGGGCAGGGTGCGCAGCAGGTCGAGGCCGCGCCACACCGCGTCCCAGGTGGGGCGGGTGCGGCTCTCGACGAGGTCGCGGATCTGGCGCTCGGCGGCGGTGAGCTCACCGAGCCGGTCGTCGGCCTGCAGTCCGTCCTCGGCGGCGGCGAGTGCCGTACGCGCGCGGTCGTAGCGTTCGATGGCGGGGGCGAGCAGCTTGTTGTCGAACGCCGGGTCGGTGGCGGGTCCGGCGGGCGGGCACAGGAGCTGCCCCTTGGCGTCGCGCTGGAGCTCGGCGTGCAGGGCGGCCTCGGCTCCGGACGACGCCCGGTGGGGGTCCCCCCGCTCATGGGGGTCCCCCCGCTCGAGCGAAGTCGAGAGTGGGGGAGGGTCGATCCAGGCGAGCAGCGCGCCGAGGTGCTGGTCCTCCAGGCTGCTCTGGCCGGTGGCCCAGTGCCGCGACAGTACGTCCGTGAGGGCGAGCAGCAGCGAGGAGCCGGGCACCCGGGCCCGCTCCCCGAAGTGCGTGAGCCAGCGTCCGAGCAGCGGTACATGCGGGGGTGCCGGATGGGGTGCCTCCGGGTCCTGCTCGGCGGTACGGCGAAAGCGCATGGAGCGCCCGAGCAGCCGTACGAACTCGATACCGGCCCGGCTCGGCACGATCAACTGCGGTGCATCCGCGCACAGTTCGACCTCGACCTTGACCCGCTTCCCGGTCTCCGGATCGGTCTCGGTGCGCTCGGCGGCCTCGACGTCCTCGCCGTACGAGTCGATGTACGGCAGCACGACAGCGGCCAGCTCGGCGAGGAACGCGAACCGGAGGTCCCTGTCCCGCGGCTGCGGCACGACGAGCAGCCGCGGCGCGTCGCGGTCGGTTCCGACCAGCGCGCCCAGCGGTGCCCCGGCCTCACCGGCGGTGGTGAGCGGCACGAAGACGAGCGGGCGCCCGGAGAGGTGGCGGTGCCGGACGGTGGCGAGGGGCTGGGCCCGGCCGGTGTCGACGGCTTCGAGGCGGGCGAGGGTGGCGATCAGTGACATGAAGCCCCCTCGGGGGCGGGCGACCGGCTTCCCAGCGCTTCTGCCCGCAGCTGAGCCGCTCTCCGGAGCGCGGCGACCGCCGGGTCCGCCGGATCCCCGGCCTTTCCGCGCGCCGCGTCCAGTACGTCGCCGACGCTCGTCAGGCCTCCCAACTCCGCCCGCAGGGAGCGCCCCAGGGACGTCACCGCGCCCTCCGCGCGGGAGCGGTCGCGGCAGTGGAAGGCGAGTTCGCAGGCGGAGAGGCACTCGGGGGCGTACGTGGCGGGGACCGACTCGACCGCCGCCGTCAGGTCGGGGGTGGGGAGGTCGGGGGCGAAGCAGGTGCCCTCCGGGAGGGCGGCGGCGATGTCCTCGATGCGGGTGAGGCGGTCCAGCTGGCGGCGGGTCACGGAGCGCTGCTTGCGGACGTCCACGGCGGAGGCGGCGGGGAGGTTCGAGAAGTCCTTCGGGCAGACCAGGAGCACCGAGTGCCGTACCTCGGGCGCGGGGGTGAGCCGGTCCGCGACCCGCTCCAGCGCCAGTACGTACACCGCCGCCTGCCGTGCCGCCGCGCCCACCTTCGCCGCGTCCGCCGAACCGTCCAGCATCGGGAAGGACTTGATCTCGACGACCGTCCAGCTTCCGTCGGGATGCACCACCACCGCGTCCGGCTCCAGGAAGGCGGGGGAGCCCGCGACGTCCAGGGCGAGCATGGGGTGGTCGAGCAGCGTCCAGGCGCCGGCCTCGGTGGCCTCGCGCAACGCCAGCGCCGTACGGGCCGCACGTCCCTCGGGGCCCACGGCCGCCAGGTCCGGAACGAGACCGGCCACGGGCGGCTCCGCCCCGGCGTCCAGCTTCTCGTGCACAAGCCGCAGCAGCTCCGCGCCCCCGTCGGCCTTGACCCGTGCCTCGAAGGCATTGCCCCGCATGAACGCGAACTGTGACTGCCCGAAGGCCGACGGCGAGCCGAGCGCGCTCGCCAGCGCCGCCTTGTTCACCCCCGCCCCGTCGAGGATGGCGCGCCGCTTGCAGCCGGGGTTCGCGGCGAGCGCCGCCAGCGCCCGCGCGTCCAGCGGCTGCGGCGGGACCGCCGGACCGCGCAGCTCAGCGAGCCGGTGCCGGAGCCTCGTCCCCCGCGCCGGCGGGACTTGGTTCGGGACCGGCTCCCTGCTCGGCGCCGGGACCACGGCTGGCACTGACCTTGCGCTGTCCGGGAAGTCGCTCACCCGGGGAAGTCTGGCATCCGCCACTGACAATTGAGGAACCTGTGCCCCGCGAGCCCATTGTGACTGATGCCGGGACCGGAGCCTTGACGGGCGTCGAGCCGGAACTGACCGGTGTCGAGCCCGACTTGACCGGTGCCCAGCCCGAGGCTGGACGCCATATCCAGAGCCGCTCCCGAGCCCTGTCCGCCAGCCGCAGCACCGGCCGGGTCAGCAGCAGTCCGACACCCATCACGGCGGCGCCCGCGACCGCGTCGAGGAAGTAGTGGTTGGCGGTGCCCATCACCACGATCGTGGTGATCAAGGGATACGCGACCCCCGCGACCTTCGTGAGCCGCGTGCCGCCGTACCGCCACAGCATGACCCCGCACCACAGCGCCCAGCCGACGTGCAGGCTCGGCATCGCCGCGTACTGGTTGGTCATGCCGCCAAGGCCCCGTGGCGCGCTCGCCTCGCCGCCCCACCAGCCGTAGTCGCTGTACTGGGCCATCGTGTCGACGAAGCCGTGCCCCGCGGACAGCAGCCGGGGCGGGCAGGTGGGCAGCAGCGTGAAGCCGATCAGGCCGATGAACGTGGAGGTCATCAGCCAGGTGCGGGCCGCCCTGTAGCGCACGGTCCGCGACCGGAAAACCCATACCAGGATGGCGGGCGTGACCATGTAGTGCAGCGACGCGTACCAGAAGTCGGCGGGTATGCCGAGCCAGGGCTCGCGGGTGAAGAGGCGGTTCAGCGGGTGCTCGGCGTTGAGGTAGAAGACCTTCTCGATGCGCAGGATCGCCAGGCCGTGGTCCACGGCGGTGGTCACGTCCCCGCGCGCGAGCAGCCGGCCGGCCGAGTACACGGCGTACACCAGGAGGATCAGCGGCAGCTCCGCCCACCAGCGGGGCCGGGCGCGCGATACCGCCTCGGTGCCCGGTACGTCGGTCCGCCGCATCCGATCGCCCTCCCCCTTCTCTCCCCGTGGCCGATGCGCCACGCCCCAAAGGTCCAACCTATGTGAACGCCTGAACGGGGCGCCTCGGTCCTCCAAGACGCTGAGATCGCCCAGTGGGTTGCCCCGAAGCAGCCTGGGCGATGATGGAGCGATTCACCAGTGGGTTATTTCTGATCCATCCCTGATCCATCCGGAGGCCGAACTCATGGCACCGCGCATCCTGCTGGCCCGGCACGGCCAGACCGAATGGTCGCTGGCCGGCAAGCACACCGGCAGGACCGACATTCCTCTCCTGGAGGAGGGCAGGCGCGGCGCCAAGCTGCTCGGCGAGCGCCTGCACCGGGCACCGTTCGGCGGGCTCCCCGGAGTCGAGGTGCGTACGAGTCCGCTGGCACGCGCGCGTGAGACATGCGAACTCGCCGGGTTCGGCGACCGGGCGACCGTCTGGGACACGCTCATGGAGTGGGACTACGGCGCGTACGAGGGCCTGACACCCGCCGAGATCCAGGCGGGGCGGCCCGGCTGGCTGATCTGGCGCGACGGGGTGCCGCGGGGCGAGACCCTCACCGAGGTCTCCGCGCGCGCGGACGAGGTGGTGGCGTGGGCGCGCTCCGCCGACCGCGATGTGCTCGTCTTCGCGCACGGCCACATGCTGCGCTCCATAGGCGCCCGCTGGCTCGGCCTGGACCTGGACTTCGCGGCCCGGATCCGCCTCAACCCGACGTCCCTGTCGGTGCTCGGCTGGGCCTACTCGGAGCCCGCGATCGAGACGTGGAACGACTGTGGGCACCTGACCGTGACGTAGGCGTAGGAGTCGTCACGGTCAGGTGCCCACGTAAAGCACCCTCGGAGCATCGGAGCGCGTAAACCGTCTGCCCTATGTCGTCCCCGCCGCATGTCGCCCCCGCGCCATACCGCCGCTGCCCTATGCCGTTCGCGCCAGCGCCGCATGCCGCTCCAGGAAGTCCGACACCCCTGTCGCGCGGCGATGCGGCAGCAGCACCCGGGCCGTGCCCGCGAGCATCGTCTGGACCCGGGAGGACTGCACCTCCTCCAAGAGGTCCAGTACGCGCAGTCCTGCCGTGGCGGCCTCGTCGGGGTGGCCGGCGCGGGCCAGGTCGTCGGCGAGTTCGGCGGTGTAGAGGGCGATGTTGCGCGTGAAGTGGGGGTCCTGGAGGCGGGCCGCGCGCCGGGCGTGGTGGGCCGCGCGCGGCCAGTCGCCGAGCGTCGACCAGCACTGGGCCTCCAGGCCCGCCAGTTCGGCCGCTCCGTAGAAGCTCATCCACTCCGGATCGGCGTCGCAGGGCCCGCGGTCGTACAGGGCGTGGGCGCGGGCGAGCGCCTGCTCGCAGCCGGTGCGGTCGGCGAGCCCGGCCCAGCCGCCCGCCTCGCGCAGCGTGAGCAGCGACAGGAGCCGGGACGAACCCAGTGGCCGCGCGGCGCGCTGCGCGGCCTGCGCCGACCGCACCGCCTCGCGCGGGCGGCCCGCGTCGCGCGCCAGGAAGGACGTGTTGCAGAAGGCGTGTGCCTCCAGGGCAGGGTCGCCGGCCACCCGGGCGGTGGCGAGGGCTTCCGCGTAGTGCGAGCGCGCATCGCCGAAGCGCCCCGAGTCGTGTGCCAACCAGCCCACGGAGATGGCCAGTTCACCTGCCCCCGCGTGCAGTCGTTCGGCGGTCGCCCGCCGGGTCGCGCCCGCGTCCAGCAGTGCGTACGCGGACCGCAGCGGAGCCGCCGCCCTCCGGTACAGCCCGTCGGCGCCGTGCCGGTCGTCGAGCAGCCGGATCTGCCGTACGGCTTCTTCGAGCGCGCCCGCCTCGGCCTCGCCGACCCGGTGTACGGGACGGTCGGCGGCGAGGGCGGGGCCGCCGAACGCGAGGCCCAGGTGGCCCAGGGAGGCGGCCGCCACGGTGGCGGTGCCTCCGGTCATGAATGCGCGACGCTGCACGTCGCTCTCCTCGTGGTTCTGATCGTGGTACTCGTGCGGGTCTTGCGGGTTGTACGGGTCTTGCGTGCCGCACGTGTCTTGCTCTTGAGCGTCCTGCGTTTCATACGGCTCGTGCGCCCCATCCGTCTCATGCGGGGCGTACGTCAGGTTCGTGGTGCGCGAGGGGAGCGCCTCGTCCACTCCGCGCGCCCCGCGTCCGCGTACCGATGAGCGGGGCGCGAACCCCAGGTCGGTCAGCGACCGGCCGGGGAACATATGCAGGAACACCCGCTCGTACGCGTAGTTCGGGCAGCGGATCTCCCCCGCCTCGACGCGCCCCACATAGCGCGCGTCGCAGCTCACCCGCTCCCCGATCTCCCGCGCGGCCCGTCGCACCGCCGCGGCGAACTCGCCCGGCGAGCGCTGCCCGCGCAGCTCCCGGAAGGCGAGGTTCGGCCGCGGTGGCCGAGGTGACTGGGACGACGAGGTCGTCGTTGACGACGCCATGGCCGGGCCCTCTCTCGCGAACCGTCGAACCATGCCGGAACCAGGGCGAGTTGATCACGTCCCACTTCGGGTCGATCGCGTCCCCGCTCGGGCTTCCGGCGGGCAAGAACGTACCCGCTGTGACGAGCCCACCACGCGAGGTTTGACTACAAACCGGATATCTCATCCGTGATCTGCCATGAACTGCCATCCTTTGCGGCTGAGTTGCGCCGTAGCCGTTGACGTCCGGGGGCGTTGAACCATGTGGTGACTTCGATCGAGGAGGGTTCCATGACGGAGGCCGGAATGGAGACCAGGCAGAGCATCGATCCCCCTGCGCCGCTCCCGATGGCGGCCCCGCCCGGCGGTGAGGGGCCGGAGGACCCCTGTGACCTCGTCACCGTCCCGACGCGGCAGGGCCTGGAGGCCGTCGACATCCTGCGTCGGGGCGCCTCGGAGGCCGTGGGTCCCGTCCTGCACGACGACAGCTGCGACACCCTCGGCTTCCTGGTGCCGCCGGGTACGGCGGATGCCTGGGACGTGCCGGGCAGCACCTGCACGCAGACCGACGGCCGGGGTATCAGCCTCATCACCGAGGCCGCCGCCTGCGAGGACGCCGGGTCCGGTGAGCCGCCCGTCGAGGGCTCCGGCTGGCTCCTGCCGCCGGAGGAGTCCGAGCTCGCCACCGATCCGGTCGTGCTGCGCGCGGCGCTGGACGAGGCGGCTCGCTTGATCGAGGCGGCCGATAACTGCCGCTAGGTGCGGCAGGCGACGGCCGGTTCTTACGTGCGGGTTCGTTGTGGCTGGTCGTTCCCCCACTCTCGAACAGGCTCGAGCGGGGGGACCCCCATCGCGGCGGAGCCGCACATTGACACAGCCCCGCGCCCCTTCGGGGCGCACCCCCCGATAATGGCCTGATGGCAAGGGCGAAGGCGAAGCCGAGGACCAAGCGGTCAGGTGACCGGCGGGTGGCACCCCAACCCGTCGTCGCCACCGTCGACGGCGGGCTCGCCGAGCTGATGCCCGACCGGGACCGGGCGCGTGCCTGGACGCTGCTCATCGACGGCGCCCCGCAGTCGCACGTGGACCTCGACGACCCGGCGTATCTGAAGTTCGAGTACCAGCGCCGCCTCGGCCATGTCATCGACCTCGCCGCCCCGCCCGGCAAGCCCGTGCACGCCGTGCACCTCGGCGGCGGCGCCCTCACCCTCGCCCGCTACGTCGCCGCCACCCGCCCCCGCTCCACCCAGCAGGCCGTCGAACGCGACGCCGCCCTCGTCCAACTGGTCCGCCGCGAGCTGCCGTTGGACCCGAACGCCCGCATCCGCGTACGTTCGGTCGACGCCCGCGAAGGGCTCGCCAGGGTGCCGGACGGCTGGGCGGACCTGGTCATCGCGGACGTGTTCAGCGGGGCGCGTACGCCCGCGCATCTGACTTCCACCGAGTTCCTCGACGACGTCCGCAGGGTCGTCAAGGCGGGCGGCCTCTACGCGGCCAACCTCGCCGACGGCCCGCCGCTGGCCCACCTGCGCGGGCAGATCGCCACGGCAGCGGGCGTCTTCCCGGAGCTCGCCCTGGTCGCCGACCCGGCCGTACTACGCGGCAAACGCTTCGGCAACGCGGTCCTCGTCGCCTCCGGCCGCCCACTCCCGATCGCCGAACTGACCCGCCGCGCCGCCTCGGACCCACACCCCGCGAGGGTCGAACACGGCAGAACGCTGACCGACTTCACCGGGGGCGCCACGGCGGTGACGGACGCGGCGGCGGTGGCCTCACCGGCGCCGCCGCCGTCGGTGTTCGGCTAGCGGGGGCGGACTCTCACGAAGAATGCGGCACGTCAGTCTTCGTCCGCACTGGACAGAGCTTCGGTGATCATGCGTGTGGCGAAGTCGGGGTCGTCGGTGATGCGGTTGATGTGCTCCGCGAGCAGGAAGGTCGTGGCTTCCAGGGGAGTCATCTCCTCCTCGGTCCAGTCTCCGTACTGTTTGCGCCACAGGTTGGGGCTCAGGCCGGTGCCCGCGGCGATGACCAGGCCGGCCATGGTGGGGATGGTCTCGGGGGGAACACTCTTGGGCATCATGCGCATCGTGGCCACGAGGGTGGGCACCACGTACTCGATGACGTCCTTGTCGTGGTCCTCGTGGGCCTTCCGCAGCCACGTCATGAACATGTAAATGAGCGTGCACGCGCCGTCCAGCAGCTCATCGACTCCCGTAGGGCCCAAGGAAGCGGTGAACTGGTCGATCAGCGCCTGATGTTCGGGGTCGGTCTCGGTCTTGCCGTCGTGGATGCCTTTGAGCCGAGAGTCGATCATCATGAGCGCTGCGCCCACATCGCCGACGGGAGCGTGCTGGGGGCCGTAGAGCGATGACACAGGATTCCTCCTCAAGTGGCTGCGATGGGCAGCGCGGCGTGTTCGTACAGTAGTCGGCCGATGAGACGGGGGCCGGTGGTTTATCACCATTTACGGCGACGGGGTGGTGGGTGGTGCGCACCCAGGGGCTTACTCGTTCGATGCACCGCACCCGTGGGGGAAGCCGACCACACCGGGCCGGCTCACCCCCGCCGGACGTTTCGGAACCTCCACCGGGTGCGGACTGTCGGTGCGGTGGTGTGTGATCAGGGATATGGCGATTGCGTTGGGTGAGCCGGGAGTCGACCGGCTGAGCCAGGCTGTGGGCGTGCTGTGGGAGTGGCAGTACGACGGGGCGCCGATGCAACTGCATCCGGGGGACCTGGGCTGGTTCTGGCGGTTCGGTGCGGAGGCGACGGCCGCGGCGGTCCGGACGTGGAGCCGGGACGGACAGATTCTCGCCGTCGGGCTGCTGGACGGCCCCGAGCTGTTGCGGCTGACGATCGCGCCAGACGCTCAGCGGGACGAGGAGCTGGCGCAGCAGCTGGTCGAGGACGTGACCGAGCCGGAGCGTGGCGTACTGCCCGAGGGGAAGGTGAACATCGAGGCGCCGATGGGCGCACTGATCCAAGATCTGCTGTTCGAGGACGGCTGGAACGCCGACGAGCCGTGGACGCCGCTGCGCCGCGACCTCACGGGGCCGGTGAAGGACCCGGGCGTGCGGATCGAGGTGATCGGGCCGGAGCAGGCGCACGTGCGGGCCGCCGTACAGCAGGCGTCGTTCGACGGGTCGACGTTCACGGACGAGCGCTGGCACGCGATGGCGGCCGGATTGCCGTACGCCGACGCCCGGTGTCTGGTCGCGTATGACGACCAGGGCGACGCGGTGGCGGCGGTGACGGTGTGGTCGGCCGGTCCGGGCAGGCCCGGGTTGCTCGAGCCGATGGGCGTGCACCGGGAACATCGCGGTCACGGCTACGGCGAGGCGATCACCGTCGCCGCGGCGGCCGCCCTCCAGGAGCTGGGCTCGTCGAGCGCGATCGTCTGCACCCCGAGCCTCAATGTCGGCGCCGTCGCCACCTACAAGTCAGCCGGCTTCCAGCAACTCCCCGAGATCCGGGACCAGTACCGGGACGCCGAGAGCCTGTCGCTGTGATCTCGGAAATCGAGGGCCGGGGCTGTCTGGCGGCCGTTTGGGATCGGCCGTGATCGCTGACCCGTCTCCGCCGGCGCAGGTGGGGCTCAGTGGCTGAGATTTCCTGACTTCAGTGCATGCAGCAGGCCCGCGAGGGGTGTTATGCGCCAACCGCACCTTTCGAGGCCGTGATTCACTGCTTCTGGCGAGGATGCCCCGGCGTTCACGCCGGGGAGGAATCGCCTCCTGTGGCTGCGACGCGGGGCGTCGCCGTGTCTGCTCGCTGCCCGGCGCGGAGCGTTCGCACGGCTGCCCGACCGAGCCGGGGAATGCGAACAACTGCCCTGCGGGTCACCGGTTGTGGTGATCGTCGTGCGAATGGCGACCGTGTGCGCGGTGGTCGCACTACGGTCCGATGTCGTGAAGCTGGTGGTGCAGGTGAAACTGCTGCCGACGCCCGAGCAGGCGTCGGCACTGGAGGCGACCCTGCATGCCTGCAACCGGGCCGCCACCTACGCCTCGCAGGTTGCCTTCGCCCAGGACCTCAAGGACCGCAACGGCCTGCAGAAGGAGGTGTACACGGACCTGAAGGCGACGTTCGGCCTGTCCGCGCAGCCGACGGTACGGGTCGTGAAGAAGGTCGTCGACGCCTACGCGACCCTGAAGGCCAACCTGCGGGCCGGGAACCTGGGCCCCTCCACCTCCAAGCGGCACCGCAAGGCAGTCAGCACGCCGATCGTGTTCCGTCCGGAGGCGGCCCAGCCGTTCGACGACCGCTGCCTGTCCTGGCAGTACGACGCCCGCACCGTCTCCATCTGGACCGTGGAGGGGCGGATGAAGGGGATCCGCTTCGCCTGCTCGCCCGACCAGCTCAAGACCCTCGTAGCGCACCGCCGGGGCGAGAGCGACCTCGTCCAGCGCGGCGGAAAGTGGTTCCTCATTGCCACCTGCGACATTCCCGAGCCGGACGTGTACGAGCCGGTCGACTGGATCGGTGTGGACCGGGGCATCGTGAACCTGGCCACCACCTCCGACGGCACCAACTACCAGGGACGCCGGCTTTCCCGCTACCGGCGTTGGCAGGCCCGCACACGCGCCGAACTCCAGGCCAGGCAGACCCGCTCGGCCACCCGCCGTCTCGCTCGCCGTGCACAGAAGGAGCGCCGTCATGCCACCCATGTGAACCACAAGATCAGCAAGGAGATCGTGTCCGTCGCGCAACGCACCGGTCGCGGGATCGCCGTCGAGGAACTCGGCGGGATTCGCGAGCGGGTACGGCTACGCCGCGACCAGCGGGGCACGCTCTCCTCCTGGCCTTTCCACCAGCTCGGACAGCACCTCGCCTACAAAGCCAAAAGGGCTGGGGTGCCATTTGTGGAGGTGGACGCGGCCTATACCTCGCAGCGCTGTCCGCGGTGCGGGCACACCGAGCGGGCCAACCGGCCCGACCGGGACCATTTCTGCTGTCGTCGGTGCGGGCTCGCTGGTCCGGCCGATGTCGTCGCCGGGGTCAACGTGCGTGATCGCGCACGCTCGGCGTGGGTATTTGTCACCATGCCCGTCCCGCTACCGGCATAGCCGGAGGGTGGGAGATGCGACCCGTGACCGTCCTGTTGTAGGGGGCAGTCGGGAGCGCGACGAGGTGTGAACGGACCGAGCGCACAAGCTCAGCCGTTCACGGCCGAGAAGGCGACAGGGTGTACATGACGTAGGAATCGCGTGACCCGTGCGACTCCGGTGCCGATTCCGGGTCGACCGGGCGACTGCGGCCATCTCGGATATACTCGGGAAATTGATGGATATCCAGGAGGTCCGCTCATGACCAAGACGCTGATCGACATCGACGAGGAACTGCTGGCCGAGGCGGCCATAGCGTTCGGAACCAAGACCAAGAAGGACACCGTCAACGCTGCGCTCAAGGAAGGCGTCGAGCGCAAGAAGCGTGCGCTCGCCCTGGCCCGGCTTGCGGCGCGGGCCGACGCCGGCGACTTCGACACCTTGCTGGACAAGGAGAACTACCGTCGATGAGTGCAGCCGCCTACCTCATCGATACCAGCGCTCTGGTCCGCATCCTGAAGCGGCCGGCCCGAGTGCGCTGGGAGAAGCCTCTGGAGGAGGGACTGATCGCCCGCTGCCCGCTTACCGAGGTCGAGTTCCTCTACAGCGCCAGGAACGCGGAAGACCGGGCGGATCTGGTCCAGGATCTGGATGCGTTGTTCGGCTGGACGCCCTTGGACGACCGTGCGGTGACGCGCGCTTGGGACGTGCAACGGGAACTCACGGACAAGGGCAAGCACCGTTCCGCGGGCGCGGTGGACCTGCTCGTCGCCGCGACCGCCGAACTCCAGAGCCTGACCGTGCTGCACTACGACAACGACTTCGAGACCATCGCCTCGGTCACCGGGCAGCCGACCCAGTGGCTCGCGCCCCCGGGCGAGCTCTGAGTTCCGGCACCTGATCCGCCGTCGGATGGGGCGTGCCCACACCGGCGTGCCAGGCGATGCGGGCGGCATGGACCCGGGTCTCCACGCCGAGCTTGGCGCAGATGCGACGGAGGTGGCCCTTGACGGTGTCGGGGCTCAGGCTGAGGGTGCCCGCGATGTCCCGGTTGGACAGGCCGTCGCCGACGAGTACCAGGACGTCCCGCTCGCGCGGCGTGAGGGCGGACGGCAGCGCCTCGGCCGCGGCCCGTTCTCTGTTCGGTTCGGTGGGCCGTGCATACGCGCTCCTGATGACCTCCGTCAGCCCGGGATCCAGCGCCAGGCTGCCCTGCGCGGCAGCGGTGACCGCCCACGGCAGGTGCCGCGCGGCCGTACCGCGCCGCAGGATGCCGACCGCCCCCTGACGCAGCAGCTGCCGAGTGCCATGGCCGGTGAGCTGCTCGGCCAGCACGACACAGGCGGTTCTGCTCGGTCGCCGTGGTCTGGCGGACCTCGGTCCGAGTCCGCCGGGTTCTCCCAGGTCGTATCTGTCCCCGCCGAGTCCTCGTCGGTCGCGCCCCTGCCGGCCGCTCCCCTCCCGGTCGTGCAACTGGCCGTCAGGTCCGGGCCCGTCGGATCCGACGAACCGCAGCAGCGTGTGCAGTGCCTCGCTCTCCGCTGAGTGGCTGATCACCAGGACGTCGGGCCGTGAGTAGCGCACGATGTCGGCCAGGGTGCCGGGCGCCCCCTCGGCGACGACTCCCAGTTGTTCCACCCCCTCCAGTGCCGTACGGACCGCTATGCGCGCGGGGAGCATAGGGGCCACCAATGCGACACGTATCACTATATCCCCCATTAAGTCAGGCAATTGGGGCTGGTGATCGTGACGGACGGGCTGTGGTCAGCAGTGTCGGTCTTCCAGCCTTCAATTATCGTGCGAAGCCTCACACTTGGGGCGCGCGTGGTCAAGCGCTTACTGCCTGTACCGGTGCTCTCTGCTTCTGTCAACTACCCGGTCGGGTTGACGTGTTGGAGGGCACCCCGCAAAGGGGGGTACGGCAGGGACGGGTGGTGCGTCAGGGTTGCCGCTGACGAACCGACACACAAAGGGGGAACGATGAGAATCAAGACCGCCCTCGCGGCGACAATGATCCTGGGCGCGAGCCTGTTCACCACGCAGGGAGTGGCCAATGCGGCCCTGAGTGACTGCAACTCCAACAACATGTGCATGTGGGGCAACAACGACTTCCGGTGGATGATCGGCGAGCGCGGCGCCGGCTCCGGATCCTGGTCGAACCTGGGCGGTGACCGGAACGACGAGATGGACTCGTGGGCCAACCGCTCCGCCAGCCACACCGGTTGCATGGCCGAACACTCCAACGGCTCCGGCGACCGGCAGACCATGCACCGCAACGACACCGACGACAACGTCGCCCCGTGGAACAGCGACGAGATCTCCTCCTGGCGCACGAGGAACGGATGCTGAGTTGACCACAGCCGCTGGCTCACCACTTGCCCCGCTCGTCCGGACGAGCGGGGCGTGCAAGGCGTACCGCTCCGCGGCCGAGACCGTATGGGCCGCGCGAGACGTGGACTTCACCGCCCGGGTGGGGGAGTTCGTGTGCGTGTACGGCGCCAGCGGCTCCGGCAAGTCGACCCTGCTGAACCTGCTGGCCGGGCTGGATCTCGCCGACTCCGGCGAGATCCAGGTCGGCAGCGTCGACGTGGGCACGGCCGACGAGGCGCAGCGCGCGGAGTTGCGGCTGCGCACCGTCGGGGTCGTGTTCCAGGAGCACAACCTGATCGAGGAGTTCACCGCCGTCGAGAACGTCGCGCTGCCCCTGGAGGCACGCGGCGTCCCCGTTGCCGAAGCCCGTGAGCAGGCGCTGGAGCAACTGTCCCGCGTGGGCCTCGCAGACCTGGAGGAGCGGCTGCCGTGGCAGCTCTCCGGCGGCCAGCGGCAGCGGGTGGGCGTGGCACGTGCGCTCACCGGACAGCGCGCCGTCCTACTCGCGGACGAGCCGACCGGTGCGCTGGACTCGGCCGCGACACAGGAGTTGTTCGAACTGATCCGCAAGCTGTGCGACGACGGCGTACTGGCCGTGGTCTGCTCGCACGACCCGCGCTGCCGCGACTTCGCCGACACCGTCTACGAGGTCATCGACGGCCGCCTGGAATCCCGCTCGTGAACGCCACGGAGAAGACGAGGACGGCACCGGCGCCACCGGAGCCGAACCGTATGACGTACGCGGGTCAGCTCCGCCTGGCCCTCCGACTCGCCCGGCGGCTGGCACGCTCGCGGACGCTGGCCCGCTCGGTGGCGATCGTGTTCGTCGCCGCGCTGCTGGTGATGGCGATGTTCGTCACCCTGCGGACGCTGTCGCTCTCGGGCGAACAGGTCGCCGACCGCGACCTGGGCCGCTTCGGCGCGAAGGTCGGCTACGGCAGCGGGGTGACCCTGCTGCCCGGGGACGACACGTTCGTCGCCGACCTGGAGGCCAGGGCGCGCGAGACCGGCGTCAAGGGCGCCGAGATCGTGCTCAGCGCCACCGACGTACAGCTGAACACCACACCGGCCCGCAACGTGACCGCCGTGGAGACCGACTGGACGGCCCGCCCGTACCCCGAGCGATACGAGCTGCTGTCGGGACGATGGCCGAGCCGCCCCGGCGAGGTGGCCGTGACCGAGCCCGAGGACGTGCGGACCCCGGTGGGCGAGACGCTCACCGTGCTGGGCGACGTACGGCTCAAGGTCGTCGGCACCGTCGACGACCGGACCGCCGACACGACGAACCTGCTGCTCGGGCCGGGTACCTGGGCCGGCCTGGACCCCGCCCTGAGTGATGGATTCCCGGTGCTGAACGCCCAGATGGACCTGATGTGGTCCGGGGACCGCCAGGAGGAGGTCCTCGACGCGTTCACCGCGGCGGCGCGCACCTGGGCAGCAGGCCAGGGTGAGGACGCCCAGGGCAGTGCCGGGGGCAGCACGGACATCGGACGGGACGCCGTTTCCGCCACCCTTGCCACCCGGGACGATCTCTCGCGGCACCCTCAGAAGACGTGGATCGAAAAGACTCCGGCCGGTTACACCGTTCCCTCGCTCCTGGTGCCCGCGGCCGCGGTCCTGCTGGTGTTCGGGCTGAACGACCGCCGCTTCCGGCGCACGACGACCTCCCTGGTGTCCGTCGGCGTCTCCCGCAGGACAGCCGCCGCAGCTCCGGCCCTGGCCGCCCTGGCCTGGTCACTGGGCGCGGCGGCCTGTGGAGCACTGGCCGGTACCGCCGTGGGCATCGGTGCTCGCCAACTCGTCTCCCATCTGCGCGAGCGACCCGCGGGCCCGCTCGACGACCTTGCCACGCCCGCGCTGCGCCTGCTCGTGGTGGTCCTGCTGACCAGCCTGGCCGCCGGAGCGTCGCTCGCCCGCGCCCGGCGGGACGCAACCGCAGGGCCGCAACGCGAGAGCGAGGCCGCCACGGACGAGTCCACTGCGTCCTCTCGTGCCACCCGCCTGGCCCGCGACGCCCGGCATCTGCTGGCCGTCGCCGCGTGGTGTGCCGTGGTCGTGTACGCCACCCGGGTCGACTCGCCCGCCCAGGCCATGGTCCTGACCGGCATCGTGATCGCCGCGGTGCTGCTGGTCGTCCCCGAGGTCTTCGGCGCCGTACTGCGGGTGCTCCCGGAGGGTGGGCCGCGCCGCCGCCTGATACGCCGCCAGCTGGCCGCCGACCGGCGCAGGGCCTGCGCCGCCCTGGCCGTCCTCACGGTGCTGTTCGGCGCCTCACTGGGCTACCTCACCCTCCTCGACACCCTGATCCGCACAGCCGAGAAGCAGTCGTATCCCGCCGTCCTGCCCGGGCAGGTCCTGCTGGCCGGCACCGAGAGCGACACCTTTCCGCCGAGTGAGGCCCTGCTGCGCCCGGTCGACGCGTCCCGCGCGGTCGACGGTCTGCCCCGCACGCAGGTGCGCTACCTCATGGACGGCGACGCCGACAAACCACGGATGGCGAGCTGGGAAGGCGACGACGGCAGCCTGCTCGCGGCGGACACTCCCGAGCAGATCGAAAAGCTGCTCGACCTCCGGCTCAACGGCACCCAGACCTCAGTACTGCGCGACGGCGGCCTGCTCCTCTGGGCGGACACCCTCGACGCCCCCACCGGCACGAACGCGCCCGCCCGTCTCGTCGTCCGCGAGGGCGACAAGGTCCTGGGCCGCACGGCCGAAGTGCCCACGACCACGGCCGACCCCGATCCGGCCGCGTGGCGGGCAGGCTCCGGCGGCATCATGCTGCGCTCCACCGCCGACGCGCTCCAGCTCCCGATCCAGACCAACGGCCCACTCATGGTCACCGGCGTCTCCGCGGACCAGGCCCACGCCGTGCAGCAGGCCGTCATCAACGCAGGCATGGACGCGGGCGCCGTCCTGATCCATGTGAAACCGGACGACCCGGTGCCTCCCGCGGCACTGCTGGCCACGGCCGCGGGCCTGGTGACCCTGGCCCTCTTCGCCATCCTGGCCGCCACCCGCAGCCAGACGCGCATCCTGCGCCGCTACGTGGCCCGCCTGATCGCCGTCGGCATCCCCCCGCGTTGGGCCCGCCACGTCCTGCTCTGCCAGCACGGTGCTCTTATCGCGGCGAGCACCGTCCTCGGCCTGGTGATCGCCCTGATCCCGAGCGTGGTCCTCGCCACGCGGATCAACGGCTTCGTCCTGAGCGTCCCGTGGTGGCAACTGGCCGTCCTCGCCGTGTCCCTCTATCTGGCCGCGTTCCTCGCCGCGCTCCACTCCGCCCACAAGCTCAGCGTCACGGAGGCGGGACGGGGCTGAAACGGCCGCACGGCGCCACGCGGCCCCACCATCACCCGCGCCCCCTCTCAAGACCTGGGGCGCGGCACCCCCCTCAAGCGCCGCGCCCCATCCCCCCGTTCCCCCTGTTTCCCCCTACTCGGTGGACATCGGAGGCAGCTCCCCCGAGCGAGCTGCCTGCGCATACCAGTGGGCGCTCGACTTGGGCGTACGAGCCAGGGTCGAGTAGTCGACGTACACCGCGCCGAAGCGCTTGCCGTAGCCGTAGGCCCATTCGAAGTTGTCCATCAGGGACCAGAGGTAGTAGCCGCGGACGTCCGCGCCGTCGGTGATCGCGCGGCGGACGGCCGAGAGGTGGCCGTGCAGGTAGGCGATCCGCTCGGGGTCGTGGACGCGGCCTTCCGGGTCCGGCTTGTCGTCGTAGGCGGCGCCGTTCTCCGTGACGTACAGGGGGAGTCCGGGGGCCAGGTTCGTGTAGCGCATGATCAGCTCGTGGAGGCCGGTCGGGTCGATCGACCAGCCCATCTCCGTGCGCTCACCCGGCGTCTGATGGAACATCACATCGTCCGCGTCCGGCCAGGGGGAGTACGAGCTGGCGCCGTGGCCGTCCGCGCGCGGGCCGGAGGGGGCGGACTCGGCGGCCGAAACCAGCGTCGGGGTGTAGTAGTTGAGGCCCAGGGCGTCCAGTGGCTGGTTGATCAGCTCGAGGTCGCCGTCGAGGACGTACGACCAGTCCGTGACCGAGGACGTCGCCTCGAACAACGTCTCCGGGTACACGCCGTTCAGTATCGGGCCGTGGAAGACGCCGTTCGCCAGGTCGTCGATCCGCTGCCCGGCCGCCAGGTCCGCCGGGTCCTGCGAAACCGTCCTGACCACCGAGGAGTTGAGGCTCACCGCGATCGTGTTGCGGGCGGGCATCGCGGAGCGCAGGGCCGAAGTGCCGAGGCCGTGCGCCAGGTTGAGGTGATGGGCCGCCTTCAGCGAGGCCGCCGCGTCCGTACGGCCCGGAGCGTGCACCCCGGACCCGTACCCCAGAAAGGCGCTGCACCACGGCTCGTTGAGGGTGATCCACTGCTCGACGCGGTCGCCGAGCGCCTCGCCGACGATCTGCGCGTACTCCGCGAACCGCAGCGCCGTGTCGCGCTCCGGCCAGCCGCCCGCGTCCTCCAGCTCCTGCGGCAGATCCCAGTGGTAGAGGGTGAGGGCCGGCTTGATGCCGTGCGCGAGCAGCTCGTCCACCAGGCGGCGGTAGAAGTCGAGGCCGCGCTGGATGGCGGGGCCGCGGCCCGTGGGCTGCACCCGCGACCAGGACACCGAGAAGCGGTACGCGGTCAGGCCCAGCTCCGCCATGAGGGCCACGTCGTCGCGGTAGCGGTGGTAGTGGTCGACAGCGATGTCACCGTGTTCGCCGCCGGCCGTCTTGCCCGGCGTATGACTGAAGGTGTCCCAGATCGAGGGCGTACGGCCGTCCTCCCGCACCGCCCCTTCGATCTGGTACGCGGAGGTCGCGGCTCCCCAGAGGAAGGCGGGGGGAAAGGTCACAGGCTCAGGCATGGAAGCGCTCCCATATGGGGTCGTGGAGGCCGAGGGGTAAGTGGGGGAGATGAGCGGGGCCGGGGCGGCGATGACCCGGCCCCGTCGGGCGGAGGCGCGGCGGGTCAGCCCTTGACCGCGCCTTGCATGATGCCGCCCACGATCTGCTTGCCGAACAGGAGAAAGGCGATGAGCAGTGGCAACGTGCCGAGCAGCGCGCCTGCCATGATCACCGACTGGTCGGGGACGTAGCCGGTACCGAGGGCGTTGAGCGCGACCTGCACGGTCGGGTTCTCCTGGTTGAGGGCGATGATCGGCCACAGGAAGTCGTTCCAGGCGAACACGAAGGTCAGCAGGCCGAGCACGGCCATCGCGGGCCGCGCCGCGGGGAAGACCACATGCCACACGATCCGCAGACTGCTCGCGCCGTCCACGCGCGCCGCCTCGATCAGCTCGGTGGGCAGCGCCTGCACCAGGTACTGCCGCATGAAGAACGTGCCGAAGGCGGTGACCAGCGTCGGCAGGATGACGGTCTGCAGCTGGTTGGACCAGCCGAGGTCGGCCATCCACAGGTACAGCGGTACGACGGCGAGCTGCGGCGGGATCATCATCGTGCCGATGGTCAGCAGCAGCAGGGTGCTGGAGAACTTGAACCGCAGCTTGGCGAAGGCGAAACCGGCCAGCGTGGAGAACAGGACCGTGCCGACGGTGATGGTGGTCGCGACCAGCGTGGTGTTGAACATCGCGGTGCCGAGAGAGGCCTCCTCCCACGCACGCTCGAGGTTCTTGAACAGATTCCCGCCGAACCACAGCGGCGGCGGCGTCTGTGCGAGCCGCTGGTCGGTGCGCGAGGCCGCGATCGCCGTCCACACCAGCGGCGCCAGCGAGACGAGAGCGAAGAGGGTCAGGACCGCATAGCTGAGCGGGCCCGCGTGCAGCTGCTTGCCCGCGCCGAGCATCCGGGGGCGCCGGGAGCCCCGGTCGCCCTTCGCCTTCGCCCCCTTCTCTTGCTCCTTCTCCTGAGTGAGGGGCACTTCGCTGGTGGTCATTGGGACTTCCTCAGGCGTCGGGAGACCAGCAGATTGATCACGGCGATGAGCAGCAGGATCAGGAACATCGACCAGGCGATCGCGGACGCCTTGCCGAGGTTGCCGACGATCCAGCCCTGGTCGTACATGTACAGGCCGAGCGTCTGGTACTGGTGGTCGGAGCCGCCCTTCGAGCCGCTGACCCCGCCGAACAACAGGGGCTCACCGAAGAGCTGCGTCGCGCCGATCGTGGAGACGACCACCGTGAACAGGATCGTCGGCCGCAGCTGCGGGACCGTCACATGGATGAACTGCTGCCAGCGGTTCGCGCCGTCGAGGGACGCCGACTCGTACAGGTCGGCGGGGATCGCCTGCATCGCCGCGAGGTAGATCAGCGCGTTGTAGCCGGTCCACCGCCAGATCACGATCGTGGAGACGGCGAACTTCGAACCCCAGTCGGACTCACGCCAGTTGATGGGGTCGATCCCGACGAAGTCGAGCAGCCAGTTGATCATGCCGCCGTCCCAGGAGTACAGCAGCACGAACACCAGCGTGGCCGCCGCCACCGAGGTGGCGTACGGGGTGAGCATGACCACCCGCCACACGGTCGAGCCGCGCAGCTTGTAGTTGAGCAGGTGTGCGAGCCCGATCGCCATGATCAGCTGCGGCACGGTCGAGATCACGCCGATGAGGAGCGTGACCCACAGGGAGTTCCAGAAGAAGTCGGAGGACAACAGGTTCTGGTAGTTGTCCAGGCCCGCCCAGGTCTGGTTGTCCAGGTCGGACAGCTGCACGTTGTGCAGCGAGTACCAGGCCGTGTACAGCAGCGGGACGAGCGAGAAGGCCCCGAAGAAGATGAAGAAGGGGGAGATGAACGCGTACGGCGACGCCTTCATGTCCCAGCGGTACAGCCGGCTGCGCCAGGAGCTGGGGCCTGGGGGCGGCGTACCGCGACCTTGAGCGTCCCGGGCCGCGCCCGGCTGTTCGCCGGGCGCGGCGTCGGCGCTCGGCGCGGATTGCGCGAGAGCCTGCTTGGAGCTTGTCACTGGCCGAGCACGTCCTTGATCTCCTCGGTGGCCGCGTCCCAGCCCTCCTCGGGCGACTTGCCCTTCTGCTCGACCTGCAGGATGCCGATGTCGGTGAGCGCGGTGTTGATCGGCTGGTCCTTGACGCCGAAGATCTGCGTCGGGATGGTCTTCGCCGAGTCGGAGAAGATCTGCGTGATCGGCGCGTCCGAGAAGTACGTCGTGGTCGCGTCCGCCGGCTTCAGGGTCGAGTACGCCGACGGGGTCGACGGGAAGCTGGCCTGCTTGGCGAAGACCTTCGCCTGCTGCTCGGGCGCGGTCAGCCACTTCGCCAGCTTGATGGCCTCCTTCTGGTTCTTGCTGGCCGTCGGGACGCCGATGAAGGCACCGCCCCAGTTGGCCGCGGTCGGCGCCGCCGCCACGTCCCACTTGCCCTCGCCGGAGGCACCGGACTTCTCCTGGATGTAGCCGATCATCCACGCCGGGCAGGCCACCGTCGCGAAGGTGCCGTTGGCGTAGGCCTGATCCCACGGCTTGTCGAACTGCTTCAGCTTCGCCGACATGTCGCTCGTCGCCACCTCCATGGCGACGTCCCAGGCGTTCTTCACACCCGCGGACTTGTCCCAGACGACGTCGCCGCCCTCGTCGTAGTACCGCTCGCTCTCACCGTTGAGGACCGCGTTGTAGACGGAGGACGCGGAGTCCACGTACTTGGTGCCGCTGGGCGCGTTCTTCATGTACTCCTTGCCGAGGTCGACGTACTTGCCCCAGTCGCCCTTCCACTGCTCGGCGAGCTTGGTGCGGTCGGTCTCCAGGCCGGCCTTCTGGAACAGGTCCTTGCGGTAGCAGACCGCCATGGGGCCGATGTCGGTGCCGAGCCCGATCAGCTTGCCGTCCTCGGTGGTGGCCTGTGCGTTCTTCCAGTCCAGCCACTGGGACTTGTCGACTTCCTTGCCGAGGTCGACGAACTTGTCGCCCTGCGTCTGCACGGCCTCGGCGACGTTGCCGATCTCGATCGCCTGGATGTCGTCGGTACCGGAACCGGCTTGCAGACGGGTGAGGGTCTTGGGCCAGTACACGTCGGTGCGGGTGGTGACGTTCTCCTTGATGGTGATGTCCGGGTTCAGCTTCATGTACTCGTCGTAGAGACCGGCCTGCTTGTAGCCGAAGACACCGAAGGTGCCGACGGTCAGCGTGGTCTTGCCGCTGCCGTCGCTGCCACCGTCCGAGTTCGACGAGCCGTCGCCGGAGTCCTCTGCACAGCCGGCCAGCAGCCCGGCGCCCAGCGACGCCACGGCCGCGAGGACTACCACCTTGCGGCGGCCGGTTCGGGTACGTGCGCGCATTGTCGTCCTCCTGTTGCCCTGACGTGCCGACCCCCCGGCCAACTCTCTTGCTGGGCCCGTGTGTTCTGACTTGCGGCTCGGGCGGGGAACGTGCGGGATGTGTATGTGCCAGGTACTGTGGGAGCGCTCCCACAAGTGATGTGTTGAAGGTTCGCCCCTCGATGCGGGGGTGTCAAGGGACCGGACAGCGAGATATGTCTTCAGTTATCGGGCCGTTAGCTAACGGCCGGGGAGTGATCAAGTCCGGTACGGGCGTCGGTAGATGAGCGCCGGAAGCCGCGTACGGACCGACACTGTTAGATTCCAGGCCACACGCGGTGCGAGCCGTGTCGGACGGGAGGCAGGGGATGGTAGTCCACGGAGCGCGGGGCCGCAGCGGCAGGCGGCCGACCCTCGAGGAGGTCGCCGCGCGCGCCGGAGTGGGCCGCGGCACGGTCTCCCGCGTGATCAACGGCTCCCCGCGGGTCAGCGACGCCACCCGCGCGGCCGTCGAGGCAGCGGTCGCGGAGCTCGGTTACGTCCCGAACACGGCGGCCCGCGCTCTCGCCGCCAACCGCACCGACGCCATCGCCCTCGTCGTCCCCGAGCCCGAGACCCGCTTCTTCGCGGAGCCGTACTTCTCGGACATGCTCCGTGGCGTGGGCGCGGCCCTCTCGGACACCGAGATGCAGCTCCTGCTGATCTTCGCGGGCAGTGACCGGGAGCGGCGCAGGCTGGCCCAGTACCTGGCGGCGCACCGGGTGGACGGCGTCCTGCTCGTCTCGGTCCACGCGGACGACCCGCTGCCGGACCTGCTGTCCCAGCTGGAGATCCCAGCGGTGATCAGCGGCCGCAGATCCGCGGACGAGACGCTGCCCTCCGTCGACTCGGACAACTACGGCGGTGGCCGGGCCGCGGCGGAGCACCTGCTCGACCGGGGCTGCCGCACCATAGCCCACATCGCGGGCCGCCTCGATGTGTACGGTGCCCAGCGCCGCGTCGACGGCTACCGCGACGCGCTGCGCGACGCGGGCCGGGAAGTCGACGAGGGACTGATCCTCACGGGTGACTTCACGGAGGCGGGCGGCCGCCGCGCGATGACGGAACTGCTCACCCGCCGCCCCACCTTGGACGCGGTCTTCGCCGGCTCCGACGTCATGGCGGCCGGCGCCCGCCAGATCCTGCGCGAGGCCGGCCGCCGCACACCCGACGACGTGGCCCTCGTCGGCTACGACGACTCCGCCATCGCCCGCCACATGGACCCGCCCCTCACCAGCGTCCGCCAGCCGATCGAGGATATGGGCCGCGCGATGATCGACCTCCTGCAGGACGAGATCGCGGACCGCCGGCCGGCGGTCTCGCGAGGCCTGGACAAGCGGCAGTTGGTACTTCCCGCGACGTTGGTGGAGCGCGACTCGTCGTGAGGGGCGGCGCTCCCGCGGTGTTCCCGTGCGGTTCCCGTGGTTCGGGAATGATGAAGGCCCGGCCTGTCTGTGCAGGTCGGGCCTTCATCGTTGAGGGTGAGTGAGGGGACTTGAACCAGTTTTTGACCCCAATGTGACCTGCGGCGATGCCTAGAGCCCGGATATTCGGGTGCCTGACGACCCGTGCCTTGATGGGGAGGGGGTCACCTCCATTGCCGCAGGGGTGGAGGCCGAAGTGCACCAGGCGACGACGCGGCATGCGCGAATAGTGGTGGATCGATGTGGGAGCTGTTCCAGCGGGAACAGTGCCGCCTGCTCTGGCACCGCCGCAGGCGGCGGCCGACTGGCCCCGAACTCGATCAAGCCGGGGCCAGAGCCCACAACGCTAGCTTGTCGCGCCAGTTGTTGTGGTTGTGGTCGTAGTGGTTGTTGTCGTGACTGTTGAGGCTTCTTGCTTCTCTGCCTCTTCTGCTGCTTCGGGGGCAGGCTCTTCGCTTTCGGTGGGGGGTGCTTCGGTTTCCTCGGTTGTGGGGGCTTCGGCCTCTTCTGTGCCTGCCTCTTCTGCTGCTTCGGGGGCAGGCTCTTCGGCTTCGGTGGGGGGTGCTTCGGTTTCCTCGGTTGTGGGGGCTTCGGCCTCTTCTGTGCCTGCCTCTTCTGCTGCTTCGGGGGCAGGCTCTTCGCTTTCGGTGGGGGGTGCTTCGGCTTCCTCGGCTGCGGTTGTCGTGGTTGTTGTCGTGGTTGTCCTAGTTATCGTGGTTGTGGTTGTGTCCTTGGGGACCTCTACCTCTGTCCCTTCGACTGCAGCGGGCTCCTGCTCGATGTCGCTCACGTGTTCACGTCCTTCCCGTACTGGCAAGTGGGAAGAGGTTTGGGCATTGCCTGGCTGGATGCCATCACGATGCGGAACTCAGTACCCATAATGTCACTAATCGGAATATTTGGTGCTCTTCAGCCTATGTCTTTGAGGCCATCAAGCCTTTTCCAACTCGGCTGATAGCGAAGTGAGTTGGGGATGGGGGCGTGTGCGGGAAGTGGTGAAGCTCCTGGTAGATGGGTTGCCGACCAAGACCAACTTGTCCGGAGCTTCGTGCGGTTGTCTACCCATCAGATTTGATCATGGAGTCGGGAGCGTGGCCACGCCCCACTCCGCCCGACGAACGGGCCCTCGCCCGCCGCCGCGAAGTGGGCGAGCAGATCCGCCGCGTACGCGAGCACCACAACCTGATCCAGCTGGAGGTACGCAGCCGGTCCGGAGTCGACGTCGCCACGTACAGCCGGATCGAGCAGGGGCATGCCAGCCCGCTGCTCGACACGCTGATCCGCATCGCCGACGCCATGGCGTGCACCTCCGCGACCTCGTGGGGTGACCCGCCGCCGACTCCCGGGGGAACGGATGCCAGCGGTGGGCCGTGGCCGCCCCGCTGAGCAACGAGGATGGGGCGGCCGTCGTCCCGATGCCGGTGGTGGAGACCGGCACCGGGCGTCTCGCGGCTACGTCCGGCTCGTCTTGCTGTAGGGGGCCAGTGGTCCGCGTGGCGTTTCTCGTGCCCGGCCGGCCAGGTGCAGTGGACGCCCGTACGGGGATGCCGGGCCCAGCAGTACCCGGCCAGCCCTCGGGGCCCCGAGGGGGCGAGCCCGCTCGGCCTGCTGTTCTTCGCCGTCTGCAGCTCCGTCATGCTTCGACCTCCGAGGCCAGCCGGAAGCGTCCGAATACGACGAGCTGGGCAACCGCGTCGGGGGCGCACAGCTCGCCGACCGAGGGCATCGGCACCGACCAGTACGGGTGCCACGCCTCCGGGTTGTACGTCGTCAGGTCGGTCCGGGGTACGCCGAGATAGGTGAAACGCCGCGCGTTCATCTCCGTGACCGCCGCCGCGCTCGTCGCCGGACCGATGGCACCCCAGCACGTCGACCCCGCCCTGATCGACTACTTCCAGCAGCAGTTGGAGGGCCACTAGACGAAAACAGCCGCTGACCCGTTCTCGCGGGTCAGCGGCTGATCATCAAGGGTGAGTGACGGGACTTGAACCCGCGGCATCCTGGACCACAACCAGGTGCTCTACCAGCTGAGCTACACCCACCATGACCGGCGATCATCCGCGTGGACTTCCCGACCGGCCGAGAAAAAGTGTACAGGGTCCCGAGGGGTGCTCGCGCCCGCGTTTACAAGGGGGCTACTCCGCTGGGAGGACGTGCTTCGCGGCGATCGTGCGGGCCGTGTCCGAGTCCGGGCCAGGGGGCGGGACGAAGATCGCCTCGCGGTAGTAGCGGAGTTCGGCGATGGATTCGCGGATGTCCGCGAGAGCGCGGTGGTTGCCGTTCTTCTCCGGGCTGTTGAAGTACGCCCGGGGGTACCAGCGGCGGGCCAGCTCCTTGACGGAGGAGACGTCGACGATCCGGTAGTGGAGGTACTCCTCCAGGGTCGGCATGTCCCGCAGCAGGAAACCGCGGTCCGTGCTCACCGAGTTGCCGCACAGCGGGGCCTTGCCCGGCTCCTTGACGTGCTCCCGTACGTACGCCATGACCTGCTCCTCGGCGTCCGCCAGTGTCGTACCGGCGGCCAGCTCGGAGAGGAGACCGGAGGCGGTGTGCATGGCGCGCACCACCTCCGGCATGGTCTCCAGCGCCGTGTCGGGCGGGCGGATCACGATGTCCACCCCTTCGCCGAGCACGTTCAGCTCAGAGTCGGTGACCAGTGCGGCCACCTCGATGAGCGCGTCGTCGGACAGCGAGAGGCCGGTCATCTCGCAGTCGATCCACACCATGCGATCGTTCATATGTCTTACCCTATGCCCCCGCCATGCCCGGGGGCAGGCGCGGGACCAGGGAAGCTACCGGGCGGGGCGGGCGGCCGGCACGTGTTCATTGGTCGTGAGCCTCCAGAGCGCTACAGCCGGTGTCGAGAGCACGACCGTGCTCGACCCTCCTTCTTCGGGCACTCCGCGCGGTCGCACTCTCGACACCGGCGCGCTCCTCCGGCCCACGAGGGACCGGGCCGCGCCCCCACCCCACTACGGCCTTACGTCCTTACGGCGCGCTCCGCTGCCCGGGCAGGCTCGGCCGCCCATGGGCGTACATCTCGGCGCCGCTCTTGCCCGGCTCCGTGGACAGGGACGCCGACGGGCCCACGGCGTGCGCGGCGGCCGTGCGGCGGGTCTGCGGGGGGACCGAGGCGGACTCCTGCGGGGGTGGTGGCGGTGGCGGTCCCTCCGGGTCCGAGGGCTTGTCGGACTGCGGGCGCCGGGCGCGGTAGGCGGCCCGGTACGCGGCCGGGGACGAGCCGAGCTGCCGGCGGAAGTGGCCGCGCAGGGCCACCGGGGAGCGGAAGCCGCAGCGGCCCGCCACCTCGTCCACCGAGTAGTCGGACGTCTCGAGCAGCCGCTGCGCCTGGAGCACCCGCTGTGTGATCAGCCACTGCAGGGGAGCGCTCCCGGTGAGCGAGCGGAACCGGCGGTCGAACGTACGACGGCTCATGTACGCGCGTGCCGCCAGCGTCTCCACGTCGAACTGCTCGTGGAGATGCTCCAGCGCCCAGGCGACGACCTCCGCGAGCGGGTCGGCGCCGATCTCCTCTGGTAAAGACCTGTCGAGGTAGCGCTCCTGACCGCCGCTGCGCCGGGGCGGGACCACCAGACGGCGGGCGAGCGCTCCGGCTGCTTCGTTTCCGTGGTCCGTCCGCACGATGTGCAGACAGAGGTCGATGCCCGCCGCCGTACCCGCCGATGTCAGCACGTCGCCGTCGTCCACGAACAGTTCGCGGGGATCGACGTGGACGGACGGATAGCGCTTGGCCAGCGTCGGCGCGTACATCCAGTGGGTGGTCGCCGGACGCCCGTCCAGCAGCCCTGCCGCCGCGAGTACGAAGGCGCCGGTGCACAGCCCGACTATGCGGGCGCCCTCCTCGTGCGCCCGGCGCAGTGCGTCGAGCGCCTCCTCCGGCGGCGGGGAGGTGATCGACCGCCAGGCAGGCACGACGACCGTGCCTGCCCTGGATATCGCCTCCAGCCCCTGGGGCGCGGTGAGTTCGAGTCCCCCGGTGGTCCGCAGGGGCCCTTCCTCCCCCGCGCAGACAAGCAGCCTGTAGCGCGGTACGCCGGCGTCCTGGCGGTCGATCCCGAACACCGACAGTGGAATGGAACTCTCGAAGATGGGGCCGCCGCTGAACAGCAGCACCGCGACGATCTCCTTGCGGCGTCGCCCGGAAAGTTTCCGGGCCGCGGCTTCCGGCGCGGCAGTGGAGTCGTGGCTCATACTGCTAAGCCCCCCTCGGTGGTCGCGGCTCCTCGGTTGTGTCGCTCCTGCACGTTTCCCCTCGGTCCTGCACGAGTCCCCCGCCGTAAGACAGCATGATCGAATCTACTGTGTCCTGTGGTGCCTACGTGACCAGTTCAGCACTCGGCACATTGTCGACATGGCAACTTGGCGTGAAGCATTCGATCACGAAGCGTTGCACTCGTGGGCCGTACAGGGAAGTGCGCCTCGGCTCCGTGGCCGGTCCCCGTAGGGTGTGAGCCCCCTTGGTGCCCCTTTCCGTGCAGGTCGAACGAGGGGTGGAGACCCCTTCGGCCAACAAATGCGCGGGAGTCAGAAGTTGGCTGAAAAGCATCGGGCGCGTGAGCGGAAACCGGTCAGTCGACCGGCGTGTTTTCTGCCGCTCCCCGACTCCCTCTGTGCGCTCCTGTACCGCCCCTGATGCGCCGTCGGCGACTTGCTGTCCGTTTCTCGGTCACGGGGCCCGCCGCGTACCGCTCGGACCGCCTCAACAGGGCCCGGCACGCCGCCGTCACCGCGGCCAGGCCGAGGGCGGTGCCGGCCGCGCCCGCCAGGGAGGTGCCGTACCCGACGAGGACCACGGGGACCAGTACGCAGCTGAAGGCCGCCCAGCGCACCACATCGTTCACGGAGTCGCCGACGGAGTCCCGCGCGGCGGGCTTCCCGGAGGAGGGCTGGGGTGCGGGCACGGTGGGCCTCCCTGGACGGTGGCTTGGGCCTCCCTGGAGCGGTGGCTCACGGGAGTTCAACGCCTGTTCGACCGGCCGGTCACGGAATCCGCCCCGCGGGCGGGAGTCCGACCGCCACCGAGCCCGCCGAAAAGCGACCGAGCGGCGGAGGCAAATCGAGCAACTGCCGCCCCACGCCTGTCGGAACCCTGTGCAAACAGCCTGTACGGGGCAGCAACCATTGCGTTGCGGGCGCCCTCTCGTGCATGCTCCGGGGAACCCTCCCGCGGCCGTCGCGGGATCTGGGCAGAGGAGGCGTGCCGCCGTACCCTTGGGGGTATGGGGTTGGGAAGATGATTCCCGGACACAGCTCCGTAGCACCTGTCGTCCCACCCATGAGGATCCAAACGCCGAGACAGCCATGGCCGGTCAAGAATTCTTCGATCCCGCGGACCGCAAGCGCCCCGTCGTCGATCCCACGGCGTCCGGGCCCTTCGCGGCGGAAGAGACACGTCAGTCCTGTGACCCTGCTTTCAAGCATGGCGTCGTCGTCGGCTTCGACGGCTCGACGTCCAGCGAGCGCGCCCTCGCCTATGCGATCGGAATGGCACACCGCTCCGGCTCCGGCCTGATCATCGTGCACGTCGCCAACCGGCTGCCGACCACGGTGTGGGCGGGCTGTGAACCCCCGGTCTTCGTCGACGTCCCGGACCACCGCACCGAGGTGCTCGGGCTCGAGCTCGCCTGCGCCGACTATCTCGCCGAGGTGCCCTGGATCCTCGTCGAGCGCGGCGGCGACATCTGCCACGAACTCGAAGAGGTCGGGCGGGAGTACGAGGCGGACGCGATCGTCGTCGGCTCCACGCACGGCATCGTCGGGCGGATCTTCGGCTCGGTCGCGGGACGGCTCGCGAAGCGGGCGCAGCGCCCGGTCATTGTCATCCCGTGACGCGTCCCCTTGTTCCCTGTTGTCCCAGGTGAGGCGCGGCGCGGCGAGGTTTCGGGCTGCTTCTGACGCGGCATAAACCTACTCGCGCGTAGAGGTGTTTGTGTCCTTGTGAAGGGTACAAACCGGTCGTCGGACCGACATGGTCCCGGCAAAGGGCATCGCGCAAGCGCACCTGTATGAAAGGAGCCCCGCCGTGAACAACGACGTCACTGCGGGAAGCACCATCACCACCCTCGGTCATCTCGCTCTCGGCATCACCCTGCTGTTCTTCGGCCTCGGTCACACCGAAGTGATCGACGGCGTGACGGCGGCCGACGCCGTGGGCCTCGCCACCTACGTAGGCGGCATCGCGCTCTTCATCGCGGGTCTGTTCGCGTTCCGCGACCGTGACATCGTCACCGGCACGGCCTTCGCGGGGTTCGGGGCCCTGTGGTTCGCCTGGGGCGCGATGGCGGGCGGCTGGGGAGTCACCGCTGGTAGCGCGCTGTCGGACAACGCCGCAGGGCTCTTCTTCCTGCTGTTCGCTCTCGTCGCGCTGAGCCTGACCCTCGGGGCGACGGCCCGCGGGCCGCTCGCACAGGGCGCCTACGGGCTGTTCTTCGTCGCGCTTCTGCTTCTCGCCATCTCGAGCTTCGCGGACAACGAAGCGCTCGGCAAGGTCGGCGGCTGGTTCGCCGTGGTGGGCGGCGCCGTGGCCTGGTACGCCGCGACGGCGTTCCTGGCCCACTGGCCCACCGCACTCCCCCGACGCGCTGCCGGCCGGAGGATGACGGCTCCCGGCTGAGGCAGCCACGAGCCGAGGTAATGGGCGACCTCGGCTCCCGCAAGAACGGCCTCCTGTGTGCTGGTGGCACACACAGGAGGCCGTTCGCTTGCCCCCTTTGCGGCTAAACCGCCGCCGCTCTCGCGGACCTGGTTGATCGCCGTGGGGTTGCTCAATTATCGCTTCGGTGGTTTTGGGGTTTTTTATTCCACCGTCACGGACTTCGCCAGGTTCCTGGGCTTGTCGATGTCCCGGCCCAGGGCCAACGCCGTGTGGTAGGCGAGGAGTTGGAGGGGGATGCCCATCAGGATCGGGTCCAGTTCGTCCTCGTTCTTCGGGACGACGACCGTCCGGTCGGCCTTCTCCTGCTCCTGGTGCGCCACCGCGAGGATCTTGCCGCTGCGGGCCTTGATCTCCTCCAGGGCGGCGCGGTTCTTCTCCAGCAGGTCGTCGTCGGGCACGATCGCGACCGTCGGCAGCGCGGGCTCGATCAGGGCGAGAGGGCCGTGCTTGAGCTCGGAGGCGGGGTAGGCCTCGGCGTGGATGTACGAGACCTCCTTGAGCTTCAGCGAGGCCTCACGGGCCACCGGGTAGCCGCGTACACGGCCGATGAAGAGCATCGAGCGGGCCTCGGCGTACTCCGCCGCCAGCTTCTCGATCTCGCCCTCCTGCTGAAGGATCTCCGAGATCTGCGCGGGCAGCCTGCGCAGGCCCTCGATGATCCGCTTGCCGTCGCGGACCGACAGGTCACGGGTGCGGCCCAGGTGCAGCGCGAGCAACGCGAAGGCGACCGTGGTGTTGGTGAAGCACTTGGTCGAGACGACGCAGACCTCGGGGCCTGCGTGGACGTAGATGCCGCCGTCCGCCTCGCGGGCGATGGCGCTGCCCACCACGTTCACCACGCCCAGGACCCGCGCGCCCTTGCGCTTCAGCTCCTGCACGGCGGCCAGTACGTCGTACGTCTCACCGGACTGGGAGACCGCGACGTACAGCGTGTCGGGGTCGACGACCGCGTTGCGGTAGCGGAACTCGGAGGCCGGCTCGGCGTCCGCAGGGATACGGGCCAGCTCCTCGATCATCTGGGCGCCGATCATGCCCGCGTGGTACGAGGTGCCACAGCCGAGGATCTTCACCCGGCGGATCTTGCGCGCCGCGCGGGCGTCCAGGTTCAGTCCGCCCAGGTGCACGGTGGAGAACCGGTCGTCGATGCGGCCGCGCAGCACCCGGTCCACGGCGTCGGCCTGCTCGTGGATCTCCTTGTGCATGTACGTGTCGTGGCCGCCCATGTCGTACGACTCGGCCTCCCACTCCACGGTGGTCGGCTCGGCGGTCGTACGGGTGCCCTCGGTGGTGTACGTACGGAAATCGTCGGCCTTGAGGGTGGCCATCTCGCCGTCGTCGAGGGTGACGATCTGGCGGGTGTGGGTGACCAGCGCGGCGACGTCGGAGGCGACGAACATCTCCTTCTCGCCGATGCCGAGGACGACCGGGGAACCGTTGCGGGCCACCACGATGCGGTCGGGGAAGTCGGCGTGCAGGACGGCGATGCCGTACGTGCCCTCGATGACGCGCAGCGTGTCGCGGACCTTGTCCTCCAGCTTCACGGCCTGCGAGCGGGCGATGAGGTGGGTGAGGACCTCGGTGTCGGTCTCGGAGAGGAACTCGACTCCGTCGGCCTCCAGCTTCCTGCGCAGGTCGGAGGCGTTGTCGATGATGCCGTTGTGAACGACGGCGACCTTGCCCTCGGCGTCCAGATGCGGGTGCGCGTTGACGTCGGAGGGGGCGCCGTGGGTGGCCCAGCGGGTGTGGGCGATGCCGGTGGTGCCCTTGAAGCGGGCCGGCACCTTGGCCTCCAGGTCGCGGACCCGGCCCTTGGCCTTGACCATCTTGAGGCCGGCCGTCTTCGGGCTGGTCACGACGATGCCGGCGGAGTCGTAGCCGCGGTACTCCAGGCGCTGCAGGCCTTCGAGGAGCAGCGGCGCCACGTCACGCTTGCCGATGTAACCGACGATTCCACACATACAGAAGGCCCCTAGCCGTAGATGATCTAGCCGTAGACGATGCGGCGCAGCTGCCTGAGCGTGAGCTCGGGCGGTGCGACCGCGCGGTACTTCAGGTCCGCTGCGATCCGTTCGAAGATCGCCGCGTTCACCAGGCCCTGAACCTGGAGCTCGCGATGGCGGCGACGGACGAATTCCTCGGTCGTCTCGTCGAAGTAGGCGAGCACGTCCTGTATCACCCGCAGTGCCTCGCCCCGGTTGAGGGCGGTGGAGCGCGTCAGATGATCAACGAGTTCGTCGTGCACTCGATGATCCTGAATGATGGGGCTCGTGATCGCAAGAAATCTGCCCGATATCGGGCAGCGTTGTGGCGGAACTGTCTCAAAGAATCTGAGTTGGTCGCAAAAGATCTATGCCGGCCCGAGGGTCGGCTCAGAGGTGCTTCAGGATGGCCTGCTTGGCCAGTGTGAACTCCTCGTCCGTGAGGACGCCCGACTTGTGTAGTTCGCCGAGTTCGCGCAGGCGGCGCAGAAGGGCGTCGTGGTCGGGCTCGGTGGGCGGCTCGGCGTCCTGGGCGGGGGCGTTCGACGCTATGGGCACCCGGTCCTCGATGGACGCCGACGGGTGCGGGAGGCGGGCCTGTACCGCCGCCGCGACCAGCGCCATCAGCGGGTCCTTCTTGAAGCCCCACAGCTCAATGGAGTTGGGGTCGTACTTCGGCGGGGCCTTGGTCGGGGCGCCTTTGACGGTGAAGCGCAGGGAGCCGTTCTCCAGGCCGATCGCGGGGTGCCACTCCACGGACTGGATGTCAGCGAAGTAGAGCATGCGGGAACCGGCCGCCGCCTTGGCTTCCTCCGTCTTCCAGTTCCAGTCCAGCCGTACGCGCTCCCCGTCGAAGCTCGCGGTGCCGTCTCCGGCGGACACCGACAGCGGCACGGACGGGCCCTGCACCAGGTAGCGGTCGACGGCGGTGGCCGGCACCTGGTCCAGCAGCAGCGCGTTGCGGATCTCCTCCACGAAGTACTCGGCGACGCCGTAGCGGTCGGAATCCACGCTGAGCTGATACGGGTCGTTCGGCTCCGCCAGCTTGCCGCCGGTCGCCTGCAACAGCGGGTCCGCGCCCTCCCGCAGCCGGAGCTTCAACCGCCCGGACTTCTTGCCCTGCTCGAAGGAGATCCCCGCCAACGCGCCCAGCGGGACGGTGATTTCGCCCAGCGTCTTACGCAACAGGCTCACGCTCTTGTCGCGCCCCGGTGTCAGGTGCAGGGCATCGCCGTCGAAGGTCCAAGTACCGTCCTTTTGGATGATTTCCGCCATGCGGCAATTCTGTACGACGGCGGGCGCCCCCTGGGACCGTACTTGAGGGCGCCCGCCTGCTTGTGGGGCTGTTGCTACAGCCCGGCTATGGGGTTTTTCAGGTTGCCGACGAGCTGGAGCGCGCCCGCCGGGTCGGAGAGATCCACCATCTGCTTGTTGTTGCGCAGCTGGAGCCGGTTGAGGCAGGACAGCGCGAACTGAGGCGCAAACATGTCGTACTGCCGGAACTTGTCGGCCAGTTCGGGCGCGGCTGCTTGATAGTCGCGTACGCAGTCGGCGACCGTCCGCCAGAAGTCGGTCTCCTCGATGACGCCCTCGTCCGCGAGATTCGAGGCCAGGAAGCGGAAGAAGCAGTCGAAGACGTCCGTGAGGATCGACAGGAGCTTCTTGTCCTCGGGCACCTCGACACGGATCCGCTCGACCACCGGCGGCAGCACCGCGTCCGGGTCCATCACCGCGATCTCCTCGGCGATGTCCTTGTAGATCACGCGTTGTACGACGCCGTCCTTCAGGACGAGGATGACGTTCTCGCCGTGCGGCATGAACACCAGGTCGTACGCGTAGAAGCTGTGCAGCAGCGGCGTGAGGTAGGCGTGCAGATAGCGGCGCAGCCACTCCGCCGGAGCCAGGCCCGAGCGTTCGATCAGCGCCGCCGCGATGGACGCGCCCTCGTGGTCCACATGGACGAGGGAGGCCATGGTGGCCAGTTGCTCGCCTTCGCGGAGGGTGGGGACCGGGCTTTCGCGCCACAGGGCGGCGAGCATCTTGCGGTACGGGGAGTAGCGGTCGGTGGCGGCTTCGTACTCCAGGTGCCGGTAGCCGACAGCCGCGCGCTCGCGGATGACCGACAGGCCGGTGGACTTCAACACCGGGTCGTTCTGGACGAGTTGGGCCAGCCAGTCGTTGATGGCCGGCGTCGCCTCCATGTACGCGGCGGACAGGCCGCGCATGAAGCCCATGTTGATGACCGACAGGGCGGTCTTCACATAGTGCTTCTCGGGGGCGCTCTTGTTGAAGAACGTCCGGATCGACTGCTGGGCCAGATACTCGTCGTCGCCCTCACCCAGGCACACGAGGTGCTGCTGGGCGACCTCGGCCGCGAAGGTCACGGAGAGTTTGTTCCACCACTGCCAGGGGTGGACGGGAATGAGGAGGTAGTCGTCCGGGTCGAGGCCCTTTTCGGTCAAGGTGACGGAGAACCGCTTCAGCGTCTCGTCCCCGAGCTCGGACCGCAGCAGGGACTCGTAGTCGATGCCGACGCCCGCCGTGAACGCCGCCCGTGAGCGGTGTGCCGCCAGCCAGATCAGCCGTACGGGGCTCGCGGTCTCAGGGGCGTACGAGAGGTACTCGTGGACCCCGAAGCCGAGCCGCCCGTTGTTGGCGACGAAGCAGGGGTGGCCCTCGGTCATCCCCGTCTCGATCTCCTGGAAGCCGCTCGTGGCGAGCTCGGCGGAGGTGAGCTGGGGCTTGGTGAGCTTGTAGCAGGTGCCGGAGAGGGTGGAGGAGATCTCCTCCAGATAGACCGGCAGCACCTCGTCGCTCAGGCCGAGCGCGCTCTTCAGCTCGATGAAGAACTCCAGGGCGTGCAGGGGGAGTTCCTTGCCGTCGCGGTGGCGGCTGATCGACTCGGCGTCGACCTGCCAGTGGTCGAGGGCGCGGCGGGTAGCGGTGAAGTGGTAGTGGGTGAGGCCGTCGTCGCTGCGTACGACGTACGAGCCGTCGTCGGTGGCCTCCGGGGTGAGGAGCCGCTCGTGGGAGAACTCGGCGAGGGCCTTGCGGATGAGGAGGCGGTTGGCGCGCGCCCAGCGTTCGGGGGACAGGTGCGCCACGGCGTCGGACAGGTGCGGTCCGGTTGCGGTGTCGGTGATCAGGGTCATATCGCCACTCCTCGCGAAGCCAAGAACTGTTCACGCGTGCAGAAGGACAGCAGCGCGCGCTTCTCCGGCTTCTGGATCTCGCGTACGGGCACAAAGCCGACGGTCTCGTTCAGCGCGTGCACCGCCGTGTTTGTCACGTCCGGTTCGACGACGACCCGCCGGGTGCGCGGGTCGGCGAACAGGGACTCCATCACCGCGGTGATCACGGCCCGGGTGAAGCCGTGCACGGGCATGTCCGTCGGTGCCACCAGGAAGTGCATGCCGACGTCACCGGGCTCGGGCTCGTACAGACCGACCAGCTCGACGTACCGCGGGTCGTACTTCTCCATCAGGAACGCCGGCTCGCCGTCGTGCAGCCCGATGAACGCGTCGTGGTGCTCATGGGCGGCGATCCGCATGTACTCGCGCTCCACGTCCTGGAGCCGGGCGCCCTGCATCATCCAGTAGGCCGCCTTGGGATGGGTCACCCAGGAGTGCAGCAGCTCGGCGTCGGAGAGCGGGTCGAGGGGGCGCAGCGAGAGCGCCCCGAGAATCGCAGTGCTCATACGGCGAACTCCTGGAACGCGATGGTCTTCTCGACGGGGTAGTACTCGGTGCCGAGCAGCTCGCGGATGATGTACGCGTTGCGGTACGCGCCCATGCCGAGGTCGGGTGACGTGATCGAGTGCGTGTGGACGCCCGCGTTCTGCAGGAAGATGCCGCGCCCGGTCGTGTCGATGGCGTAGTTGCGGGCCACGTCGTAGTTGCCCTGCGAGTCGTAGCAGATCCGGTCCCGTACGGGCTTCAGGAACTCCGGCTCCGCGTACTTGTAGCCGGTCGCCAGGATCAGGCCCTCGGAGTGCAGCTCGTAGTCCTTCTCCTGCTCCTCCTGACGCAGGCCGAGGGTGTACGTGCCGTTCTCATAACTCGCGCTGTTCAGCGAGGAGTTGGTGAGCAGCCGGGTAGGGACCGGACCGCCGAGGTTCTTCTGGTAGAGCAGGTCGAAGATCTCGTTGATCAGCTCACCGTCGATGCCCTTGAACAGGCCCTTCTGCTCCGACTGGAGGCGGTAGCGGGTCCGCTCCGGCAGCGCGTGGAAGTAGTCGATGTACTCCGGGGAGGTCATCTCCAGCGTGAGCTTGGTGTACTCGAGCGGGAAGAAGCGGGGCGAGCGCGTGACCCAGTTCAGCCGGTAGCCGTGGACGTCGATCTCGCTCAGCAGGTCGTAGTAGATCTCTGCGGCGGACTGCCCGCTGCCGACGAGCGTGATCGACTTCTTCGCCTGCAGTTCCTGCTTGTGCTGCTGGTAGCGGGAGTTGTGGATGAAGTCCCCGCCGAGACCCTGGCAGGCCTCGGGGATGTACGGCGGCGTTCCGGTGCCGAGCACGAGGTGGCGGGCGCGGTACGTCTCGCCGGCCTGTGTCCGTACGACATAGACGTCATCGGCGTACGTGACCTCGGTGACCGTCGTGTTGAAGCGGATGCTGGAGAGCTGCCCGGCGGCCCAGCGGCAGTAGTCGTCGTACTCGACGCGCAGCGGATAGAAGTTCTCGCGGATGTAGAACGCGTACAGACGCCCGGAGGACTTCAGGTAGTTGAGGAAGGAGTACGGGGACGTCGGGTCGGCCAGGGTGACCAGGTCCGACATGAACGGCGTCTGGAGGTGCGCGCCCTCCAGGAACATCCCGGAGTGCCACTCGAAGTCCGGCTTGGACTCCAGGAAGACGCCGTCGAGTTCGGTGATCGGCTCGGTGAGGCAGGCGAGGCCGAGGTTGAAGGGGCCGAGGCCGATCCCGATGAAGTCGTAGGTCTTCTCGGGGGATTCAGGAAGCGCGGTCAAGGGACTCTCCCAGGTACTGCTCGGCGTGGCCGGCTATCAGGTCGAGTACGGCGGCGATGTCGTCCGTCGTGGTCTCGGGGTTGAGCAGGGTGAACTTCAGGTAGTGGCGGCCGCCGACCTTGGTGCCCGCGACGACCGCGTCACCGGAGGCGAACAGGGCCTTGCGGGCGTACAGGTTGGCGCGGTCGATCTCGGCCGGGTCGGTGACGGACGCCGGGATGCAGCGGAAGACGAGGGTGGACAGCGACGGCTCGACGACCACGTCGAAGCGCGGGTCGGCGGCGAGCAACTCCCAGCCCTCCTGCGCCAGTTCACAGACCTCGTCGAAGAGTTCGCCGATGCCGTCGGCGCCCATCACGCGCAGCGTCATCCACAGCTTGAGCGCGTCGAAGCGGCGGGTGGTCTGCAGGGACTTGTCGACCTGGTTGGGGATGCGCTCGTGCACCATGCGACGCGGGTTGAGGTACTCCGCGTGGTACGTGGCATGCCGCAGCGTGGCCGCGTCCCGGACCAGCACGGCGGACGAACTCACCGGCTGGAAGAAGGACTTGTGGTAGTCGACGGTGACGGAGTCGGCGCGCTCGATGCCGTCGATGAGGTGACGGTTCTTCAGCGAGGTGAGCAGCCCGCAGCCGTACGCCGCGTCGACGTGCAGCCAGGCGCCGAACTGCTCGCACAGTTCGGCGATCTCGGGCAGCGGGTCGATGGAGCCGAAGTCGGTGGTGCCCGCGGTGGCGATGACGGCCATCGGGATCAGCCCGTCGCGGCGGCAGCGCTCCAGCTCATGGGCGAGCGCGACGGTCTGCAGGCGCTTGTCGTGGCCGACGGGTATGGAGACCACGGAGTCCTGGCTGAGTCCGAGGAGTTTCGCCGACTTCTTGACGCTGAAGTGGCTCACCTCGGAGGCGAAGACGCGCAGTTTGGCGTACGAGTCGGTCTTGGCCTCCTCGCGGGCAAGGAGCAGCGCCTGGAGGTTGGACTGGGTGCCGCCGCTGGTGAACACGCCGTCGGCGGCCGGGCCGAGGCCGATGCGCTCGGTGGTCCAGTCGATGAGCCGGCGCTCGATGAGGGTGCCGCCGGCCGACTGGTCCCAGGTGTCCAGCGAGGAGTTGACGGCCGAGAGGACCGCCTCGCCGACGACGGCGGGGATCACGACCGGGCAGTTGAGGTGCGCCAGATAGCGCGGGTGGTGGAAGTAGATCGCGTCGCGCAGGTAGAGCTCTTCGAGCTCGTCCAGGGCCGCGGTGGTGTCGAGCAGCGGCCGGTCGAGGTCGACCTTGTCGATGCGCGGCGCGAGGGCGTCGACCGTGACGCCGGTGAACGGACGGTCGGTGGTGGCGAGTTTGGCCGCCACCCGCTCGATTCCTTCGGTCACGGAGCTGCGGTACCGCTCCGCGGTCGTGTCATTGAGCAGGTGCGAGCGCATGGGGGGTTTCCTCCGGGGACAGAGAGGGTGGGGGCGCGGTGTTCCTGAGAGCATGTGACTTAGGTAAGGCTAACCTAACTTCCCGGCTCTCGCTCGTCCCTCATGTCCCTTTAGTTGCACGTATGCCGGCGTTTGGTGGCTGTCCGTGAGGGATGAATCACTCTCCTTGCTCGAGCCGCTGGTCCTCGGTCAGCCCGAGCCGCCAGTAGCCGACGAACCTGACCCGTCGGCGGTCGATCTCCCGCTCGCGCACGAGATGGCGGCGCAGCTCCTTCACGCGGCCGGCCTCGCCCGAGATCCAGGCGTACGGGCTTTGTGCGGGCGGGAGTTGGGCGGCGCGGATCGCGTCGAGGGCCATGGGGGACCCCTCGTCGCGTACGAGCCAGGTGATCTCGGCGTCCGCGTCGGTGCTCAGCTCCAGGCGGTCGCCCGCGTGCGGGACCTCCAGCCAGACGCGGGCCCTGGTCCTGGCCGGCAGCGACTCCAGGATGGCCGCGGCGGCGGGCAGGGCCGTCTCGTCCGCCCACATGACGACCAGATCGGTGTCGGTGGGCGGACGGAAACGTATCGCCCCGTTGTCGGCGACCGCCGGGCCGATCAGGGCGACATGGTCACCGGCCTTGGTGTCGGCGGCCCAGCGCGAGGCCGGGCCTGCCGGGGTGGCGGCCCCGGGCTCCGTGCCGTGCAGCACGAAGTCGATGTCGATCTCGGTGGTCAGTCCCTGCGCGTCGCGGCGCAGTGCGCGCAGCGTGTACGAGCGCATCACCGCCCGTACGTCTTCGGGGATGCCGAGGTATGCCTGGCGCCAGCCCTCGCCGTACTCCAACGGCAGGACGGGCTTCTCCTGCCCCGGGCGCGGCAGGAAGAGCGAGAGGCTCTGGTCCAGGCCGTCGGAGGCGAAGGCGTGCAGGTCGCTGCCCGCGAAGGTGACGCGGACGAGAGACGGGCTGAGCCGCCTCGTCCGTACGACCTGGAGAGAGAAGATACGGTACGGGGCGGCTACGGCCGTCGTCATGCGTGCTCCTGAGTTCTCGTCAGGGGGCGGGCTTGTTCGGCAACGCCGGCGGGTCAGGCGACCTTCTTGGCTTTCTCGATGGCCGTGGCGAGGTTCTCGAGGATGGGCGCGCACTTGTCGTAGGACAGGATCGGCTCCGGGTCACGCGCGATGACCTGACCGGCCTTGACCGCGGGCAACTGCTTCCACGTGCCCTCGGTGATGTCGGCGGGCTGAATCGCCGAGGTGCGGTTGTCCATCAGGATGAGATCCGCGGGGTACTTGTCGACGTTCTCCCAGCTCAGGTTCTCGAACCAGCCGCCGCTGGCCTTCAGTACGTCGGCGGGGGGCTCGACGAAGTTCACGCCGAGCGCCTTGAAGTACTCCAGGTCGATGGAGAGGTTCGAGGTGGAGACGTAGAAGATGTCCTGGCTCGCGGAACCGGCCAGCACCCTGATGCCCGGGTTGGCCTTGACGGCGGCGCGCACCCTGGCGGAGGCGTCCTCGAAACGCTTCTTGGCGGCGGTGACCTTCTCGGCCTTCACATCGGCGCCCAGCGACTCGGCGAGCTCCATCATGCGCTGCAGCGGCTCGGTCAGCTGGCGGTCGTAGACGGAGATGCCGACGCTCGGGGCGAGGGCGGCGATCTTGTCCTTGGACTCCTCGGGGACGTACCAGAGCGTGCCCGCGTCGTCGAACATGGTGGTGATCAGCACGTCGGGCGCCAGGGTCGCGTACTTCTCGACGTTGAACTGGCCGAACTCGTTGCCGAGAATGGTCACCTTGCTGATGTCGAGGTCGCCGGCCTGGACGTCGGCCTTGCCGTCCTTGGTCTCGGTGGGGCCGAAGACGCCCTTGACCGCGATGCCGTAGTCGTGGAGCGCGGCGGCGACGCCGGTGAACGCGACGATGGTCGCCGGGATCTGATCGGTCTTGACGGTCTCGCCGCGGTCGTCCTTGAAGCTCCAGGGGCCGGACTTGGCGGACTCCGTCGAGTCCGCAGAACCACCGCTTTGCTCGTCGTCGTCGCCGCAGGCCGCGAGGACAGCGCCAAGGCCGAGGGCGCCGCCCGCGGCGAGGACGCCGCGGCGGGTGAGGTGGGCGGAACGGGCGTTGAACATGGTGGTGACTGCTTTCGCACAGGGCGGATGCCCGAAGGACAGGTTTCAAGGTAGGTTAGCCTAACCTTACGACGTGTCCAGAGCGCGGGCCTCACCTGCGGAAATGCCCGAGGCCGCTCCCGTCCGAGCCTGTGCGGACCCTGTGCGGCTCGGATGCGGACCGGCCGCTGCCCGGGTGCTGCGAGGGCGTCGGCGGGGTGGCTTTTCAGCCCGCCAGGCCCAACTCCCGTGCAATCAGCATGCGTTGGACCTCGCTCGTGCCCTCGCCGATCTCCAGGATCTTGGAGTCGCGCCACATACGGGCCACCGGGTACTCGTTCATGAAGCCGTAGCCGCCGTGGATCTGGGTGGCGTCGCGGGCGTTGTCCACGGCGATCGTGGAGGAGTAGAGCTTGGCCAGGGCCGCCTCCTTCTTGAAGGGGTCGCCGGTCACCAGGCGGGAGGCCGCGTCGCGCCAGGCGAGGCGGGACGTGTGGGCCTTCATCTCCATGTCGGCGATCTTGAACTGGATCGCCTGGTTCGCGCCGATCGGGCGGCCGAAGGCGTGGCGCTCCTTGGCGTACTTCAGGGATTCGTCGACGCAGCCCTGCGCCAGACCCGTCGCCAGGGCCGCTATGGCGATACGGCCCTCGTCGAGGATGCGGAGGAACTGGGCGTAACCGCGGCCCTCCTCACCGAGCAGGTTCGCGGCGGGTACGCGGACGTCGTCGAAGGACAGCTCACGGGTGTCCGAGGCGTTCCAGCCGACCTTCGAGTACGGGGGCGCTACCGTGAAGCCCGGAGTCCCGGACGGGACGATGATCGCCGAGATACGCGGCTTGCCCTCGGCGGTGCGGCCGGTGACCGCCGTGACCGTGACCAGAGCCGTGATGTCCGTCCCGGAGTTGGTGATGAAGCACTTGGTGCCGTTGATCACCCATTCGTTCGTCGCCTCGTCGAGACGGGCCGTCGTACGGGTCGCACCGGCGTCCGAGCCGCCGTCCGGTTCGGTCAGGCCGAAGGCGCCGAGGATCTCACCCGTGCAGAGGCGGGGGAGCCATTCCCGCTTCTGGGCCTCCGTGCCGAAGAGGTGGATCGGCATCGCGCCCAGCGAGACGCCCGCCTCCAGCGTGATCGCCACCGAGGAGTCCACGCGGGCCAACTCCTCCAGCGCGATGCCCAGCGCGAGATAGTCGCCGCCCATACCGCCGTACTCCTCCGGGAACGGCAGCCCGAACAGGCCCATCCGGCCCATCTCCCGCACGATCTCGTACGGGAACTCATGCCGCTCGTAGAAGTCACCGATCTTCGGGGCGACAACGTCGTGTGCGAACTCCTCGACCGTACGCCGGAGTTCTTCGAGTTCGGGGGAGAGCCGATGGTCAAGTGACATGGGGGATCACTCCTTGTGGGAGAGGGCGCGGACGGTGCGGGAAGGGCTGGGGCGGCCCAGTCGGTCGGCCATCCACACGCTCGTGGCGATAAGACGGTCGAGGTCGACTCCGGTGTCGATGCCGAGGCCCCGCAGCATCCACACGAGGTCTTCGGTGGCGAGGTTGCCGGTGGCGGACTTGGCGAACGGGCAGCCGCCCAGGCCTCCGGCGGACGCGTCGACGGTCGTGACGCCGTGCTGAAGTGCCGCGAGGGTGTTGGCGAGGGCCTGGCCGTAGGTGTCGTGGAAGTGCACGCCGAGGGTGTGCGTGGGGACGCCCGCTTCGTTGAGGGCGCTGAGGAGTGCCCGTACGTGCCCGGCGGTCGCGACGCCGATCGTGTCGCCCAGACTCAGTTCGTCGCAGCCCATGTCGAGCAGGGCCCTGCAGACCCGTACGACCTGAGGGATCGGGACCGCGCCCTCCCACGGGTCCCCGAAGCTCATGGAGATGTAGCTGCGGACGTGGCAGCCTTCCGTCTTCGCCCGGCTCACCACCGGCTCGAACATGGCCAGCGACTCGTCGAGCGTGCGGTTGAGGTTGGCCTTCGCGAAGGACTCGGTGGCACTGGCGAAGACGGCGACCTGCCGGGCGCCGAGCGCCAGGGCGCGGTCCAGGCCGCGTTCGTTCGGCACGAGGACCGGGAGAGCGACCGGGAGTTCGCTGACGCGGGGGAACAGTTCTTCCGCGTCCGCCAGTTGGGGCACCCACTTCGGATGTACGAAGCTGGTGGCCTCGATGGTCGTCAGGCCTGCGTCGGCGAGGCGGTGGATGAACTCCGCCTTGACCTCCGTCGGGACCGTGCCCTTCTCGTTCTGCAGGCCGTCACGGGCGCCGACCTCGTAGATCCGGACGGCGGCCGGGAGGCCCTGGGCGGGGACGGCCATGGGGAGTCCCAGTTCGGGAGTGGTCATGATGTGGCCTCTTCCTGCTCCTGCCCCAGCTCTTGCTCCTGGGGCGCGATGACGGCCAGTACCTGGTCCATGGCGACGGTCGAGCCCGGAGTGACGTCCAGCTCGGCGACGGTGCCGGCATGTGGGGCGGAGATGACGTGCTCCATCTTCATCGCCTCGACGACCAGCAGACTTTGTCCGGCGGTCACTTCGTCGCCGACGGCCACCTTCACTACGGTGACGGTGCCGGGCATGGGGGCGGTGAGGGAGTCGACGCCGGTGTGGGCGGCGCCGGTGAGGGAGGCGGCTACGGGGTCGTGGTCGAGGACGTTCCAGGCGTCGCCGTCGCGGCCGAGCCAGGTGCCTGCCGGCAGGGTGGCGAAGGTGTGGGTGACGCCGTTCAGGTGGAGGGTGACCGTGGAGGGGTTTTCTTCCCCAAGCCCACCCCTTCCCGAAGCCGGGGGCAAGCCCCCAGACCCCCACAAGACTTCCGCGTCGCGGAGGGTGCCGCGTACGCGTACCTCGACGGGGTCGTGGCCGGGCACGCGCAGGTGGTGCACGGTCCAGGCGGGCTCCCCGCCGAGCCGCCACCCGCTGGGTACCGAGAAAGGATCGGTCCACTCAACCAGCCCGTCCGGCGATTGAGGACGAGGCCGTTCAGGCCGAAGGGGGGTCTGGGGGCGCAGCCCCCAGCTTCGGGAAGGGGCGGGCTTGGGGAAAAGTTCCGCTTGTCGCAGCAACCCCGCCGCCACGTACACCTCACCCGGCACCTCAGCCGAGACCAGCCCGTCAACCTCCCGCTCCACCAACCCCGTGTCCAACTCCCCGGCCACAACGGCAGGATGAGCCAACAGCCTCCGCAGGAACCCCGCGTTGGTCGGCACCCCCAGCGTCACCGTCCCGGCAAGCGCGGCCCGCAGCTTCCGCAGAGCCGTCGCCCGGTCAGCCCCGTACGCGATGACCTTGGACAGCATCGGGTCGTACAGGCTGCCGACCTCGGTGCCTTCACTGAGACCCGAATCGATGCGGACGCCGTCCCCCTGGGGTTCACGCAGAGCCAGAACCGTCCCCCCGGAGGGAAGGAACCCCCGCGCCGGATCCTCCGCGCAGATCCGCGCCTCGATCGCATGCCCCGTGAGCGTGATGTCCTCCTGCCCGTACGGCAGCCGCTCACCCGCCGCGACCCGAAGCTGCCACTCGACAAGATCGATCCCCGTGACCATCTCCGTCACCGGATGCTCGACCTGGAGCCGGGTGTTCATCTCCATGAAGCAGTACGCCGACGGGTCGTCGCCCGGCACGATGAACTCGACCGTGCCCGCACCCACGTACCCGCAGGAGCGCGCCGCCTCGACCGCCGCGGCCCCCATGGCCGCCCGTGTCTTCTCGTCGAGCAGTACGCTCGGCGCCTCCTCGATGATCTTCTGGTGCCGGCGCTGGAGGGAGCACTCGCGCTCGCCCAGATGCACCACATTGCCGTGGCCGTCCGCCAGGACCTGGATCTCGATGTGCCGGGGCCGGTCGATCCACCGCTCCACGAGCAGCGTGTCGTCGCCGAAGGAGGCACGGGCCTCCCGCCGGGCCGCCGCGATCTCCTCGCTCAGCACCGACAGGTCGCGCACCAGGCGCATCCCCTTGCCACCACCGCCCGCCGAGGGCTTGAGCAGCACGGGTGCGCCCAACTCGCGGGCCGCGTCCTCCAGTTCGGGATCGGCGGCACCCGGCACCACCGGAACCCCGGCCGCCTTCACCGTCTCCTTGGCGCGGATCTTGTCGCCCATGAGCTCGATGGCCGAGGCGGGCGGCCCGATGAAGACGAGCCCGGCGTCGGCACACGCACGCGCGAAGGCAGCGTTCTCGGCGAGGAAGCCGTACCCGGGATGCACCGCCTGTGCCCCGCTCGCGGCAGCCGCCTCCAGCAGCCGCTCCACCGACAGATAGCTCTCACCCGCCGGCGCCGGACCGATCCGTACGGCCGTGTCCGCCTCGCGGACGTGTCGTGCGTCGGCGTCCGCATCGCTGAAGACGGCCACCGAACGCACACCCAGCGACCGGAGCGTACGGATGACCCGGACCGCGATCTCGCCCCGGTTGGCCACAAGCACTGTCTCGAACATTCCCACCCTCACATCCGGAAGACGCCGAACTGGGGCTCACCCAGGGGCGCGTTGGCGCAGGCGGTCAGGGCGAGACCCAGCACCTGCCGGGTCTCCATCGGGTCGATGACCCCGTCGTCCCAGAGCCGGGCCGTCGCGTAATAGGCGTTGCCCTGGCGCTCATACTGCGCGCGGATCGGCTCCTTGAAGGCCTCTTCCTCCTCGGCGGGCCAGGACTCGCCGCGGGCCTCCAACTGGTCGCGCTTGACGGTCGCGAGGACCGACGCGGCCTGTTCGCCGCCCATCACGGAGATCTTGGCGTTGGGCCACATCCACAGGAAGCGCGGGGAGTACGCCCGGCCGCACATCGAGTAGTTGCCCGCGCCGTACGAGCCGCCGATCACCACCGTCAGCTTCGGTACGCGCGTACTGGCCACCGCCGTGACCATCTTGGCGCCGTGCTTGGCGATGCCGCCCGCCTCGTAGTCACGCCCCACCATGAAGCCCGAGACGTTCTGCAGGAACACCAGCGGGATCCCGCGCTGGTCGCACAGCTCGATGAAGTGGGCGCCCTTCTGGGCCGATTCGGAGAACAGGATGCCGTTGTTGGCGATGATCCCGACCGGATGCCCGTGCACCCGCGCGAACCCCGTCACCAGCGTCTGCCCGAACTCCGACTTGAACTCCGCGAAACGTGAGCCATCCACCACGCGCGCGATGACCTCGCGTACGTCATAGGGGGTACGGGAATCCACCGGCACCACGCCGTACAGCCCCGCCGGGTCCGCCTTCGGCTCCACGGCCGGTGCGACCGACCAGGGCAGTGACCCGCGCGCGGGGAGGGTGGAAACGATGGTGCGGACGATCCGCAGCGCGTGCGCGTCGTCCTCCGCGAGATGGTCGGTGACACCCGACACGCGTGCGTGGACCTCGCCGCCGCCCAGCTCCTCGGCGGTGACGACCTCTCCCGTCGCGGCCTTCACCAGGGGCGGGCCACCCAGGAAGATCGTGCCCTGATTGCGCACGATCACGGCCTCGTCGCTCATGGCGGGGACGTACGCCCCACCCGCCGTGCACGAACCGAGCACCGCCGCGATCTGCGGGATCCCCGCCCCCGACATCCGCGCCTGGTTGTAGAAGATCCGCCCGAAGTGCTCGCGATCGGGGAAGACCTCGTCCTGCATGGGCAAAAACGCGCCCCCGGAGTCCACCAAGTACACACAGGGGAGGCGGTTTTCCAGCGCCACCTCCTGGGCGCGCAGATGCTTCTTCACCGTCATCGGGTAGTACGTGCCGCCCTTGACGGTCGCGTCATTGGCGACGATCACGCACTCCCGGCCGCTCACCCGCCCGATCCCGGCGATGACGCCCGCGGCCGGCGCCTGGTCGTCGTACATCCCGTCGGCGGCGAGCGGGGCCAGCTCCAGGAAGGGTGAGCCCGGGTCGAGGAGGGCGTCCACGCGGTCGCGCGGCAGCAGCTTTCCGCGCGCGGTGTGCCGGGCGCGGGCCCGCTCGCCGCCGCCGAGCCGGGCCGTGGCCAGCTTCTGCCGCAGCTCGTCGACCAGCGCGCGGTGCGCCGCCTCGTTGGCCTGCCAGGCCGCCGACGCAGGGTCGGCCGCGCTGGTCAGCTCCGGTGCCTCCTGCATCGCGGAGTCCCCTCACCTTGTTAATGAGCGTTAACGTCCTGCCTCCAGGTTAACGACCGCTAACCTCCCTGTCTAGAATTACCTCCATGGCCACCAGAACCGAAACCCTCACCCGCCGCGAACAGATCCTGAAGGAGGCCGCCCGGCTCTTCGCCGAGCGCGGCTTCCATGGTGTCGGGGTCGACGAGATAGGGGCGGCGGTCGGCATCAGCGGACCAGGCCTGTACCGGCACTTCGCGGGCAAGGACGCGATGCTCGCCGAGCTGCTCGTGGGGATCAGCGGGCAGTTGCTGACCGGTGGCAAGCGGCGGGCCGCCGAGGCCGCCGGGAACCCCGAGGCGGTCCTCGACTCGCTCGTCGAAGGGCACATCGACTTCGCGCTCGACGACCGCCCTCTGATCACCTTGCACGACCGCGAGCTGGACCGCCTCCGGGACAGCGACCGCAAGCTCGTACGGCAGCTCCAACGGCAGTACGTAGAGCTGTGGGTGGAGGTCGTGCGCGAGGTCTACCCCGACCTCGCCGAATCGGGCGCCCGGGCCGCCGTCCATGCGGTCTTCGGGCTGCTGAACTCGACGCCGCACCTCGGGCGTCCCGGTTCGCTGCCCGGCCGGGCGGGGACGGCGGCGTTGCTGCACCGGATGGCGCGAGGGGCTTTCGAGGCGGCGGCCGTCTCGGCTCCGGGGTGAACTCCGGTCCAGCGCGCCCCGGATCCTGGCGTGACCCCGGTCCCGGCGTGACCTACGTCTCTGGACGACTGTCATAACCGGCGGGTAGCGTGGGTTGCTGAGCAAGCGCTTAGGTAACGGCGCTTGGGACCGAGCAGCGCGAGCCAAGGAGCCGTACACGATGCGCCGTACCGTCTTCAACGAGGATCACGAGGCGTTCCGGGAGACCCTGCGAGCCTTCATCGAGGCCGAGGTCGTCCCCGTGTACGACGAGTGGTTCGCCGCGGGCCAGGCGCCGCGCGACTTCTACTACAAGCTCGCCGAGCTGGGCGTCTTCGGGATCCGCGTCCCCGAGGAGTTCGGCGGCGCCGGCATCGACTCGTACAAGTTCGAGGCCATCATGTACGAGGAGACCGCCCGTGCGGGCGTCTCCTTCGGCGGCTCCGGTGTGCATGTGCTGCTCGGTCTGCCGTACATCAAGATGCTCGCCACCGACGAGCAGAAGAAGCGGTTCCTGCCGAAGTTCGTCTCCGGCGAGGAGATGTGGGCCCTCGCGATGACCGAGCCGGGCACCGGCTCCGACCTCGCGGGCATGAAGACCACCGCGAAGCTCTCCGACGACGGCACGCACTATGTGCTCAACGGCGCCAAGACCTTCATCACCGGCGGTGTGCACGCCGACCGCGTCATCGTCTGCGCCCGCACCTCCGCCCCGCGCGAGGACGACCGCCGCTTCGGCATCTCCCTGTTCGCCGTCGACACCAAGTCCGAGGGCTACTCCGTCGGCCGCAAGCTGGACAAGCTCGGCCTGAAGACCTCCGACACCGCCGAGCTGGCGTTCGTCGACGTGAAGGTGCCGGTCGACGACCTGCTCGGCGAGGAGAACAAGGGCTTCGCCTACCTCGGCACGAACCTCGCCTCGGAGCGCTGGGGCATCGCCTACGGCGCGTACGCGCAGGCCGAGGCGGCGGTCCGGTTCGCCAAGGAGTACGTCCAGGACCGTACGGTCTTCGGCAAGACGGTCGCCTCCTTCCAGAACACCAAGTTCGAACTGGCCGCCTGCCAGGCCGAGGTCGACGCCGCGCAGGCCGTCGCCGACCGCTCCCTGGAAGCCCTCGACGCGGGCGAGCTGTCCCCGGCCGAGGCCGCGAGCGCCAAGCTGTTCTGCACCGAGGTCGCACACCGCGTCATCGACCGCTGCCTCCAGCTGCACGGCGGCTACGGCTTCATGAACGAGTACCCGATAGCCCGTCTGTACGCCGACAACCGCGTCAACCGGATCTACGGCGGCACCAGCGAGGTCATGAAGATGATCATCGCGAAGGACATGGGCCTGTAAGCCGCCCGCAATCAGTGCACGATACAACCGGCATATGAGTCAGGCACTTGAGTCCCTGCTCGATCTGCTCGACCTGGAGCGGATCGAGCGGGACATCTTCCGCGGCCAATCCCAGCCCTCCCTCGTCCCGCGCGTCTTCGGCGGGCAGGTCGCGGCGCAGGCGCTGGTCGCCGCCGGGCGTACGGTTCCCGAGGACCGGCTCGCCCACTCCCTGCACGCGTACTTCCTGCGCGCCGGGGACCCGGGCGCGCCCATCGTCTACACCGTGGACCGCATCCGCGACGGGCGCTCCTTCACCACCCGACGGGTCGTCGCCGTCCAGCACGGGCAGCCGATCTTCCACCTCTCCGCGTCGTTCCAGACGTACGAGGAAGGGCTGGAGCACCAGGCCGACATGCCGGCCTCGCCTGACCCCGAGACGCTGCCGACCGCGGCGGAGACGCTGCCGGCGTACGTGGACGCCTTCCGGGAACCGGGCGTTCTGAAGTGGCTGTTGGAGGCCCGCGCCGCGGTCGACCTCCGGTACGTGGACGCACCGCCGTTCGCCAGCGTCGGGGAGGCGCGGGAGCCGCGCTCGCAGGTGTGGTTCCGCACCAACGGCAAGCTTGTGGATGATCCCCTGCTCCACGTCTGCCTCGCCACGTACGTCTCCGACATGACGCTCCTCGACTCCGTGCTCCTCGCCCACGGGCGTGGCGGCTGGGCCGTCGGTGACGTGGTCGGGGCCTCGCTGGATCACGCGATGTGGTTCCACCGGCCGTTCCGGGCGGACGAGTGGCTGCTGTACGACCAGGAGTCGCCGTCGGCGTCGGGTGGGCGGGGGCTTGGGCAGGCCCGGATCTATACGCGGGAGGGGCAGCTGGCGATCACGGTGATCCAGGAGGGTGTGGTACGGATCCCCCGGTGAGGGTTCCACCGGGGGTAGGCCGGGGCTCAGGCCGTGGCCGTGAGGCCCGCCGCGTCCAGCAGATACGCCGTCATCGGGTCATAGTGCCGCGGGCTCGTGACGTGGTCGTCCAGGGGAATCGTCACCTGGAGCGTGCCCTCGGACTCGGCGAGGAAGAGGGCGGGGTCGTTGGAGTCCGCGTACCCCATGGAGTCGATGCCCTGCTGGCCGGCGAAACCCGCCCAGCCGTGGTCGGCGACGACCAGATCGGGCAGGGGGCGGCCCTCACGCTCGAGCCCGGTCAGGATGGCGCGCATCGGCTCGCCGGAGTGGGTGTGCCAGAGCGTGGCACCCTGCTCCAGGACCGCCACGTCCGCGAACTGGAAGACGTACCCCTCGTCCGTCTGCAGCCCCTCCGGAATCACCACGATCTCGCACCCGGCGGCCCGCAACCCGGCGGCCGTCGCCCGGTGCACATCCAGCAACCCGCCCGGATGCCCCGTCGCGAACAGCACCCGCTGCTTCCCGGCCGCCGCCTTCCGCAGCCGCGACGCCATCCGGTCCAGGGCGTCGATCGTCAGCTCCGGATCGATGGTGTCCTGCCCATGGCGATACTCCGGGTCGTCGTTCACCCCGCAACGCTCCGCCATCACCGCGAGTACGTCCTGCTCGTCGGTCCAGCGGTCACCGAGCTCAAGGCCGAGCCAGTAGTTGCGGTCGCCGTTGGCCAGTTTGCGGTAGTGGGAGAGGTTGTTCTCGCGGGGGGTGGCGACATCGCCCGCGATACGCGTCCGTACGAGGTGGTCGACGAGTTCGGCGCGGCTGGGAGTCCCGGGTATCGGCATGCCCCCTATTCTGCCGGTGTGCTCCGCGTGGCGAACTGGTGTTCCGCAGCCTGGGACGGGGGGTCACGTGGTGTTCGTCACCCGCGGCCCTGCGACGGGCCGCGGGTGACGCACCTGAGACGTCCAGTCGGTCAGTCGTCGTCGGACCCACGCGGGTCGAAGGACTCCGTGTCAACGGTCAACGGGGTGGGGAAGGCCGAGGCCAGCGCGTCCCAGCGGACGAGCTTGAAGTTCGTGGCGTCGCGGTCGCCGTCCTCCGGGGCCGCCTGCCCGTCATGCGTGACCAGCAGGCCCTTGGGGAACGCCCCGCCCAGCGGGACGTTGACCACGGTGGCGCCGTCCGACTCCTGCACGCTGTCGGTCGCCGGGCCGTCGGTGATCTCGTACTGGCCCACGTAGGCGTTGCTGCCCTCGCGCCGGTAGACGGCGAAGGTGTTGTCGCCCTGGCTGGAGGCGAGGACGTAGCCCTTGCCGTCGGCCGCGTGGTAGACGGTGACGCCCTCGGCGTCGGCGGCCAGGTGGGTGCCGCCGTAGCCGGGGTCGTTCGCCGTGTCGATCACGCACTCCTCCTCCGCCGTGTCGTACGTCCACGGGACGCCGTACTCGCGGACCTTGTCGAGCAGGGCGGGCTTCTCGAACTCCGCGTCGTCCAGAGGGATCCGCCACAGGCCGATGTCCTCCTGAGCCGCGTACAGCGTGTGCGTCTCCTGGTCGACGGCCATGCCCTCGAACTGCGCACGGTCACCCGGGTCGGCGCACGGCGTCCACCGCGTGCCGTTGGGCAGCGTGAACGAGCCGGGGATGTCGAGGGTGTCCGCGGTGCCGTAGCCGACCTTGCCGTTGCTCGCGGTCAGCTTCAGGAGCTTCAGCCGGGTCTCGGAACGGCGGCTGACCACGACGTACACCTCGCCGTCATCGACGTATGCGGCCAGGCCGTAGGCGGTGCGCTGCTCGTCCACGGCGGTCTCCGAGGCGGAGAAGACCGGGGCCACCGTGGCGGCGGTGACGTCGGTCAGCGGGGGACGGCCCTCTGCCACGGCCTTAGGGTCGATGGCGTAGATCCGGATACGGTCCCGGCCTCGGTCGCTGACCAGGGCCAGGTCGGTCTTCTTCCCACCGAGGTCGAAACCGTAGACAACGTCGACGTTGTTGAACCGGCCCGGCTCGGCGTCCGGGCTCGGCGCGAACGGGGCGGCGATGTGCTGCAGCCGCTGCCCGTTCAGGCCGTACACGTCAAGGCCTGCGTTCTTGAGCGTTCCCAGGACGACGCTGCGTGAGGGGTCGGCGGGGTCCACCCACACCGCCGGGTCGTCCGCGTCGGCGTCGCCGCCGGCCTCGTCGTCGTACACCGCCGGGGTCTCCACGGACGCGGTGGTCGCCACCGGCTGCGCCGCCGAGTCGGCCAGCGCGGCCGGGGCGGAGCCGACGAGCAGCAGGGCGGCGAGTACGGCGGGGACACGGGTGCGGTCGACCCGGTGGGACCAGGGAAGTCTGGAGGCTTCCATGTGGGGCTCCTCTGTCAGGAACAAGTCAATCGAAGCACTGTGGGGGAGGGGCGGCGATCTCGGAAGCTAAGCCCCGCCAGTGAACTTCCGCCGCCAAGCACATGCACAGGCATGACATGCCGGCGAAACGATCAAGGGACGACGCGCGTCACCGGGTTGGACCGCACGGGCTGATGCCCGCCGATCCGGCCGCAGGACGGGACGCTGTGTGGCACGGCTCTCGTCACGGTGGCTCCGCGCGGCCTGACCGCGAACCCAGCTTCCGGCCCCATGCCCGGCTCGGCGCTTCGATGTAACGGTGGGTCAGCACGCACAGCGGCAACAGCACGGCACAGAAGGCCACTTCGAGTACGAGAGTGTCCCGCCGCCACCGGCCGATCGTGCCGTCGGACACCGCCAGCAGCACCGGATGCACCAGGTAGACCGAGTAGCTGATCGTTCCCAGTCCGCTCAGCAGGTGTGGTATCCACCGTCGCCGCAACGCCAGTCCGACACCGAAGGTGAGTCCGGCCAGCAGGAAGGCCACGATCCAGCCGCGCCGTGTGAAATGGGACCCGTCGCCGTGCCGGTACGCACTCCCCACGGCGCAGGCGAGTACCACGGCGGCTGCGCAGGCCGCGCACCGCCACGTGCTCTGACCGTTTTCGGCCCGGTGGACGGCCGTGCCGAGGAACATCACGGCGAGGATCACCAGGCTCTCCCACATGGGGACCGTGCCGTTGAAAGGGACCAGGGCGAGCGCCAGCACCCCGCCCAGCACGCCGCCGAACAAGCGAAGCGCGGGTGACCTGGCGCTCGCGCAGCAGAGCGTTACAGCATTCTCGACCCCGGACGGCGGGCTCACGGGTTTCCCCGCGTCGTGGGGCCGTCCCGTACGCCGGATTGCCGTCCGGCGGCCCGATGGCCGGTCCGAGGGGCGGGAGGCTTTGGGGTGCGGCGGCGCCCGTTCTCGTCCTTCGGTGCCAGGTGGACGATGAACGGCTGGGCGCCGGAGACGCGGACACGCTGTATGTGCAAGGGGGTGAGGCGGTGCCGCAGGGCGGTGCCCAGGGCCTCGGGGTCGGGGAGGAGGAGCACGGCCCTGCCGTCCGGGGCGAGGACGCGGCGCAGCTCCGTCCACCAGCGCGAGGGGGTGTTCGCGATCAGGCCGCGGGCAGGGGCCTGGGTCCCCCAGGATGGGTTGCACAGGACACGGTCGACGCCTGCGTCGGGAAGGGGAAGGCGGCCGGCGTCGGATCGGTCGATGGCGATGGGCGGGGCGACGACGCTGGGCAAGCCGACGGCGTTGGCGCGGGCAGCGGTGATCGCGTCGGGGGACAGGTCGAAGCCGTGGAAATGGGCGCCCGGCTGCGCGAGCGCCGCCTCGATCAGCAGGGTGCCGGCGCCGCAGCACGGGTCGACGACGACCTGACCAGGGCCGATGTCGGCCATCGTGGCCATGGCGGCGGCCAGTGGCGGGTGCAGGGTGCCCGGGATGGTCCGGCGCTTGTACGCGCGGCGATGCTGCGGGTGGTCGGTGATCCGCAGCATGAGCGTGGCTCGCGTGCCGTCCAGGGTCAGCCGCCATCCCCAGTGGCCCGGCGGGGACGCGACGCCTGTGCGCCGCGAGTGGTAGGGGACACCGAGCCGCCGCGCCAGGGCCGGGCCGACGACGTCCTCGGCGTCATAGCGGTTGAAGGTGCGTCGGCCGAGGAAGGAGGCCGAGACGTCGATGCCGGTGAGCTCGTCCGATTCGGTCAGTCCGCGGCGGAGGCGCAACAGGCGGTCGGTGTCGGTGAGTTCGGCGAGTTCGGCGAGGGCCTGGAGGCCGTGCTTCGTCGTCCCGATGTCTGCCCGCTGGGCGGCGAGCAGGAAGACGTCGTCCGCGGTGCGCAGCCTGGGCGCGGGCCAGGAGGCCCGGAAATGGACCTCGCGGTGGCGCAGGCCGGTGACGACGCCGAGCCCGGATGCCAGAACCTCGGCGGCGACCATGGACTCAAGGCCGCGGACGCAGCGCGCCACGAGGGGCGTGTGCATGGTGATCGTTCTTCTCCCACGTCAGCACTCGGGGCAGCGCTTCGCTGCCCCGCATCGCCGGCGACGGGGGATCCTCGCTTCGCCGGCGGCGCCTAACGCAGGTGGAAGAAGAACGTCATGAGCAACAGTCTAGGCGCTCATGCCAGTTGGACCTCATACCAGTCGGGAGAGGCCGCGCGCGGCTCCCGTCAGCCCAGATGCGTGGGTGCGAACATCCGCAGCACCGCCGGCAGGACGACCACCGAAGGGCCGGGTGTCGTCAGGGCCTTGGACAGGTCCGCTTCGAGGGTCTCCGGAGTCGTACGGACCCCCGGCACCCCGAACGACTCCGCCAGCGCCACGTAGTCCGGGCGCGACAGTTCCGTTGCCGTCGTCTCGCCGAAGGCGTCCGTCATGTATTCGCGGAGGATGCCGTAGCCGCCGTCGTCGATGATCAGCCAGGTGACGTTGGATTCGTGTTGCTTTGCTGTGGCCAGTTCGGCGACGGAGTACAGGGCGCCGCCGTCGCCGGAGACCGCGAGGACCGGGTGGGTGGGGTCCGCTGCCGCGGCGCCCAGTGCCGCGGGGAAGGCGTAGCCGAGGCCGCCGGCGCCCTGGGCGGAGTGCATGGTGTTCGGGTGGCGGGCGTCGAAGGCGGACCAGGCCCAGTACGCGAGGATCGTCATGTCCCAGAAGCTCGGCGACCGGTCAGGCAACGCCTTGCGGACGGCGGCCAACACCCGCTGCTCCAGGGTGAGTTCCTGGGCGTCGATGCGCTCACGCACGAGGTCGAGCACCGTACGCACACGCTCCGCGGCGGACGGGTCCGCGCGCTCGTCCACCGTTTCCAGCAGGGCCTGCAACGCCAGTCGGGCGTCCGCGTGGATGCCCAGCGCCGGATGGTTGGACTCCAGCTTGCCGAGGTCCGCCTCGATCTGGATGACCCGGCCGCGCGGCTTGAACGTGTGGTAGTTCGAGGAGAGTTCGCCGAGGCCCGAGCCGACCACCAGGAGTACGTCCGCGTCCTCCAGGAAGTCCGTGGTGTGGCGGTCCTCGATCCAGGACTGGAGTGAGAGGGGGTGCGTCCAGGGGAAGGCGCCCTTGCCGCCGGGCGTGGTGACCACGGGGGCGTTCAGCGCTTCGGCCAACTGCTTCAGCTTGCCCGACGCGTCCGCCCGTACGACTCCCCCGCCCGCGATGATCGCCGGACGGGCGGCACGGGACAGCAGGTCGGCGGCCACGGCCGTCAGTTCGGGGCGCGGAGGCAGCTCCTCGGGGAAGGCGTCGCCGCCCGTCACCACCGGGATCGCCGTCTCGGCCAGCAGTACGTCCTGCGGGATCTCCACCCACACCGGCCCGTGCGGGGCCGTCAGCGCCGACTTCCAGGCCGCCTCGACCGCGGACGGGATCTGGGACTGGGTCCGGACGGTGTGGACCGACTTGACCACACCCCTGAACGAGGCTGCCTGGTCGGGGAGTTCGTGCAGATAGCCGTGGCGGCCGCCGCCAAGACCGGCCGTCGGGATCTGGCTGCTGATCGCCAGGACGGGGGCGGAAGCGGCCGCGGCCTCCTGAAGGGCCGCCAGCGACGTCAGCGCGCCCGGGCCCGTCGAAAGGAGCAGCGGGGCCGCCTCGCCCGTGATCCGGCCGTACGCGTCCGCCGCGAACCCCGCGTTGTTCTCCACCCGCAGGCCGATGTACCTGAGGTCCGAGCGGCGCAGCGCGTCGAACATGCCCAGCGCGTGCTGGCCGGGCAGGCCGAAGACCGTCGTCGCACCGAGCGCCGCCAGGGTCTCCACGACCAGGTCTCCGCCGCTTCGGCCGGGGGGAGGGTTCAGCGCCGCCTCCGTCTGGGCGGCGGTCGGGTGGAGCACCAGGTCGTGGTCGTGAGTCACTTCGTGCGGGCCTCTGCAATCTGGCGGGACATGATCGTCGTCAGTTCGTACGCCGTGTGGGACGCGGCGACCGACGTGATCTCGGCGTGATCGTACGCGGGCGCGACCTCGACGACGTCCGCCGAGACCAGGTTGCAGGACGCCAACCCCCGGAGGATCTCCAGGAGTTCGCGCGACGTCAGGCCGCCCGCCTCCGGCGTCCCCGTGCCGGGCGCGTGCGCCGGGTCGAGGACGTCGATGTCGATGGAGATGTAGAGCGGGCGGTCGCCGATGCGCTGCCGCAGCTGGTCCGCCACCTCGTCCACGCCGCGTCGCATCACGTCCGCCGACGTCACGATGCCGAAGCCCATCTTCTCGTCGTCGTCCAGGTCCTGCCTGCCGTACAGCGGACCGCGCGTACCGACGTGCGAGAGCGCCGAGGTGTCGAGGATGCCCTCCTCCACGGCCCGGCGGAACGGCGTGCCGTGCGTGTACTCCGCGCCGAAGTACGTGTCCCAGGTGTCGAGGTGTGCGTCGAAGTGGAGCAGGGCGACCGGACCGTGCCGCTTCGCGACCGAGCGCAGGAGCGGGAGGGCGATGGTGTGGTCGCCGCCGAGGGTCATGAGACGGGCGCCGGTCGACAGGAGCTCGTCGGCAGCGCCCTCCACCGTCTCCACGGCCTCGTTGATGTCGAACGGGTTGGCCGCGATGTCTCCCGCGTCCGCGACCTGGGCCAGCGCGAACGGGGACGCGTCCTGCGCCGGGTTGTACGGGCGCAGCAGACGCGAGGCCTCCCGGATCGCGTTCCCGCCGAAGCGGGCACCAGGCCGGTACGAGACGCCCGAGTCGAACGGCACGCTCACGACGGCGACGTCGGTGCGGCCGACCTCGTCGAGGCGGGGCAGCCGGGCGAAGGTCGCCGGGCCCGCGTACCGGGGGATACGGGAGGAGTCGACGGGCCCGCGGGGCGTCTCGTTGCTGCTCATGAGGTAGATGCCTTCTTTCTTACGCTTCGTCGCGTATGTACTGCACGGCCGACTTTACTGGGAAGCCGGAACGGCTTCGGACACGGGTTCGGGGGTCCGGCCCGCCAGTCGCTCGCGCCAGGCGGCGAGCACGGCGGCGTCGGTCGCGGGGGTGGCCAGCGAGACGATCACGTACGTGGCCAGCGAGGACAGCAGTCCGTAGTAGATGGGCTCGTTGGCGAGGATTCCGTACGTCGCCATCAGGGCGATGACCGCGAGGCCGCCGACCGCGACGGAGGCCAGCGCGCCCTGGGCGGTGCCGCGCTTCCACAGCAGGCCGCCGAGGATGGGGACGAGGAGGCCGCCGACGAGGAGGTTGTACGCGACGGTCAGGGCCTCGACGACGTTGTTGAGCGCGATGGCCGTGCAGATCACCGCGACGCCCATGAGGAGGATGAAAGCTCTGTTGTCCCTGACCTCGTCGTGCTGTTCCCCGGACGGTCGGACGGCCCCTCGCAACCGCGACCAGATGTCGTTGTTCGCGACGGTCGCGCAGGCGATGAGAGCGCCCGAGGACGTCGACATCACGGCTGCCAGGGCCGCGGCGAGCACCAACCCCCGTACACCGATGGGGAGTTCGTCCTTCACGATGGTCGCGAAGGCGTCGTCCGCGCTGCCGAGCTTCGGGTAGAGCACCTTGGCCGCCGTGCCGATGACGGCGCCGGCGAGCGCGTACGCCAGGCAGTAGGTGCCCGCGATCGTGCCGCCCCACTTGGCGGTCCGGTCGCTGCGCGCGGTGAACACGCGCTGCCAGATGTCCTGCCCGATCAGCATGCCGAAGGTATAGATCAGGACGTACGTGAAGATCGTCTCGCCGCCGATGCCCAGCGGATCGAAGTACGACGTCGGCAGCTCGTCCCTCATCGCGCCGAAGCCGCCCGCCTTGACGACCGCGATGGGGAGCAGCAGGAGCAGCACGCCGATCGTCTTGACCACGAACTGCACCATGTCCGTCAACGTGATGGACCACATGCCGCCGAGCGTCGAGTACGCGACCACGATCGAGCCGCCGAGGACGATCGCGACCGTGCGGTTCATGTCGAAGAGGACGTCGAAGATCGTGGCGTACGCGATCGTGGACGTGACCGCGAGCATCAGCGTGTACGCCCACATGACGACGCCGGAGATGACGCCGGCCCGTCCGCCGTAGCGCAGGTCGAGCATCTCGGAGACGGTGTAGACCTTGAGTCGGGCGATGCGGGCGGAGAAGAAGACCGACAGGGCGAGGAGCCCGAGGCCGATGGTGAAGACCATCCAGGCGCCGGAGAGCCCGTACTGGTATCCGAGGCCGACGCCGCCGATGGTGGACGCGCCGCCGAGGACGATCGCGGCCATGGTGCCGGAGTACATCGACGGGCCGAGACGCCGTCCCGCGACGAGGAACTCACTCTTGGACTTGGCGCGGCGCATGCCCCACCAGCCCATTGCCAGCATGCCGGCCAGATAGACGACGATCACTGCGTAGTCGACGGCCATGGGGCCCACCCTTCTCGACGGTTTAGGTGGTTCGGGGGTCGACCCTAGGTGGCCGGAAAGCGGCGCTGAAGTGTACGTTTCATCCACTGTCACCGGATCCGATGGAAGAAACATCCACCATGCCGGACTCAGCCGTCCCCCCCACACCTCCCGTACCTCTCGCCTCCCTCCTGGCCCGCGAGGACCTCGGCCTGCGGCAGATCGCGGGGCCGGAGGATTCGGCCACGGTGATCCACTGGGCGCATACGTCGGAGATGGCGGACCCGTACCCGTATCTGCTCGGTGGCGAGCTGCTGCTGACGGCGGGGGTTCACATTCCGGAGGCGGCGGGTTCGGGTACCTACTTCGACGACTACGTCTCGCGGATTGTCGAGGCGGGCGGCGCGGCGCTCGGTTTCGGGCTGGCGCCGGTGCATGACACGGTTCCGCGGGCTCTGGTCGCGGCCTGCGACCACTACGGGCTGCCGCTGCTGGAGGTTCCGCCACGTACGACCTTCTCGGGCGTGGCCCGGGCGGTCTGGCAGCTCATGGCCCAGGCCCGGCACGCGGAGCTGCGCCGGGTGACGGAGGCCCAGCAGAGCCTGGCCGCTGCCGCCTCGCGGCAGGATCCGGTGCCGTCGGTCCTGCGTCAACTGGCTCGGCGGGTGGGCGGCCGGGCGGTGCTGTATGGGCCGGATGGAGGGGAAGTGGCGGCTGCGGGGCGGGAGTTGGGGGCGGGAGTGGACGGGGGATTGGCGGAGCTGGCGGGGGTGGTGCGGCCGACCGAGGGCCCTGGTGTGCCCCTCGCTCCCGCCCCCTCCTCCGCGACCGACACCGTGGACGGCGCGCATCTGGCCGCGTACGCCCTCGGTACTGGACAAGGTTTCGTACTCGGGGTGGCGGCGCCCCGGCGTGAACCCGGTGACCACACCATCGCCTCCGTCGCCGTCGTGCTCCTGTCCCTCCTCACCGGCGAGCACCAGAGCGGTACCGGCGCCGCCCGCTCCTCGGCTCTCGTACGACTGCTGCTGGGGGCCTCGCCAGAGGCCGTTGCGCCTCTCCTGGGTGGGAAGCAGTGGGTCGTGGTGCACGCGTGTCCGGACGGCCCCGCGCCGGATGCCGTCGCCGCGTCCGGGCTGGGGGCGGCGCTCGGCTCGGCGCTTGTGGACTTGGACGTGGACGGGGAGGTCGTACGCGTCCTCGTGCCCGCAGACCGCGAGCCGGCCCCGCAGTCCGGCTGGACGTGCGGGGTCAGCTCGGTCGTCGGCCCGCAGGAGTGGGCTACCGCCGACATGCAGGCCGCCCGCGCACTGGCTCGCGCGCGGGCCACCCGTACGCCCCTGGTCCGCCACAGGGAACGCCCCGGCCTGGCCGAACTGATCCCGCCGACCGAGGCCGGGGCTCACGCCCGTATGCTCCTCGCCCCGATCGCCACGAACCCTGCGCTCCCCGAGACCCTCCGTACCTGGCTTTCCCTGCACGGCAGTTGGGACCGCACTGCGGTCGCCCTGTCCGTGCACCGGAACACGGTGCGGCAGCGGGTCGCGCGGTGTGCGGCCCTGCTGGGCATGGACCTCGACGATCCGGACGTACGGATGGAGCTGTGGTTCGCGCTCCGGCAGCTCAGACACGAGTGACCCAGGAGCGGCGCGGAAGCCACCTGTCCTGGGTCACTCGTTTGTCGGCCGCTCAGCGCAGGGCCGAGCCGAACAGTGCGTCCGTGTACGGCGCCGACAGCGTCTTGGGGCCGAAGGCGAAGGCCGACGTGGTGGTGAGGCCACTCGAGGCGCCGCGCAGGAGCCAGACCGCCCCGTTGTCGGCGTTCTCGGCCGTGGAGGCGACGGCGAGGTCGCGGTGGCCGTTGCCGTCGACGTCCAGGAGCGCGGCGGCCGTGCCGAACTCGTCGTTCGTCTCGGCGACTCCGGGCACACCCGAGGTGTTCTGGTGGAAGACCTGGGTGCCGGTGCCCGTGACGCCGGAGGCGCTGCCGGGGACGAGGGCGAACGAACCGGCGTTGGTGAGGCCGCTGAAGTCCTCTCCGGAGATGCCGAGTGCGATGTCGGCGTAGCCGTCGCCGTTGATGTCGGCGACCGAGACCGCGGAGCCGACGTTGTCGCCGTCCTCCTGGGCGCCGTAGAAGCCGGGCAGGCTCTGGTCGAAGGTCTCGGGGCCGGAGGTGGACAGGCCGGAGGCCGAGCCGTAGGCGACGCGGACCTGCTCGGACCAGCCGTCGGCGCCGACCACCACGTCGTCGAAGCCGTCGCCGTTCACGTCACCCACGCCGGTGCCCGGCGTGCTGCCGCCCGCGGTGTCTCCGGGCGCCCGCTCGGTGGTGAAGCCCGAACTGCCGCCATACAGCAGCTGGTTGCCCCAGGTGCCGTCGCCGGTGTAGGTCCACTGGACGATGTCGTCCTTGCCGTCACCGTTGACGTCGCCGACCTGGCCGGAGACGACGGGGCCGGTGATCGAGTCCGGGCCGTCCTCGCAGCCGCCGCCGGTGGCGCAGGAGGCGTCGTCCTCCTGGTAGCCCCACCATTCCGACTTGTCGAGGATGTTCAGGGTGGCGGCGGGCGTTCCCGTGCGGGAGACCGGGCCCTTCCACAGGGTGGCCGGGGCGCCCTCCGGGTCGTCGCCGCCGACGGACTGCGCGGAGAACAGGGCGAGGTCGGTGGTGCCGTCCCCGTCGAAGTCGCCGGCCTGCGGGGCGGCCCCGTACCCGGCGATGTTCGTGCCGCCGGTGAGGCCCGATGGGGAGCCCCAGAGGATGACGGAGCCCGCGGTGCCGCCCGCGATCACGAGGTCGCCGTAGCCGTCGCCGTCCAGGTCGCCCTTGGTGAAGGTGGACCCGAAGCGCTGGTTGGCCGTGGCGGAGCCAGGGACGCCGCTGGTGGAGCGGCTGATGAGCTTCTTGTTGGTGGCGGAGAGGCCGCTGGACGAGCCGTACGTGACAGCCACGTAGCCGGCCTTGGCCGCGCCGGACACCGTGGCGTTCGGCGCGCCGACGACCAGGTCGGCGTAGCCGTCTCCGTTTAAGTCGTCCTGTATCTCCACGGATTCGGCCGCCTGGGCCGAGGTCCCGGTGAGAGTCCAGGTGCCGATCCCTCCGGCGAGCAGCGCCACGGCGGCCACGGGCGCGGTCAGCCGGGCGGTGGGGGTTCTGCGTCGTGCTCGGGACATGCATGTGCCTTTCGAGTCGGTCCGTTCGGCGCGTCGGAGTGCGCGCGTTCATGGAGTGCGACTCGGGCGGTGCATCACCGGTTGTACGTCCGGGCGACATTCATTGTTCATCCATAATCTTGGCTTGAAACCGAACTCCCCGTTGAACACGGGGAGTTCAGGCCTCTGCGCGGTGCGCTACCGGATCGGGTCCGCTACCAGATCGCCTCCACCCACTCCGGGTGGTCGATGAACGGGTTGCGGTTGTGCTGGTAGGTGTCGTAGATGATCTCGTTGCGGTTCTCCTCGAAGGCGCTCGGCGGGTCCTCGGCGTTCCACTGCTTCAGGACCGACAGGCGGCCGTGGTACGGGGAACTGCCGTTGGAGACCGAGTCGTTGGGCTCCAGGTCCGCCCAGCTGTCGTCGCCCTCGTAGCGGACGGCCATGTAGAGGATCATGCGGGCCACGTCGCCCTTGACGGCGTCGCGCGGCTCGAAGGAGTTCGAGTCGGTGTAGTTGCCGGGCGCGCCGCTGACCGAGCTGCCGCCGTTGTCGAAGTCCTTGTTGCCGCGGATGCTGTTGATCTGCACGTCCTCGGGGCGCAGGTGGTGCAGGTCGGTGCCGGGGCCCGCCGAGGTGCCGAAGTCGCCGTGGGACTGGGCCCAGACGTGCTCGCGGTTCCAGTTACCGGTGTTGCCGCCGTTGAGGGACTTGCTGCGGGAGGTGCCGGTGTAGAGCAGGATCACGTTGTTGCTGTTGTTCGGGTCCTGGTCGGTCGCCTTGAGGGCGTTCCAGACCGCGGAGTACGAGATCCTGGTCTGGTCGCTGATGATCGTGTGCAGCGAGTCCTTCAGGGCCGGGCCCGTCTTGCCGATCGCGTCCTCGTAGTACGTGTCGTCGTACGCGGTGGTGGTGGCCACGGCGGGGGTCGCGACCGCGGCCGGCAGGGTGAGGCCGACGAGTACGGCGGCGGCGGTCAGTGCGAGCGGCTTCCAGCCGCGTATTCGACTGCCTGTCTGCGCAACGGACATGGGGGTGTCCTTTCCCGGGACGGCACGCGTGGAACGCGGTGTCCGGCTCAAAGGGCCTGTGTTCTACGCGTGTTGACCACTTGGTCAATCGGGAGAGTGGCACGGGGGAGGGGTTCGCGGCGTAACCGGGACGAGGCGTTTGTGTGACGTTCTGGAATCGAAAGCAGCCCTTGGCCTTGGAGTGGCCAGGGGCTGCGTTGCGCGAGGGTTATCCCCAAATCGTGGAGGGCTTGCTCTAATTGACGTCCGACACGTCTAGGCGGTATCGCGTGGGCTGCGGGTCGCTCAACGCTGGCCGCGCGTCCTTCTTCGCGCAGCTGCGGGTGACGGTGTCGGCGAAGGCGCGGGTGCGAACGTCATCATGCTGCCCTCCGGTATCGCGCGAGCACGGCGGCGCCGGTCTGCTCGGCCGACAGGCACTCCAGGTACGCGGGCGGGTTGCCGGCGGGGAAGAGCCGCCGGCCTGTGCCGAGGATCGTGGGGAAGGCCAGCAGCCGGTACTCATCGATCAGGTCCTCGGCCATCAGCGCGTGCACGACGCTCAGGCTGCCGGTGATGATCACATCGCGCTGCTCGCGCTTGACGGCGTCGACCATGTCGCCGTCGATGATCCGCGAGTTCACCCACGCCGAGGTGTCGGTCAGTGTGCGGGAGGCGACCAGCTTCGGCACGGCGTTCATCCGCGCGGCGAGCGTAGCGAGATGGGGGTCCCCCCGGCCGAAGGCTGGGGGAGGGTCATCGCGTCCCGGCCACAGCCGCGAGAACAACTGCCAGGTCGTACGTCCCAGCAGCATGACCCCGTCGTCCAGTGTGCTCCCCAGCCGGAACTTGTCCCCGGCCACCGCCTCGGGGCCGTGCCGGAACGCCCAGCCGCCGGTCGGCGTTCCCCCGGAGCCGTCCGGGTCGGACACGATCCCGTCCAGGGTGATGAATTGAATGACGATGACGCTCACGATGGGTGTCCCTTCGATCGATGCTCACCGTTACGTACCGGCGGCATCGGCCCCACTCATCGCGCCCGGCGGAATTCGTCGGAAGAAATCTGCTGGGGCAGGTCGAATGCCTTGAATGCGCGCGGATCGGCGAACACGACGTTGTGCGCGATGCGGCCGCCGGTGACCGTGAAGACCTGGAGCGTGTGCAGCCGAAGCCCGCCGCCCGGCTCCGGCGCGTACGCGGCGAGCGCGGGCTGCCCGTTGGCGGTGAGTTGCCTCATGCCCCAGCCGGTCCCACGCATTTGGAACACACGGCCCATGAACAGGCCGTAGTCGCGGCTGCCCCGGTACCACAGCGGCACCGGCGGCATTTCCAGGACCGCCTCGTCGGTGAGGAGCCGCACGAGCGCGGGGACGTCGGCCGCCTCGAAGGCCTGCATGTACCGCTGGATCACGGCGCGTACCTCGGGATCGTCCGGCTCAGTGACCTCGTCCAGGCCACCCACGTCCGCGAGAGCGGCGCGGGCCCGCTGCAGCGCGCTGTTGACGGCCGGCGCCGTGGTGCCCAACTGCTCGGCGACCTCGGCGGCGGTGAACTCCAGTACCTCACGGAGCACGAGCACCGCCCGCTGCCGTGGCGGCAGGACCTGCATCGCCGCCACCAACGCGAGCCGCAGGTCGGCCCGTACCTCCGCGTCGAACCGCGCGTCGGGAAACGGCTGCAGCCAGGGGATGTCGAACGTCGGCGTGAGCGGCGCCCCGGGATCCTCGCTCGGCGCGCCAAGCCCGGACGGCAACGGCCGCCGCACACGCCCCTCCAGCGCGGTCAGGCACGCGTTGGTCGCGATCCGGTACAGCCAGGTCCGTATGGACGCGCGCGTGCTGTCGTAACGGTCGCGGGCCTTCCAGGCGCGCAGCATCGTCTCCTGCACCAGGTCCTCGGCCTCGTGGAACGAGCCCAGCATCCGGTAGCAGTACGCCACCAACTCACTCCGGTACGGCTCGAAGTCCACGGGCTCATCATGGCGTGCATCGCTGAACGTTGGGGCCTCACGTTCAGAACTTCCGTGCGGGAAACGTATGTGCAACTTTCGGCCACTCCAATGAGTCAGAAAGGCGAGTGTGCTGAAGCGCGCTCGTTCTGCTTCAAGGGGATGGGGAGCACTTCATGACTCACCGGATGTCCCGGCGTGCCCGTGTGCTGTGCGTGGGGCTCGGCGCGGGGGTGCTCGTGCCGTTCGTGGCGGGGGCGGGGCCCGTCATTGCGGCGACGCCGCAGGTCAGTTGTACGTCCGGCAAGGCGGGCCTGGCCGTCAAGTTGCAGAAGGACATCACCACTGCCCTCGCGAACCGCAACGGCACGATCGCAGTCGGCCTCTACGACCGTACGACCAGGACGACCTGCACGCTGCGGTCGAGTTCGGCGTACGACTCGGCCAGCGTCGTGAAGGTGACCGTGCTCGCCACGCTGCTGTGGGACGCGAAGAAACAGGGCCGGTATCTCACGCAGCGCGAGACCGATCTCGCCAACGCCATGATCACCAAGTCGGACAACTCCGCGACCAGCACGCTCTGGAGACAGCTCGGCGTGACCAAGGTGAAGGGCTTCCTCGCCGCCGCCGGGATGACCCAGACCAAGCCCGGCGCGAACGGCTACTGGGGACTCACCCAGATCACCGTCCGCGACGAGCAGAAGCTGCTCGCCTTCATCACCGCGAGGAACTCCCTCCTGAGCGACAACTCCCGTGCGTACATATCGAAGTTGATGGGGAGGGTCATCTCCTCGCAGAGGTGGGGTACGCCGGCGGGAGCGCCCTCCTCCGTGTCCGTGCACGTCAAGAACGGCTGGCTGTCGCGGTCCACGCACGGCTGGCGCGTACACAGCGTCGGTACGTTCAAGGGCGGCGGCCGCGACTACATGATCTCCGTCCTCACCCACGGCAACAGCACGATGAACTACGGCGTCACCACGATTCAGGGTGTGGCGCGGGCGATCCACAAGGACCTCGTGCCGACGTCCGGCTGAGCCGGGCTCCGCCCCAGTCACAGCCCCGTCCTAGACCAATGCCAGCGCCTCCTTCAGGTTGTGTTCGGCGATGTTCTTCATGAAGGTGCGGTCGGGGAAGTCGCCGTCGAGGAGGCGTAGTGGGCCCGCCGTTAGGGAGAGGCGTTGCGCGAGTATGTAGAGGGCGAGTCGGGTCTCGTCCAGGCCGGACGCCGCCAGGGGGCCGTACTCGTCGTGCAGGCGGATGCGCAGGAAGACGTGTTCCCACTCGACGTCGAAGTACGTCACGCCCTCGATGTCGATCAGTACGGGGTTGCCGTTCGCGTCCACCTGTACGTGGTCCGGGCCCAGTTCGCCGTGCACGACCGAGTACTCCGTGCGCGGCTGCACCTGCTCGGCCAGTACGTGCAGCCGGTCCTCCAGTTGGTCGCGAGCGGTCGCGATCCTGGGGTCGCGGGAGGCTGCCTCGGCGAGGTCCCGTAGCGCGCGCTCGAGGACGACTTCCTCGCATGACGTTCCGCGTGAGGTCCCGCCGGCGTCGACCACGGCCACCTTGCCGTACGTCGGTGCCCGGTGGTGGCGCATCGCCTCCAGTGCCTCTGTGAGGCGGGCCATGACGGGGGCGGCCGTGCGCGGGTCGCGTGCGAGGAGTTGCTCCAGGTTTTCGCCGGGGACGTCCTCGACGATCGCCAGGTCGGCGGGGTAGTGCGTGCCGTCGCGGTCGAGGAGGCGTATCGCTGGGACGCGGACGCCGAGCGCGTCCAGCCGTGTGTGGGCGGCCTCGAACAGGTCGAGGCCGAGGCCGGGCGAGAACGGATCGGTGAGGTCGTCGTCGCCCTCGGCCGACGGCCAGTAGTTCTCGGCGTCGTCCCACAGGTAGGCGATGGCCGTTGTCGCGTCGTCCATCGTCAGGCGGTACACGCCCTTCTTGCTGCCGCCCGCGACCCGTTCGACCCCCTCCAGCCGCCGCCCGGCTCCCAGTGCGGCCCGCGCCGCGCCTGCCAGCTGATCCCGTGTCACTGTCCCCGGTGCCATTTTCCGGACCGCCTCTCCATCGCCACGACCCGCGCACCTTACGGGAGTTTCGACCGACAGGCGTTTCGGTGTGCACTCCGCCGAGAGGTCCCCAACTCCCCTTCAAGGAACGCCCGTACAACCCCCAGCCACTCCGGCGAGTCGAGAGACGAGTGTGCCGAGGCGCACTCGTACGTACTTCAAGAGGACGGAATGACTCGATGACTCACCGGATATCCCGGCGTACCCGTGTGCTCTGCGCGGGCCTCGACGCCGGGGTCCCAGTGCCGCCCACCATGACCGCGACGCCGGCGACCGCGGCCACGACACCGCAGGAAGCCTTCCTGGCGGTGCCGACGTCATGATCATCTGGCTGAACGGCGCCTTCGGCGTCGGCAAGACCACGACCGCGAACGAACTCACCACCCTCCTCCCGGACTCCAGACTCTTCGACGCCGAACAGGTCGGGTACATGCTCCGGCACGTCCTCGGGAAACCCGCGCGGGACTTCCAGGACTTTCCGCCGTGGCGCGGGCTGGTGGTGGAGACCGCGCGTCAGGTGCTCGACTATGTGGGCGGCACGCTGGTCGTCACGCAGACCGTGCTGGAGAAGCCGTACTGGGGGGAGATCCGTACCGGGCTGGCCCAAGCGGGCATCCCCTTACGCCACTTCGTCCTCCACACCGACCACAACACGCTGGTCGAGCGCATCCAGGACGACATGGACCCGGAGGGCGCCGACGCCCGCGGGTGGCGGCTGGACCATCTCGACGACTACGACCAGGCCCTCCTGTGGCTGCGCCGGGAAGCAGAGCTGATCGACACCACTCACATCCCGCCACCCACTGTCGCGAAACTCGTCATGGGAATGGCCCACGAGGTGAGCTGAGCGGTCACCTCCGGCGAGCGCGTACCGCTGTCCAGCAGCGGTACGCCGCCGGGCCCTGGAAACTCAGCCCGCGAATTAACGGCCCGTACGCTCCCCCTCCACCACCCCCGCCCTACCGTGATCCCATGCGCTTGAGATCCGTACTCGCGACCCTGACCGCCGGCCTGACCGCGGCCACCTGCCTCACCGCCGCCGGGCCCGCCGCGGCCGGAGCGACAGCCGCACCCGCCGCCCGCAACGCCTGTTCGCCCTCCGTCTCCATCGACGGGTTTTCCGACGCCCTCGACAAGACGACGTACGAAGGCACCTACGTCGGCAACTTCTCCGCGCTCGCCGTCGACCGGGACGGCAAGCTCGCCGCCCTCTCCGACCGGTCGTCCCTCTTCACCCTGGACCCGAAGACGCTCCAGCCCCGCTCCGTCGTCGCGCTCGCGGACGAGAACAAGGGCGCGCTCGACTCCGAAGGGCTGGTCGTCGAGCGGGACGGTACGCGGCTCGTGTCGTCCGAGGGGGAGCCGACTGTCCGTCGGTACGGGCGGGACGGCGCGATCCTCACCCGCCTCCCCGTGCCGGAGTACCTGCGCGTCGCCCCCGCCGGGCGTGCCGCCACCAACCAGACCTTCGAGGCCCTGACCCTCTTCCCCGGCGGCCACACCCTGCTGGCCGGCATGGAGGGCTCCCTGTCCGGTGACACCCCGGGCATCGTCCGCTTCCAGACCTGGCACCGCCACGGCTCGAAGGACTTCCGCCTCGCGGCCCAGTACGGCTACCGCACGGACACCGGCCTCGGCGTCGTCGAGACCGCCGCGACCCCCGACGGCCGCCTCCTCGTCCTGGAACGCGGCTTCACGTCGGGTGTCGGCAACACGGTCCGTCTGTACGTCGCGGATCTGCGCCGCGCCACGGACACGAGCGGCGTCGAGAACCTGACCGGCCAGAACGAGGTACGCCTGATCAAGAAAACCCTCCTCGCCGACCTCGTGAACTGCCCCACCCTCGGCGCCACCGCCAAGCAGCCCCAGCCCAACCCCCTCCTCGACAACATCGAGGCCATGACCATCACCGGCCACCGCCACGGCCGCCTCAAGGTCCTCCTGGCCAGCGACGACAACCAGAACACAGCACAGATCACCCGCTTCTACTCGCTGCGCGTACGCCTCTGACCATTTCGCCTCCGACTATTGCGGAGGGATGAAATCCGGTTCCGAACGCGTTGGTGCCTTCCGGCGGACAAGGATCTGAAGGATCTACGGGAGGCACCGGCGTGGCAGCGCAACAGGGGGAGACGAGCGGCTGGGCACGGCGGCTCGCCGGATACGCATGGCGGTATCCGAAGGACGTCGTGCTCGCGCTCGGTTCCTCGCTCGCCGGCATGGCGGTCATGGCGCTGGTCCCGCTCGTCACCAAGGTGATCATCGATGACGTCATCGTCGGTCACAGCCGGGACATGGCCCCATGGGCCGGTGCCCTCATCGGGGCGGCCCTCCTCGTCTACGTCCTCACGTACATCCGGCGCTACTACGGCGGCCGACTCGCCCTCGACGTCCAGCACGACCTGCGGACCGACATGTACAAGGCGATCACCGGTCTCGACGGGAGACGGCAGGACGAACTGTCGACCGGGCAGGTCGTGGGCCGGGCGACCAGTGACCTCCAGCTGATCCAGAGCCTGCTGTTCATGCTCCCGATGACCATCGGGAACGTACTGCTCTTTCTGATCTCCCTCGGGATCATGGCCGCGCTGTCCCTCCCGCTCACCCTCGTCGCGCTGGCCGTCGCCCCCGCCCTGTGGTTCATCGCCAAGCGCAGCAGCACCCGGCTGCACCCCGCCACCTGGTACGCGCAGGGCCAGGCAGCCGTCGTCGCGGGAGTCGTCGACGGCGCCGTCAGCGGCGTACGCGTGGTGAAGGGGTTCGGGCAGGAGGACCAGGAGACCGGGAAGCTGAGGGAGGTCGGGCGGCGGCTCTTCGCGGGGCGGCTGCGGACCATCAAGCTGAATGCCCGGTACACCCCGGCCCTGCAGGCCGTGCCCGCCCTCGGCCAGGTCGCGATGCTCGCGTTCGGCGGCTGGCTCGCCGTACGCGGGCACATCACGCTCGGTACGTTCGTCGCCTTCTCGACGTATCTCGCCCAGCTCGTCGGACCCGTCCGCATGCTCGCCATGGTGCTGACCGTCGGGCAGCAGGCCCGTGCCGGTGCCGAGCGCGTCCTCGAGCTGATCGACACCGAGCCGGCCATCGAGGACGGCACGAAGCCGCTGCCGGCCGACGCGCCCGCGACCGTCGAGTTCGACGACGTGGCCTTCGGGTACGAAGACGCCTCACAACCCGTTCTCGACGGGCTCAGCTTCGAGATCCGGCCGGGCGAGACGCTCGCCGTGGTCGGCTCCTCCGGGTCCGGCAAGTCGACGGTGTCCCTCCTCCTTCCGCGCTTCTACGACGTCACACGCGGCGCCGTCCTCGTCGGCGGCCACGACGTGCGCGAGCTCACGCTCGAATCACTGCGCGCCGCGATCGGGCTCGTCCCGGAGGACTCCTTCCTCTTCTCGGACACCGTGCGCGCCAACATCGCGTACGGCCGCCCCGACGCCACCCAGGAGGAGATCGAGACCGCCGCGCGGGCCGCGCAGGCGGACCGGTTCATCGCCGAGCTGCCCGAGGGATACGACACCAAGGTCGGCGAGCAGGGCCTGACGCTCTCCGGCGGGCAGCGCCAGCGCGTCGCCCTGGCCCGCGCGATCCTCACCGATCCGCGCCTGCTGGTCCTCGACGACGCGACCTCGGCCGTGGACGCCCGCGTCGAGCACGAGATCCACGAGGCCCTCAAGCACGTCATGGAGGGTCGTACGACCCTCCTCATCGCCCACCGCCGCTCCACGCTCAACCTCGCCGACCGCATCGCCGTCCTCGACGGCGGACGGCTCGCCGACATCGGTACGCACGAGGAGCTTCAGCAGCGCTCACCCCTGTACCGGCAGCTGCTCACCGACCCGGACGAGCTGGGCGGAGTCTCGCCCGGTCACACCCAGCCCGCCTGCCCGCGCGAGGACACGTCCGTACGGGATGAACTGGACGCCGAGTTCGACGCCGAACGCGGGATTACGCCCAAGCTGTGGACCGGGAACCGTGAGCCCCGGAACGCGGCCATGGACGGGATGCCGGCGACACCCGAACTCCTCGCCCAGGTCGAGGCGTTGCCCCCGGCGAACGACAAGCCCGGCATCGACGAGGCGCGGGCGGTCACCCCGGAGGAGTCGTACGGCCTCCGACGACTTCTGAGAGGCTTCGGGCTCCCCCTTCTCGTCAGCCTCGGCCTCGTCGCCGTCGACGCGGGCATGGGACTGCTGCTGCCGGTCCTGATCCGGAACGGAATCGACGACGGTGTCACCAAAGTCGCCGAGGGCGCGGTGTGGACGGCGTCCCTGCTGGCCCTGCTCACCGTGATCGTCCAGTGGGTGGCACAGACCGGTGAGATCCGCATGACGGGACGTACGGGCGAAAGGGTTCTGTACGCGCTCCGGCTGAAGATCTTCGCGCAGCTCCAGCGGCTCGGACTCGACTACTACGAGCGGGAGTTGACGGGCCGGATCATGACCCGGATGACGACCGATGTGGACGCCCTGTCGACGTTCCTGCAGACGGGACTCGTCACCGCCTTCGTCTCGGTCGTCACCTTCTTCGGCATCATGGCCGCGCTGCTCGTGATCGACGTGGAGCTCGCGCTCGTCGTCTTCGCGACACTGCCGCCGCTGATCATCGCCACGGTCTTCTTCCGCCGGGCGAGTGTGAAGGCGTACGAACTCGCCCGTGAGCGCGTCTCCGTGGTGAACGCCGACCTTCAGGAGTCGGTGGCCGGACTGCGGATCGTGCAGGCGTTCCGGCGTGAGCGGGGCGGCAGGCAGCGGTTCGCGGAAGGCAGCGACAGCTATCGCAAGGCGCGGATCCGGGGACAGTGGCTGATCTCGGTGTACTTCCCCTTCGTGCAGTTCCTGTCGTCGGTCGCGGCGGCCGCGGTGATCATCGTGGGCGCGGGGCGAATCGACGCGGGGACACTCACCACCGGTGCGCTGGTCGCGTATCTGCTCTACATCGACCTGTTCTTCGCGCCCGTGCAGCAGCTCTCCCAGGTCTTCGACGGCTACCAACAGGCGAGCGTCTCGCTGGGCCGCGTCCAGGAACTGCTCCAGGAGCCGACTTCCACCAAGGCCGCCGACAAGGCGCTCGAAGTCCGGTCCCTGCGGGGGGAGATCGCCTTCGAGGACGTCGACTTCGCGTACAAGGACGACGAAGAGGCCCTGAGCGGCGTGAAGTTGCACATCCCCGCCGGACAGACCGTGGCCTTCGTCGGCGAGACGGGCGCGGGCAAGTCGACGCTGGTCAAGCTGGTCGCCCGGTTCTACGACCCGACGGGCGGGCGGGTGACCGTCGACGGCACGGATCTGCGTGCGCTGGACCTCACCTCATACCGGCACCGTCTCGGGGTCGTCCCCCAGGAGGCGTACCTCTTCCAGGGCACGGTCCGGGACGCCATCGCCTACGGCCGCCCCGACGCCACCGACGCCGAGGTGGAGGCCGCCGCCCGCGCGGTCGGCGCGCACGACATGATCGCCACGCTCGACGGCGGCTACCTCCACGAGGTCGCCGAACGCGGCCGCAATCTCTCCGCCGGGCAACGACAGTTGATCGCCCTCGCCCGAGCCGAACTCGTCGACCCGGACATCCTCCTCCTCGACGAGGCCACCGCCGCCCTCGACCTGGCCACCGAGGCCCAGGTCAACCAGGCCACCGACCGCATCGCGGGCCGCCGCACCACGCTGGTGGTCGCCCACCGCCTGACGACGGCGGCCCGCGCGGACCGGGTCGTGGTCATGGACCACGGCCGGGTGGCGGAGGACGGCACACACGAGGAACTGCTCGAACGCGGCGGCCAGTACGCGGAGTTGTGGCAGATGTTCCTCGGGGAGCCGGTCACCGCCCCGCTTACGTAGTCTTTCTGCGGCTTTTCCTCGGGTTTTCTTCCGCCAGGCAACCAGACGGCCTACGGCATGCGTCCGTAGACGGAGTACGCCGATTGCTGCGGGAGGACAACAGTGGACAAGAGCGCGATACGCCGTCATATGGCGCTCGGTGTGGCTGTACTGACCGCTTCCGGACTGCTGTCCCTCGCAAGCCCGGGCACGGGCACCGCGGAGGCGGCGGCGCTCTGCTCCGGCCGCAAAGTCCGCACGCTGTCCTTCTCCACCGGATCCGTGCAGGTCTACAAGAAGCGCGGCTACGTCTGCGCGGTGACCATCCGTAAGAGGCAGGGCACCCGCACCTACATGTCCGTGAGCGTACGAGCATGGCGAGCCCGCCCAGCCGTGAACAAAGGCCTCTTCAAACACCACGCAGGCCCGGTAACGGTCCACGCCGGCCACCGCCGCGTACTGGTGAAGGGCACCGTCGGCTCGGTCTCGGTGAGCTCGGGCTGGATCCGCCTGTGACCCCGCGCCCCTAAAAGGAGGCCGCAGGCCCCTTTTAGGGGCGCGGGGCTGTATCGATTTGCGGCTCCGCCGCGCGGGCGCGACCAGCCACAACGAACCCGCAGCTTAGAACTGTCCGGTATGCACCCAACATCCCCTGGCCTCAACGGAGTTGCTCCGCTAGGTTCCGGCGGACATCTGTGTTTTCCAGGGGAGTGTGCATGCGCAAGACGCTCAGATGGCTGCTGTCGCTCGTGGTGCTCATAGGCACCCTGAGCACGGCCGGCGCGGCCACCGCCGCCCAGCCGGAAGCCACCGCCGCCCAGCCGGAGGCAACCGCCGACATCAAGGACCGTCTCCTCGCGATACCGGGCATGAGCCTGATCGAGGAGAAGCCCTACACCGGCTACCGCTACTTCGTCCTCAACTACACCCAGCCGATTGACCACCGGCGCCCGTCCAAGGGCACGTTCCAGCAGCGCATCACGGTGCTGCACAAGGACACGGCCCGTCCATCGGTGTTCTTCACCAGCGGCTACAACGTCTCGACGACGCCGCGCCGCAGCGAGCCGACCCAGATCGTGGACGGCAACCAGATCTCGATGGAGTACCGCTTCTTCACTCCGTCCCGCCCCGACCCGGCCGACTGGTCCAAGCTCGACATCTGGCAGGCGGCCAGCGACCAGCACCGTATCTTCAAGGCGCTCAAGAAGATCTACGCCAAGAAGTGGCTGTCCACGGGCGGTTCGAAGGGCGGCATGACCGCCACGTACTACGAGCGCTTCTACCCGCGCGACATGGACGGCGTCGTCGCGTACGTCGCCCCCAACGACGTGGTGAACAAAGAGGATTCGGCGTACGACCGGTTCTTCGCGAACGTCGGCACCAAGGAGTGCCGCGACAAGCTGAACGCCGTGCAGCGCGAGGCGCTCGTACGCCGTGAGCCGCTGGAGAAGCGCTACAAGGACTACGCCGACGCGGAGGGCCTGACCTTCACCACGGTCGGCAGCCTGGACAAGGCCTACGAGGCCGTCGTGCTCGACTATGTGTGGGGCTTCTGGCAGTACAGCCTGCTCGGCGACTGCGACACGATCCCGGCGGACGCCGCGAACGCCACCGACGACGAGATCTGGAGCACGATCGACACGATCGTCGGCTTCTCCGCCTACGCCGACCAGGGCCTGGAGCCGTACACGCCGTACTACTACCAGGCGGGTACGCAACTCGGGGCGCCCACCATCGAGTTCCCGCACATCGAGTCGGGGCTGATCCGCTACGGCTACCAGCCGCCGCGGAACTTCGTGCCGCGCGACATCTCCATGAAGTTCCAGCCGTGGGCGATGCGCGACGTCGACACCTGGGTCAAGCACAACGCCCAGCAGATGCTGTACGTGTACGGCGAGAACGACCCGTGGGGCGCCGAGCCGTTCCACCTGGGCAAGGGCGCCCGTGACTCGTACATCTTCACGGCTCCCGGGGCGAATCACGGCGCCAATGTCGCCGGCCTCGTCGCCGACGAGAAGGCCCTCGCCACGGCCCGCATCCTGAAGTGGGCGGGCGTCGCCTCCGCCACGGTCCAGGAGGACCCGTCGAAGGCGAAGCCGCTGGCCAAGTTCGACAAGAAGCTGGACAAGCACAGCGCGGAGCGCCAGCTGCGGCCGTAACTGCCCTGACTCCGTAACTGCCTTGCTGCGCCCGTCCGTTGATCACAGCGGGCGGGCGCAGCCCACCGGCTTCGGCCCGCCGAGCTGGACGTACAGGGCTGTCGACGCGGGACAGTCGGCACGCTTCTCGACCGCCGACGTCACCTTGTACTCGGGCGACTTCTCGCCCTTGCCGTCGCACGCCGTCTCACGGACCTCGCCCTCGCCCGCGCTGTAGACGCAGTCGCCGACGATCGTGCGCGGGCCTCCGCCGCCGCCCGGGTCGCCGGGGTGCGGCTTCTGCAGATTGCGCATACAGGCGTAGCCCTGCGGGACCGCGCCGTCGCCGTCCTCGTCCGCGGACGGTTTCTGCTCGCTGATGTGCAGCACGAAGTCCGTGGTGTCGGGGCACGCCGGACCTTCGCTCTGCTTGCCGTCATGGCGCGCCACGACCCGCGCCGCCGCCCGCTCACTGGTGCACGGCACCTCGGTGAATGACGTGCGCCCGAACGAACTGCACTCGTCCACCCCGAGGAACTGCGCCCCGTACCCGGCGGTCCGCGTAGGCGTCACCTGCTCGCTTTCGCCGAGCCGGCCCTCCCCGGAATCCGCGGATCCCGAAAGCCGCTCGCACCCGGTAAGCGCCGCCACGATCACCAGCAGCGCGCACACCACCCACCCACACCGTGCCTTGTGCATGACTGCTCCCCCCGATACCCCCGCCCAGCGTGACCCGCCACAGCGGGCCCACGCCAGACGTACAGGGTGCTTTGCGTCTTTTGGAGGCTGTGTGTCGGGTGTGCGCCGTACGTGGCGTACGGCGGACTGTACAGCCGTACGTCATCTGATGTCGGACTAGGGGCTGGTAACTCAGCCCGTGGACTGACTAGTGCCTAGTAACTCAGCCCGTGCCCGATCGGATACAGCACCCGATCCGGATCGTCCGCCCACTGCACCGGCACCGGCAGCCTGCCCGCCGGATCGACACGGCCCGCGATCACCCGGGCCGCGGCGCGCAGTTCGACATCGGTCCAGGAGTACGTCGCCAAGTAAGACTGAACAGCGGGTAGTTGGGCCACGTCGTACGGGTTGCGGACGGCGACTGCGACCACCGGGCGGCCGGTCGCGAGCAGCTCGCCCACGAGCGTCTTCTGGGAGCTGGTCGCCGTGACGTTGTACGTGCCGACGACCACCGCGTCCGCGTCCCGCGCCGTCGCCACGGCCTGCGCGATGGTCGCCGCGGAGGGGGCCGTACCGGTGGACAGCGCGGTGGCGGTGAAGCCCAACTCCCTGAGCGCACCCGCGAGTACGGTCGTCGGCGGCCCGGTGGTCCCGGACGGCGAGGCGGGATCGGCGCCGACGACGAGCACCTTCGGGTGCGTACGGCGCGAAAGCGGCAGCAGGCCACCCGAGTTGACCAGCAGCGTCGTCGTACCGTCGGCGATCCGGTCGGCCGCCCTGAGGTGCGCCGGGATGCCGACGGTGCGGTCGACGCCGCGAGGGGAGACGTACGGGTCCTTCAGCAGCCCCAGCTTGGCCTTCAGCCGGAGGATGCGCAGGATCGACTCGTCGAGGCGGGCCTCGGTCAGCTCGCCGCCGCGAACGGCCGTCAGGACCGCGTTCCAGGCGAGGGCCGGCTTCGGCGGGTTGAGCAGCTGGTCGACACCGGCCTTGAGGGCGAGCACCGGCACCCGGTCGTCGCCGTACTTCGTGCGGACGCCCTCCATGCCGAGCGAGTCCGTCACCACCACCCCGTCGTAGCCGAGCCGTTCGCGCAGGATGCCGGTGAGGATCGGGCGGGAGAGCGTGGCCGGGTCGCCGGAGGGATCGAGCGCGGGGACCATGATGTGCGCAGTCATGATCGAGTCGATACCGGCGGCGATCGCGGCCCTGAAGGGCGGTGCGTCCAGCTCGGCCCACTGCGCCTCGGTGTGCTCGATGACCGGGAAACCGTAGTGGCTGTCGGTCTCGGTGTCGCCGTGCCCCGGGAAGTGCTTGGCCGTGGCGGCCACCCGGGAGCTCTGGTAGCCCTTCACCTGGGCGGCGACCAGGGCGGCCACGGCCTGCGGATCGGCGCCGAAGGAGCGTACGCCGATGACCGGGTTGGCCGGGTTCACGTTCACGTCGGCGACCGGCGCGTAGTCCTGCCGGATGCCCATCGCGCGCAGCTCCGCGCCACCGATCTGCCCGGCCCTGCGGGCGCCGGACCGCGAGCTGCCCGCACCGAGGGCCATCGCGCCCGGCAGGAGGGTCGCGGGCTTGCCGACGCGGGCGACGATGCCGTGCTCCTGGTCGGTGGAGATGAGAACGGGCAGGCCCCGGGGCAGTTCCAGCGAGGCCTTCTGGATGCCGTTGCTGAGGTCCGCGATCTGGTGCGGGTCACGGGTGTTGTGCGCCCAGGCGAAGTAGATGATCCCGCCCACGTGATACTTGGCGATCAGCTCGGCGGCCGTCCGTACGCCGATCTCCTCGAGGTTCGCGTCGATGTCGGCCTGGTCGGGCGCGGTCGCCGAGTGCCCGTACACCCGCATCACGAAGAGCTGGCCGACCTTCTCTTCGAGGGTCATACGGGAGATGAGGGCGCGCAGTTGCCTGTCGTTGCCGTCCGCTCGGGCGGGGGCCTGGCCGATCGCGACGGCCGCCGCCGTGCCCGCCGTGGCGGCGAGCAGCGTACGTCTGGAGGTGCCGGACTTCCTCGTGCGTTCGTACACGTGCGCTCCTTCCGAAGAGGGCTCGAGGGCCCGTGGAGGGGCAAGCATGAAGGAAACTTCCGAGAAGTCACGGATATCCGGGAACTTTCTGCCAGTCAAGACCACGCGGCACAAGAAAAGTCCGGTACGGCACAGCGCCCCTGAAAGGAGGCCGCAGGCCTTCCTTCAGGGGCGCGGGGAACTGCGCGACCAGCCACAACGGACCCGCGGGTTCATACCGTGCTTCCAGCGGCCAGCGGAGGGGCCGCCATCGGCGCAGTTGGAGGGGGGCGCGCCGATGGCGGCATGCTGCCGGCCGCAGGCGGTTGGAGAGGGTAGGTCAGCGATCGCAGCCAGCAGCGAGGGCCGACACCGCACCGCGGAGACTCATCCGGCAGCCTGCGGATTGGACGAGGGGTGGCGGGGATGGGTTCCCCGGATCGGGCCGATTCCCGGAAATTGGTACGGGAACGCACCACCGTGCCCGAGGAGGTTGCTGCGGCACTGTTTTGGGCCGGAGCGCCGCAGCCAACCTGTGAACCCGCCGAACTCGCCGATCAGCGCTTCTTGTTGTACGTCGCCGTCACCTCGACCTCCACGAGCCACCCCGGCACGGCCAGCGAGGCGACCTCCATCGTCGCCCGCGCCGGGCGGGCCTTGTTGGCGAGCAACGGCGGCTTGGGGGCCGAGGTGCCCATGGGCACCGGCACGACCTGGAGCGACTTCAGGTCGATGTTCGCGAAGTACTGCCGGTACGCGCGGTTCCAGCCCGCGTAGTCCGCGATCTCGGCACCCGGCGGCTTCATCAGATAGGCCTTCATCGTGATGACGTCGGCCGGTTTCACGCCCGCGGTCTCGAGGTTGGTCTTGATGTTGCGGAGCACGACGAGCGCCTGCGCCTCGGTGATCGTGACGCCCTGCGCCCCTTCGGTGAGGGCGGGGTCGGTGTAGCGCTCGGGTGTGCCCTCGGGCGCGGCCGGGTTCAGCGCGGACGGACCGAGACCGCTGCTCTGGTAGACGGCGACCTCCCCGCCCGTCGCCACGCCGTTCGCGATGGCCGGGTTGGACTGCCCCTCGGGCAGCATGACCCGTACCTCCTTCGGGCCCGGCGACCACCAGCCCTTGGCGCCGGCCACTGTCGCGGAGCCGGTCAGCAGCGCCCCGGTCAGGGCCGTACCGACGACAATCTTCGTACGCCGCTTCATCCCGCCATCACCCTCTCGTGGATCCCGGTCACGACCTTGCGTGCCGAGGTGAACGCTCCGTGCTGCCAGGCGATGACATGGCTGAGCCAGTCGCCGGCGAAGTAGACATGTCCCGCGGGCTGGTTGAGCAGCCTGTACTCGGGGCCGGTCTGCGAGGGCCAGCCGACCCAGCCGGCCTCGATGTGGGGCGTGCGGTGCCAGGCGACGCTGAAGGACTGGTCGAGTTCGGTGCGGTACTTGTCGCCGTGGATCTTCACGCCCCGGCTCACCGCCCGCTTCAGCCGCTCGGCGTGCGGCAGATCGCCGTACGCGACAGCGTTGTCACCGAAGTTGTAGTAGCCGATGAGCGTGCCGCGGCGGCCCTGATAGCCGTACGACGGGTACCAGATGGTGGCCAGGTCCGTGTCGGTCGGCGTGATGCCGCCGTAGATGTGCTCGTCCGTCTCCCACCAGCGGCTGCGGTACTCGAGCCCGATCTTGCCGACGGGGGTCGCTGTGGGGTACTTCAGCGCTGCCGTGACGTCTGCGCCCAGGTTGTGCTTGACCCGGGCCATGACCATCGGCGGGATCGCCGCCACGACGAAGTCGGCGCGGCGGGTGCGGATACGGCCCTCGGCGTCCTCGTACGTGACCTCGGCGCCGTCCGGAAGGTTCTTCACCTCCATCGCCTTGGCGCCGTAGGTGATCCGGTCCTGGCCGATGGCCTTGGCGAGCGCGTACGGGATCGCGTCCATCCCGCCCACCGGCTGGAACATCAGCATCGCCTGGTCGTAGCCGAACTCGAAGGAGAAGCGCTGCCCGACGCCGCTCGCGACCACGTCCGACAGGGAGGGCACCGGGCCGAGCACCGTGCCCTCCTCGAAGCCCGCGCCCGGCTCGACCGAGTAGCCGCGACGGTCGCTGCCGGTGTACGCGAAGCCGTCCGCCCTGCCCTTGATGGCGCCGAAGTTCTGCAGGAACGCGATGAGGCCTTCCTTGTCGGCGGCGGTGAGTTCCCGGTCCAGGGCGCCCTGGTCGGTGGCCTTGGCGAGCAACTCGGAGACGTAGCCGTAGACATCGGCCTTCGCCGTGCGCCAGCGGACCGGCTTGCCCGCGAGGGCGGCGCTCTTCTCGTGGTAGATGTACGCGTTGGCGTTCTGGTTGGTGAACACCTCGAGAGGAACGCCGAGTTCGCGGCAGTACTCGAGCGTGACGTGGGACTGCGGCAGCCGGGCCGGGCCCGCGTTCATGTACTGGCCCCTGGAGAACGCACCCTTCTGCGTACGCCCGTCCAGATCGGTCAGCGTGGTACCGCCGCGGACCGTCCAGTTGCGTCCGCCCGGGCGGTCCTTGGCCTCCAGGATCCGGCAGTCGTAGCCCGCCTTGCCCAGCTCGTACGCCGTCGCCAGGCCGGCTATGCCACCGCCGAGCACGAGGACCTTCTTACGGCTCCGCCCGGTGAGTTCGAAGTCACCGCTCCGGGGCGCCCGGTACGCCTCGGCCCGAGCCTCCGGGACCGGCGCGAGCCCCAGGGCCCCCATCGCCGAGTACAGCATTCCGGCGCCGCCCGCGATCCCGACGGATCTCAGGAAGCCGCGGCGAGATGCCTCTGCAACCATCCAATTCCTCCTCGCCCGCAGCCCACGGCCCTGGCGGGCCGAGGCCACATCGTTGGATCAACCCGGCCCGGTGGGGGGTGAGTTGCGGGTGAGGCCGGAGTGCTCCTTGAGCCTCCGTCAGGGGTGTTACAGGGCTATACCAATGAGGTATCCACGAGGGTTGTGCGCGCGGTGGCGACGAGGCAGAACCCGTACAGGAGCACCAGTTGGAATGGACGACGCGAACGCGTACGTCAGCGGTTGAGGTCGAAGACCGGGACTCCGTACCCCTCGTAGGCTTTCGGGGTGACCGTGGCGACCAGCGCGTCCGCGCCCCAGTCGGGGAGATGGCGCACGGCGTGGACGGCCGCGGCGATGCCTGGCGGGACCCCGTTCCTGCGTAGCTGCGCGACGGCCAGCGTGGCCGAGTAGTCCAGGTCGACGGTGTGGATCACTTCGAGCTGGCCGACGTGCTCGGCGATACCGAGATACTCCGCGTCGGCTTCGAGGATCGACAGGACCGGCGCCCACAGCCGGGTCTCGGGCTCGAAGTGCGCCCGGTGGATCAGCGCTGACACCTGACGGTTTCCCGACAGGGCGAGCAGCGTGGGGGTGTCGAGGACGAGATGGTGCTGGATCACGCGGCCGCGCCGCCCTGCTGCCGCACGAAAGAGTCTCGCAGCCTGCGGCCCATCGCCGCGCTCTCCTCGTCTGTGACCTCGACTCCGAAGTGCTCGGCCAGATACTCGCGTGTCCGCTCCGCCCGCTCGCGCCGCTCCTCATCGGTGAGCGTGCTCTCGGCGAACTCCTGGACCAGAGACCGGATCGACGTCCCACGGGACTCGGCGATCACTGCAAGGCGGTTCCGCACCTCGGCGGGCACGCGGATCATGGCGTCAGACATGGCATGAGTATACGTCCGCGTATACGCACCGTGGGCCACCCGTATTTTTTCGGTCAGCGCTTTTACGCCGACTCGTTGAGCAACCGCGCCAGATGCTCCCGGCCGGGCCTCAGCAACTCCTCAAGCGGGGCGGCGGTCTCGTACCAGCGCTTCTCGTACTCCCAGCACAGCCAACCGTCCCAGCCCTCGCGGGAGAGGAGTTCCACGCACTCGGTGAGGGGGAGGACGCCCGAGCCGAGCGGCAGCGGGGTGGTGTCGTCGGCCGAGGCGATGTCCTTGACCTGGACATAGCCGAGGTAGGGGGAGAGAGCCGCATACGTCGACGAGGGCTGTTCACCGCCGAGCCAGGTGTGCATGACGTCCCAGAGGGCGCCGACGCGGGGGTGGCCGACGAGGCCGAGGACACGGATGGCGTCCGCGCCGGTGCGGTGCGAGTCGTGGGTCTCCAGGAGGATGCGTACGCCCAGGTCGGCGGCGTACTCCGCGGCCGTGCCCAGACGCCGCGCGGCCGTCGCGTCCGCCTCCCTGGGGCTCTGGTCGGTGCCGCCGCCGGGGAAGACGCGGATGAAGGGGGCGCCCAGGTCGCGGGCCAGCTCCAGGAGTTCGCGGATCTCCTGGAGTACGGGTTCGTCGTCGCCCGGTGCGGCCACGCGCGCGTACCCCGCAAGGCCCAGGATCTCGACGCCCGCCCCCTTGAACTCGGCGGCCACGTCGGCCCGCCGGCTCAGGTCTATGCCGGGATGGACCGGCTCCTCGGGGTGCGCGCGCAGCTCGACACCGTGGTAGCCGTGCGTGGCCGCGAGCCGCACCACGTCGGAGATGGGGAGTCCGGGAACGCCGAGAGTGGAGAAGGCCAGCTTCATGCTGCGGACCCTACCTGTCGCCCCCGCATGCTGGGCAGAGTCAGTCCTGTGTGCCGTGCAGGTCCAGGCGCCAGTCCTGGCCGACCAGGTCCACTCCGAAGGAGCGGTGCGGTTTCTCGGCGAGGAGGACGAAGCCGTGGCGCTGGTAGATCTTGCGGGCCGCCGTCAGTACGTCATTCGTCCACAGGACCATTTCGCGATAGCCGACGCCCCGCGCGAACTCGATGCAGGCGCGCACGAGTTGATCGCCGATACCAAGGCCGCGCGCGTCCGGTTCGACGAGGAGGAGCCGCAGACGTGCGGCTCCCGGCGCCTCGTCCCGTACGCACATCACGCAGCCCACCGCGCGACCGTCCAGCTCCGCGATCCACACCCGCTCCAGATGCGGGTCGTGATCCTCCGCGAAGTCCGCGACGATACGGGCGACCAAGCCCTCGTAGTCCGCGTTCCACCCATGCTCGGCGGCATACAGCGCGGCATTGCGCTCAACGATCCAACCGAGGTCGCCGGGTCCGGGGTCGCGCAGGACGACGTCCTCGCGGCGCGGCGGCCGGCCGTCGGACAGCACGTCCCGGATCGTGCGCATCGCCTCGGTCAGGCGGGGCCGGTCGTCCGCCGGAACGGTGGCCAGCAGCGAACCGACCGCTTCCCGCGAACGCTCGTCCAGCAGATCGGCCGCCTCGCGCCCGCGCGCGGTGAGCGTGATGCGACGGCGCCGGGTGTCCGTCTCGGACGGCGCGCGCTCGATCAGCCCGTCCTGCTCGAACTTCGCCAGGATGCGGCTCAAGTACCCGGCGTCCAACGACAGTTCACCACGCAGATCGGCGGCGTCCGTACGGGGTGAGTGCGCGAGTTCGTACAGCACCCGAGCCTCGGTCAGCGTGTACGGGGCGTACAACTGGCGGCTGTAGTCCAGCGCGCCGATGACGTTCGTGTAGAAGCGGTTGAACGAGCGGATGTCCTGGATGGTCATGGGCCGACCTCGAGATGGTTGACTCAGTCAGAGATATCGCCACTCCGAGGTTAGGGCGAGTCCGGCTCCCCGTCCATGGGCCGGGCTCAGCCGCGCTGGCCTCCGGCGGTTGGGCGGGGTCGCCTACCGGGAGAGTGGGTTCGGTTCATGGGCGACTGCGGGTCCGTCGTGGCGGGTCGCTCCCCCACTCTCGGCTTCGCTCGAGCGGGGGGACCCCCATCGCGGCGGAGCCGCACATCGATACAGCCCCGCGCCCCTGAAGGGGCGCTCCCGGAACCGCCAGCCACCACGTGCCCGCACTCTCCCACCGGCGGGAGGGGCCGTGGGCCGGTGCGTCGTATGCCCGTCGCGTAGGTTCGGTCTCGGAGAACCAGGACCCTGTACCAGCAAAGGGCCGTACGCCCACCCTGCGACGGGCTGACGCACCGGCCCACGGCCCCGCCCCACCCACCGGACCCAAAGGGGCGCGGGGAACGGCGCGACCAGCCACCCACCAACCCGCACCCGCAGTTGCGAACCGCATCAACCCTTGGGCACCCCAGTGGACCCTCGCACCATCAACTCCCCCCGCACCGTCACAATCCCCCCCTCCGGCGCCTCCTCCCGCCCCATAGCGATCCGCCCGGCCAGGGCCCCCGCCTCCGACAGCGGCAGCCGCACCGTCGTCAGTGCGGGCACCGCATCGACGCTGAACGGCAGGTCGTCGAACCCGACGACCGAGACGTCCTCGGGGATACGGAGCCCCGAGTCGCGCAGAGCGGCACACGCGCCGAGCGCGACGGTGTCGTTCGCCGCGACGATGGCCGTCAACGACGACTCGCGGCGCAGGAGTTCGAGGGTCACCTCGTAACCCGCCCCGCGGTCGTAGCGGCCGTGGACGGTCCACGCGGGGTTGTCGGGTATGCCGTGCGCGGCGAGCGCGGCCCGGTGGCCTTCGAGGCGGTGGCGGGTCGTGGTCCGCTCCTCGGGGCCCGCGATGTAGCCCATGCGGCGATGGCCGAGTTCGATCAGGTGCTCGGTGAGCTCCCGGCCGCCGCCGCGGTTGTCGAACGTGAGCGCCACCGCGTCGGTGTCGGCCGGTGCGGGCGGACGCCCGCACAGCACCACCCGGGTCCCCGCGTCCGCCAGCTTGCGCAGCTTCGTCGCGACGGCCGTCGCGTGCGCGGTGTTCTCGACGGCGCCACCGGTCAGTACGACCGCGGCGGCGCGTTGGCGCTGAAGGAGCGTGAGATAGGTGAGTTCGCGCTCCGGGGAGCCGCCCGTGTTGCAGACGACGCCCAGCCGCTCCCCGCCCGCGCGCCCGCCCGGCCCGCCGATCTCGGACTGGATCGCCGCCGCCATGATCCCGAAGAAGGGGTCGGCGATGTCGTTGACCAGGATCCCGACCAGGTCGGAGGTGGCGGCGGCCAGCGCGCTCGCCGGGCCGTTCAGTACGTAGTCCAGCTCGTCCACGGCCCGCAGTACCCGCTCCCGCGTCGTTGCCGCCACGGGGTAGTTGCCGTTCAGCACACGGGACACGGTGGCGGGCGAGACCTGCGCGCGAGCCGCCACGTCCGCCAGGGTCACGGTCATCTATCGTCCTCCGGTCAGGCCTCTACGTATGTACATCCCGCACACGACCGCATGTCTCGCATATCTCACCACCGCACGGTCTTGTCCGATCCGCTGCACAGAGGCTAGCTTCTCATCACATAGAAAGCGCTTGCTGTAACGCTCACCTGTTCACCTGTGGGGCGTACGCGGCGCAGGACGCGTACGAAGGGAATGACGTGACACGCAAGACGGTGCGCATCGCGATGAACGGCGTGACGGGACGCATGGGCTACCGCCAGCATCTCGTCCGCTCCATCCTCGCCCTGCGCGAACAGGGCGGCCTCGATATGGGCGACGGCACCGTGCTGTGGCCCGAGCCGGTGCTCGTCGGCCGCCGTGAGTACGCGCTGAAGGCGCTCGCGGACCAGCACGGCATCGAGCACTGGTCCACCAGCCTCGACGCCGTACTCGAGGACCCGGCCGTCGACATCTACTTCGACGCGCAGGTCACCTCCGCCCGCGAGGACGCGATCAAGAAGGCCATCGAGGCCGGCAAGCACATCTACACCGAGAAGCCGACCGCGACCGGCCTCGACGGCGCCCTGGAGCTCGCCCGGCTGGCCAATGCCAAGGGCATCAAGCACGGCGTGGTCCAGGACAAGCTTTTCCTCCCCGGCCTGCTCAAGCTCAAGCGCCTCATCGACGGCGGCTTCTTCGGACGGATCCTGTCCATCCGCGGCGAGTTCGGCTACTGGGTCTTCGAGGGCGACTGGCAGTCCGCCCAGCGCCCGTCCTGGAACTACCGCTCCGAGGACGGCGGCGGCATCGTCGTCGACATGTTCCCGCACTGGGAGTACGTACTCCACGAGCTGTTCGGCCGCGTCAAGTCCGTACAGGCGCTGACCGCGACCCACATCCCGCAGCGCTGGGACGAGCAGGGCAAGCCGTACGCCGCGACGGCCGACGACGCCGCGTACGGCATCTTCGAGCTGGAGAACGGCGCCATCGCCCAGATCAACTCCTCCTGGACCGTACGCGTCAACCGTGACGAGCTGGTGGAGTTCCAGGTCGACGGAACCGAGGGCTCGGCGGTCGCCGGCCTGCGCAACTGCCGTGCCCAGCACCGCAGTTCGACCCCGAAGCCGGTCTGGAACCCGGACATTCCCGCCACCGAGGTCTTCCGCGACCAGTGGCAGGAGGTCCCCGACAACGTCGAGTTCGACAACGGTTTCAAGGCGCAGTGGGAGCTGTTCCTCAAGCACGTGTACGCCGACGCGCCGTACCACTGGGACCTCCTGGCCGGCGCCCGCGGCGTCCAGCTCGCCGAACTGGGCCTGAAGTCCTCGGCCGAGGGCCGCCGTTTCGACGTACCGGAGATCTCGCTGTGACGATCCAACTGCCCGGTGCGAATGGGGTGTTGAGGTCCTACACGCCGCGCACGGAACCGCTCGCCCTCACCACGGGCGCCCCGTTCAGCTCCCGTACGGTCTTCTCCGCCGCGCACGTCGTGGCCGACCCGTACGCCGACGTGTCCCCCGACTCGCCCGCAGCCGTCGACTGGGACGCCACCCTCGCCTTCCGCCGCCACCTGTGGTCGCACGGGCTCGGCGTAGCGGAGGCGATGGACACGGCTCAGCGGGGGATGGGCCTGGACTGGGCGGGTGCGGCGGAGCTGATCCGCCGCTCGGCCGCCGAGGCGAAGGCCGTCGGCGGGCTGATCGCGTGCGGGGTGGGCACGGACCAGATGGCCGCGGGCTCCTTGGCGGAGGTCCGGGCCGCGTACGAGGAGCAGCTCGCGCTCGTGGAGGGGACGGGCGCGCAGGCGATCCTCATGGCGTCGCGGGCGCTGGCGGCGGTGGCGTCCGGTCCCGAGGACTACTTGGAGGTGTACGGGCATCTCCTTCGCCAGGCCTCCGAACCCGTGATCCTGCACTGGCTGGGCCCGATGTTCGACCCGGCCCTGGAGGGCTACTGGGGTTCGTCCGACCTGGACGCCGCGACCGACACCTTCCTGGAGGTCATCGCCGCGCACCCCGACAAGGTCGACGGCATCAAGGTCTCCCTCCTGGACGCCCAGCGGGAGATCGACCTGCGCCGCCGCCTGCCGAAGGGAGTCCGCTGCTACACGGGCGACGACTTCAACTACCCCGAACTCATCGCGGGCGACGACCACGGCTTCAGCCACGCCCTCCTCGGCATCTTCGACCCGCTGGGCCCACTGGCGGCAGAAGCCGTCCGGGTCCTCGACACGGGCGACGTGAAGAGCTTCCGCGAACTCCTCGATCCCACGGTCGAGTTGTCCCGCCACCTCTTCCAGACCCCGACCCGCTTCTACAAGACGGGCGTGGTCTTCCTGGCCTGGCTCGCGGGCCACCAGTCGCACTTCACGATGGTCGGCGGCCTCCAGTCGGCCCGCTCACTCCCGCACTTCGCCCGCGCGTACGAACTGGCCGACGGGCTTGGGCTGTTCCCGGACCCGGCGCTGGCTGCTGCGCGGATGAAGAACCTGCTGTCGCTGTACGGAGTGGAACAGTGAGCGAATCGGTGCCTGCCCTGTCGCGTTTTTCCATCAACCAGATGACGGTCAAGCAGCTGTCGCTGCCCGAACTGGTCGACGCCTGCCTGGAGTTGGGCGTCCCGGGCGTCGGCCTGTGGCGCGAGCCGGTCCAGTCGTACGGCGTGGAGGCGACCGCCAAGCTGATCGGCGAGGCGGGTCTCGCCGTGACGACGTTGTGCCGGGGCGGCTTCTTCACGGCGATCGACCCGGACGAGCGGGCGAAGGCGCTGGACGACAACAGGGCTGCCATCGACGAGGCGGCCACCCTCGGCACGGGCACCCTGGTCCTGGTCTCGGGCGGCCTCCCGGCGGGCTCGAAGGACCTGCACGGCGCGCGGGAACGCATCGCGGACGCACTGGCCGAGCTGGGCCCGTACGCGGCCGAGCGGGGAGTGCGGTTGGCCATCGAGCCGCTGCACCCGATGTTCGCCTCGGACCGCTGCGTCGTCTCCACCCTCACCCAGGCCCTGGACCTCGCGGAACGCTTCCCCGCGGAACAGGTGGGCGTAACGGTCGACACGTACCACATCTGGTGGGACGACCAGGCCCCCGCGCAGATCGCCCGCGCAGGAGCCGGAGGCCGCATCCACACCTTCCAACTGGCCGACTGGACCACCCCGCTCCCCGAGGGCGTCCTCACCGGCCGCGGCCAGATCGGCGACGGCGCGATCGACATGCGGGAGTGGAAGGGGTACGTCGAGGCGGCGGGCTACACCGGCCCCATCGAGGTCGAGCTCTTCAACGACGGGTTGTGGGCACGGGACGGCCGCGAGGTGCTGGCGGAGACGGCGGCGCGGTTCGTGGAGCACGCCACGTAAGGGGTGTGCGTGGACTGACGCGCGTGGGGCGCCCTACGAGGGAAGGGGCGCCCCACGTGACGTCCACTGCCGATGGCTGCTCCTTGCGGTGGATAACCTGCCTGCATGGTTGCGGGCGAGGGGGTCGATCGCATCGGTGCGGAGCCTGACGGCCGGGGCTGGGGTGCGACGCGGGCCTGGGTGGAGAAGGAGCTGTCGGCGGTAGAGCGCATCGATGGTGTGGTGCCGTTGCGTGGCGGGTGGACTTCGGAGATGCGGCGCTTGGACGTTTACGGGCCGGGCGGTCGGCGTTCGCTGGTTCTGCGGTCCTTCGTCAAGCCCTTCTTCGTGCGGCACGCGGAGGGGCTGCTGAGCCGCGAGGCGGGCGTTCTGCGTCTGCTCGGCGATACGGACGTGCCCGCGGCCACGCTGGTGGCCGTCGATGCGACGGCGCAGTTCTGCGATCACCCCTCCTTGCTGATGTCCCTGCTGCCGGGGGCCGTGTGCCTCGGTGATGAGGGGGCGGACCGGCGTTCCGAGCTGCTGGCCCGTCAGTTGCTGCGTATCCACAGGCTGCCGGTGACCGCGGAGGAACGGCCCCGGGCCTATCAGGCGTGGACATCTCCCGAGCGTGTGCACCCGCCCGGGGACACCGAGCGGCCTGAGCTGTGGCAACGGGCCGTTGACGTCATCCGCCGCGAGCCGCCGGAGTACCGGGCCTGCTTTCTGCACAGGGACTTCCATCCCGGCAACGTCCTCTTCACGGGCAACGGCAGCGGCGAGGGTCTGCGGATCAGCGGCGTAGTCGACTGGGTGGAGACCTCCTGGGGACCGGCCGACCTGGACGTGGCCCACTGCTCCACGGCCCTGGCGCTGCTCCACGGCGTGCCTGCGGGCATTCGCTTCGCCGACCGCTACGTCGCCGCGGGAGGGACGCTGTCCGAAGACCCCGCCGACCACCTCTACTGGCGGCTGCTGGACACGCTGGCCTTCGCTCCGGACGCCGAGAAGGTCGCCGCCCCCTGGCGTGAACTGGGCCGCACCGATCTGACCCCACCCCTGCTGACCAGTCGGCTGGAGGGTTACGTCCAGGCCATGTTCGACCGTTACGGAGTGGACCCCCAGTAGGGACGGTCCTGCGCGTCAACCAGGCCCGGAACAAGGACCGCCGCACTCCCGACAAGCACGTGTGGCACTGCTCTGTACGCGCCGCACCCCGGGACCGCATCGTCAGAGACGAGGAGTGGGCCAGCGTCGCCCGCCGCGTCGTGGCCGCCACCGGCATCGCGCCCGACGATGACCCGGATGGCTGTCGGTGGGTCGCCGTGCGCCACGCCGGTGACCACATCCACATCGCCGCCACCAAGGTCCGAGGCGATCTGCGACTGGCCCGCCACTGGAACGACTACCTAACCGCCGACAAGGAACTCGTCGCCATAGAGAAGGAATACGGACTCCAGCAAGACGTCTGCGGTACCGCACCGCCGCTCAGCGGCCCACCCGCGCCGAGCAGGAGAAAGCCCACCGCACCGGCCAGCAGATGACGGGGGGTGGTATCACCACTGATTCCCAAGCCGAGGTACTAGCCGCCACGCCAGCGCGAGTTATCGCGCTCACCTGGCCTTCGCTGAGGACTGCCGGCGCCGATGGCTAACCGGTTCCTCTTCCTTCGCCTCGGGCTCTTCTTCCTCCTCTTCCTCCGCCTCGGGCTCTTCTTCCTCTTCCTCTTCCTCTTCGAATTCGTCCTCGGCCTGCTCTTCGCCCTGCTCCTCCTCGTCCGCGGCCTCCTCGCCGCGCACTTCCTCATCGCTGCGCACCACCTCGCCGTCGCGCACCTCGCCCCGCCACCCATCGACCTCCTCGGGGTGCAGAAGTACCTGGCTCATGGCGTGCCGGCGGAAGTGCTTCAGTTCGAGCCGTGCCCTGCGGCCCTGGGCACGCCAGACGTTCCCGGTCTGCTCGAACATGCCCTGCGGGTGGTACTGCAGAACCAGCAGGATCCTGGTGAGGTGCGGCTCGACCTCATGGAAGGTCACCGCCCCGTCGACATGGCCCTTGTCACCCTTCGACTCCCAGACGATCAGTTCGTCCGGCACCTGCTTGATGACGGTCGCCTTCCACTTGCGGTGAGAGAGGAAGATCTGCGCCTTCCAGTTCGTTACCGTCTCGGATTCCTGCTCGACGTCCTCCACCTTCTTCATGAAGCTGGGGAAGTCCTCGAGCTGCGTCCACTGGTTGTAGGCGTCGGAGACGGGAAGGCCCACATCGATCTGTTCAACGATGTTGACGACCTTGAGCTTCTTTTTCTTGTCACCGCCGGACAGCGTCTCCTTGATCTTGTCCTTCGCATGGGAAATGGCGCCGCCAACGGCGGACTTCAGGAAGTGCTTGCCCCCCGCGAGCGCCAATTTGGATTTGAGACCGCCACCCAGTCCCCCGCCGTGAGCCAGATCCTGGACCTTGTCCGTCATATTGGCGACTGCTCGCTCTCCGAGGGCGGCGAGGAGGTTCTGCGCTTCTTCCAGCAATCGGTCGGTAGGCAGTTCTTTGGTCAACGTGCCCAGGCCGCCCGAAGTCTGATCGTCCGTTCGTTCAGCCATACGTCATCACCCTCGGCCTCGCTGTGCGGACCCGCCACTACCGGACGACCCGGAACTCGCGGTCCTGCGACTACTGGCGGTCTTGCGGCTCGTGCTCTTACTGTTGCTCCCGCTGGTCTTCTTCTTGTCCGCAGCGGGACGAGTGGCCGGCGTCCTCGTACGGCCATTGCCGCTGGGGGCCCGGGTCCGCGCAGAGCGCCCCCACTCCCGCTGCTTGGCCTCCTCGGCCGGCTCTTCCTTCTCTTCTTCCTCGCCCGGCTCCTCTTTCTCTTCTTCCTCGTCGCGGGGCTCCTCCGCCTCCAGTCCGGCGCGAAGCGACGAGGCTCGTCGTTGCATCCGGTCGCTCAATGAATCGATGCGACTGCCGGCCGCAGCCACGGCGGCAGTCTTGCCCGCCGACAGCAACTCGTCGCGCAAAGTCTGCGTGAGTTTGTTGATCTCGGGGGACTTCAGGAGTTTCGTCCCCACCTCGCCGCCAGGACGGAGGCGACTGCCCGCCGCCATGCCGGCAAGTGCCAGCGCCCACCGCGTCTTGTGCGAGCGTCCGAGGAAGTAGGCGCTGGCGATGGATAGTGCTACCTGGCCGTTCTTCATGATCTCTGTCTCCTCCTGCATCGAATCGATGCACTGCCGGAGACCCCGCACTCGCGTCGGATCGTTTCAGACTCTGGCCACGTGTGTGCGAGGTCTTCCCGAGGCGTCCCGAATCTCGTCCTGCCACCTCCCGGCCCCTGCCCACAGGAGGCATACTTACATCCAATTATCCAGCATTAGACGCATTTGTCGTATACAGATCCACAGGGGCCCTCACGTCGCGTGGATCGCCGGGCTGGCGGACAGGCCCCTCCACGGCAGGTCGGGCCTGCCGCCACACCTGGCGCGGTTCCACCTGGCCGGCGAGCCAGTACCAGCAGCGCCGCCGTGGCCGGGCTTTTTCAGCGGGCCGGGCGCCGAGGCGAGCGCCACATGGAGCGGGCCGCCAGGTAGAGCAGATCGGCGATGAGGAGTAGTACGCCGACGGACATCAGGTAGAGCATGCCGTCGACGGCCGCGCCGATGGCGACCAGAGCGATTCCGGCGATGAGCAGGGTCAGGAAGAGGACCATGACGGTGCGCCAGGCAACGTGCGGCTTGTCCGATCCTCTGCATGCCAAGACGTTCGGGTTCCAGGAATCCGGGACGCCTCGCAGCCCGTACCCCCATGGGGGCTTCGGCCCAGGGGATCTTAGGCGGTCCGTTGGGCGCGGTGGCGGGCTTCCCGGAGTCGGACCTTCGACGGGAGGCGGTCCAGGCCGGCCGAGTCTCGTGCGTGTGCGAGCGTTTCCCGGCTCAGTCGCCCCAGGGTCCGCGCTGGATCCGCGTGAGGCTCCAGCAACAGCCGCACGCGTGCGGTGGGAGCAGTACGTCGGCCCGTCAGCCGTACATGAGCCCGCGAGACCCCGTCCAGGGCCTGCGCCTCTTCCTCGATCACGTCCTCCAGCGTGCGGCCGTTGAGTCGGGCCGCCGCGCCGTCTTCGCTGTCGACGAGGACCCGGCCCAGGCGGTGTCTGCGCTGTGCGAGGAGCCACCACAGCAGCAGGGCCAGCAGCACGGCGAGCACCGCGATGACGGTCGGCCACCACCAGCCTTCTTCCCGCCACCGAGTGCGTCCCTCGGTGCCCAGCACCACATCGTCCGGCCCACGGAAGGGCCACCAGCCCGGCATGCCGAAACCCCAGCGGCGCTGCAGATCCAGCCCGCCCAGCAGCACGCCGCCGCCCAGGGCGAACAGTCCAAGGCCGAGAAGCCCCAGCAGCACCCGGTTCACTGTCTTGAGCATCAGGGTCACCTCAGCCCTTCTTCGGGCGCCGGACGTGCACGGTCAGCGTGGGTTGCCGGGCGAGACCCAAGGACGTCACGGCTTCCCCCAGCGTGGCGTCCAGGTCCGCGCGGACCTCCTCGAGATCGCGGAAATGTGCCCGTGCCCGGGCTTTGACCTTCCGGCGGCCGACAGCGACCCGTGCCGACTGGACACCGGGCACCTGCATGGCCCGGTCGCGCAGAGCCAGGGCGGCCGCGCGGCGATCGAGCCCGGCGCGGACCCCCTCTGTCCCGGGGATACCGGTGGGCTGCCGCATGGGCAGCAGCCTGCGCAGTCCCGGCGTCACCGCCAGCAGGAAAAGCCCCAGGCCGAGGGCCATCGCCAATGCGGCCCCGACGATCATCCAGATGTCATCCAGGGGCCGTGTGGCCAGTTCCTCAGCGAGCCGCCGCCGCCAGCGCATCGCAGACCGGCCTGCCCGCACCGAGGCCACGTCGTACAGGAGCAATCCAACGGCCGCGGCGGACAGCAGGGCCACCAAGGCCGCGGGAATCCGCCGCGCCGACCAGAAACGGCGCGCCGACCGGCCTGATTCATCGATCCCCGCCGTCGCGCCCGCCCCCGGGGTGCCATCGGCGGACGGAGCTGCCTGTCCGGAATCGGAGGGAAGGTCGCTGTCACCGGTCGGCTGCCGCCAGGTGTTCGCGCTCATCTCACCCTCTCCTGGTCCGTGTGCCGCGAATGCACCGAGTGCAGTCTCTCGACCGACACCGCGAGGTCGGACACGTCCATGCCGGCCCATGTCCTGAGCCGTTCGGTGACCTCCCGGCGCACCGCGGCGCCCTGCGCCCCGATGTCGGACGGATAGCCGAGCTCGACGGTGATGAGCATCCGTACCTCGCCGAGCACCGCCTGCCGTCTGGCGGCAGACTCGGCGTCTCGTCCTGCGGTATTCCGCTCCGGTGCCCGCCGCACGGCTGTGGTCACGCGTGGCGTTCGGCGGCCGGGTGGTACGCGGTCGGCCGACTCGGTGAACCGGCTCAGCGCCTCGCGCGCCACCTGGGAAGCGATCTTCGCAACGACCCGGTCGGCGACGGTGATCGCACCCCGCTCCCCGCGGGGGATGCCCGGACGCCGATCGGCTTCACCGGTCACCGCAGCCAGTCTCCCCGAGCCCGTCGCCGGTCATCGCGGATCCGCTCCTGCCGGTCTCGGCGGCGGACGAAGTCGCCCGGTTCGAGATCACCTTCCATGAACCGCCCGACCACGAGACCGACGACGCCCAGCCCCAGCACCAGCAGGAAAGCCCAGAAGTCACCGAAATACGCGGCGAAACCCAGCGCCATTCCAGCTATCAAGCCCACCACGGCCCTGCTCATCACGCGCTCCTTCACTCAAGCGGGCTGCTCCGCCCCGGCTACTGGATCCGCTGCCGCTCTTCCCCTTCCTCCTCCTCGTCGGGCAGCTTCACGTCGCTGACCATGATGTTGACTTCCACGACTTCCCGACCCGCCATCCGCTCCACTGCGGAGATCACGTTCTCCCGCACCGCACCGGCCACGTCCGTGATCGAGACGCCGTAGTCGACGACGATCTCCAGATCGATGGCCGCCTGCAGCTCTCCGACCTCGACACTGACCCCGCGCGTGACGGACCTGTCACTACCGGCGCCAGGCATCCGCTCCCGCACGGCTCCCATCGAGCGCGCGAATCCACTGCCCAGGGCATGGACGCCGAGCACGTCCCGTGCCGCCATTCCGGCGATCTTCTCCACCACCACATCGGCGATGGTCGTCCGGCCGCGAGAACCGGGCGCACCGCCATGCCTTACGCCGGTGTTCTCAGTCATCAGGTCATTTCTCCCTCAAGAGCCCATTTTGTAGCCTTTGTTCATATTATATTCGTGTTAGCAGTTTTGCCCGATATGCGGACTGTGAGGCGGGGTGGTCCAACGAGTGGCCCGAGCGTCCCTGCCCGGAGCCCTCACGGAACACTCCGGGCGCAGTGCGGCGGGAAGAGAACCGCGGCCATGGAAGAAAGAGGTGAGAGGCCGGTGACCGAGGCGTGGACGCAGGCAGTACGGCACCAGCTCGACCTGGGCCGGCTGCTCCCGCTCGGCGGGCCCGACGACGGGATATGGATCACCGAGCAAGCGGCCGTCCGGGCCCTCGGGCGCGCTGCCGCTGAGATTCCCGGTGTTCGACTGGGGTCTCTGCGCATCGGGTCGGCACCGCTCGAGCCCGTGTCCGAGCCGGCCGTCCGTCCGCCGGCCAGCGCGCTACCGCCTGGCCCGCTCAGGATCGAAGCCGCCTTCACAGCATCCCTCGGGCAGCCGCTGCCTGAGACCACCGACCAGTTGAGGAGCGCACTGCTCAACGCGGCCGCTGAACGGCTCGGCCTGGCCACCGTGACAGCTGATCTGCGCGTCACGGATCTCCATGAGGGCCCGGAGACAGGCGTGAAGTCGCGGACCACAGCGAGAGCCATGAGGCGCGCGCCGGAAGCCGCAGCCGCGCGAAGCTCGCCCCCGGTGACCGGAACAGGATCCATGAGGGGGCCCGTCGGGGAACTGGCGGACATCGCGACGGATGTTCCGGGCGTCGCCCGCCTCGCCGCCGTGCTGGGAAGCCGCCCGGTCAAGGTGGTGGACCATGACGATCCACCCGGTCGCCACATCGAGGTTCAGCTCGCGGTCGCCCCCGGACACCATCCACTGGAAGTCGCCCGCGCCGTCCGGGACGCCGTAGCCGACGCAGCCACCACTGACACCCCGGACCCGGTCACCGCCGCCGTCCTCATCACAGAAACCGCGGCCTAGCCAGGCGTCAACGGCAGCTCGACACGTTGGGCCTGATCCGGTCCCTTTTCTCCGGCCTGCCCTCGGCGCAGACCACACTGCGGCCACCGCCTGGCCGAACGCACAGACACCCGCCTAGGCCTTGCCATTTCTACTGTCGGCGCCTCAGCACTCTCCGGATCAGCAGGAAGGCCGCAATGGCGATCAGGGCAATCCCCATGAGGATCACGATTACCCCGACGGCGACCAGGACCGTCCCAAGCAGGATCAAGATTGTCCCGATGATGAGAAGAAACATCGCGAGGACGGTCACGGTCGCCTCCTGTCCCCCCTCCGACTCCCTCTGGCCCCCTATCGCAAACATTTCCGGATAAATCAGCCATTTTACCGCCCCCGGCGGTGCCCGCCTGCTGGGGTCCGGCCCATTCACCGGCCGGCCTCGGTTCTGCCATGAGAGCGCGCGGACCGCTCCAGAAGCCCTGCCTGTCCTGTCACGGCGTGAGACCTGCCTGGCAGGGAACCCGCATTCAGACAAAGGGCCTGCGTTGCCGCTGGCAGACGAAGCTGGCAGACGAAGCAGACGTCTTCCTTGCTCCGCGGTCGCGCGATGCGCATCCCGCAGTGGCGGAAGCGCATCCCTACCTGCGGCCCGGTCTCGGCGGCTCCCGAGGCGGCGCCGAGCCATCTGGCCTCCTTCGGAGAGAGTTTCACCATCATGACCAGAAACATCACGGCTTGCCCTGATAGCACTCGCATTGTGGGCACCGCCAGCGCGGCACTGGCTCTTCTCGCCGCCCTGCCGTGTGCGCTGCGCTCCCACCTCGCCCCCCAACACGCTTTCCAAGTCTGTTGGTGGGGGCGAGCGCTGCTGCCGTCGGCGTTCACCTCCGGTCATAGCCGTGCCACTGCAGATGTCGACAGCTGGGGCCTCGGTCTTAACCGCAGTGAACCCGTCTGAATGAGACGGAAACTGAGACGACCGTGTTCCTGGCTCGATCGTGCGGGATTCAGCCTGAGGCAACGCTACGGCGGTGAGCCGGCGCGTCTGTAGAAGCGCCTGAGCGATGCGTGAGCGGACGGCGTGAGACGAGCCGTCACACGCTGATCCTTGCCCCCATGCCACGAGGCCCTGATCAGGCAGAACAACGCCACGCGGCACAGTCAGACACACCACCCGGCAGGCAATCGATCCCACTCGACCAGCGAAGGCAGGTCCTCGCCGCGGCCACCCCGCCGGTTACCTGTTGAACCTGCGGCACGAACTGAGCCCTTCCGACCCCGTCGCACAGATCCGCTCCGCCATCCGCCGGGCGGCACCTCGGCGACGACGCCGACAGTGCCACCACCGAACTTTGTCGCGCTTGTCTGCGTTTGACGAGGGCCTGCCGTGGGGCTGGACTGGAATCACGGGCGCTGTGGCCGGACCCCGTTCTGGGGAGAGCAGCGATGACGACCATGGAAACTTTCAATCTTCTGCAGCCGTACCGGATCGCCGAGGAGACGTTCGTCATCCCGTGGGCCCTGGAAGCCCCGCCGGTCGGCCACTTCCCGATGAATTCGATGGTGATCCGGGGAGCCGAACCGGTGCTCGTGGACACCGGGGCACCAGCGGTGCGGTCCCAGTGGCTGGAGGCCGCGTGGTCCGTGGTGGATCCGTTGGACGTGCGGTGGATCTTCCTCACCCACGACGACCGTGACCACGCCGGCAACCTCTTGGCGGTCCTCGCTGAATGCCCGAACGCGACACTGCTGACGACGTGGTTCTCGATCGGGCGCATGGCCGAGGAGTGGGAGACGCCCATCAACCGGTGCCGCTTCATGATCGACGGCGATACGGTGGATGTGGGTGACTGAACGCTGGTGGCCAAGCGGCCGCCGTTGTACGACAACCCCACAACCCGCGCCCTCTTCGACCCGAAGACCAATGTCCTGTGGGCGGTGGACACCTTCGCGACGAACGTGCCCACTCCCATCCCTGAAATCGCCGACCTGTCCGCCGATGAATTTCGCGACGGCCAGTTCTTCGGCGGGCGCCTGGTCTCGCCCTGGGTCGCGTTGCTCGACGGCCAGAAGTTCCGGGCGGTGGTGGACGACTTCCAGCGGTTGGACGCCGAGGTCATCGCCGGCTGCCACACGCCGGTGCTTCGCGGGCCGCAGACAGTGGAGGCATTCGACCTTCTCCGCCGGCTTCCCGAGATTCCGGCGTGGCCGGAGTTCACACAGGCCGACCTCGACCAGTGGATGGCGGTCGCCGAGGGGTCGGTCCCGCCGGAACAGCCACGGCCGTCGGCCACGTGACGGGTGTTCCCGCGTCTCCCGGTCAAGCCGCGAAGGCGGCCATGGCGCGCTGGAACACAGCGATGTTCGGGTGATCGTTCATCGGAGCCTCCGTCGGCCCCTATGGACCCTCCATCGCGCGACACACCGTGGCGCAGCGTCGCTGGGCCATCAGACCGAACGGCACACTGTCGCTGGTGGGCGGCTGGTGGGCGGTCGACACCTGCGCAAGCGAGCTACAGGCCGAGAGACGTCTGCGTCTCCCGCGTCTCCTGTACCTCCTGTTCGTCAGTGAAGGCACCGGATGCCACCGCCCCGCCGAGGAGTGCCGTGGCGAGCGCCGCCGCACCGGCGAACGCCCACCGCGACCGCCACGACCGCTTGGTCCCGCTGTTGCACGCGGGTGGGGCTTCCACATGCCCGCAGGCGATCGTGGTGCGCGCGTCCACCCACGCCTCCGTCTCGTCCTTGCCCACTCCGCACGCCGCGACGAACGCGGCGACCAGTTCCTCGCGGGGAAGCCGTTCCCTGCCGAGCATGGTCGCCGCCGTGGAGTACGGCAGACAGCGGCCCGCGTCCGCCGCGTGGCGTTCCAGCTGGCGGTAGCTCAGGCCCGACCACGCCTTGAGGCGTCGTAGCGCCGCCACGAAGGCGGCCGCGTCAGTGTCCGGCGGGGTGGGCGGTGCGGTGGTCATGATGGTGGTCCCCCCTGGTGAGCTGGACGTACACGGGCTCGCACAAGCTCGAACACCCTGACAGCTTGAGGAACGGCGACAGTGACGGTCAACCTCGGTGCGGATTCCCGATGTTGGAGGTCATATGAGTCTGCCTCGCTGCCGTCGTACCGGCGCCGCCGTCACCGCCCTGGCGGCACTGCTGATGGTCGGCGCGTGCGCCGAAGAGCCCGCCGCCCGGCGGCCGGCCACCGGATCCGCCGCGGCAGCCCCGAAGGCGCGCGACGGGGAGTCGGTTGCCGACTTCCTCCGTCGCACCCTCCCTGCCGGGCCCGGCGGCACCGTGATCGCCGCGCGCGGCGACGAACTCGCGTACTGCGGAGGATTCGGGGCGGCGGACCGAGCCGCCGGTACCCCCGCGAGCTGCGGGACCGTGTACGACGTCATGTCGATCACGAAGCAGTTCACCGCGGCCGCGATCCTGAAGCTGGAGGTGATGGGTCGGCTGCGGGTGAGCGACCGGATCAGCCGGTTCCTCGGGCCGGTGCCCGAGGACAAGCGTGAGATCACGGTCGAGCAGCTGCTCACACACACGTCGGGCCTGGTCGAGGGGCTCGGCGACGACTACGACCCCGTCTCACGCGACAAGTTGGTGCGGCGGGCTCTCGCATCGAAGCCGCAGTCGGCTCCGGGGGAGGAGTTCCACTACTCCAACACCGGATACAGTCTGCTCGCCGTGATCGTAGAAGAGGCGTCCGGGGAGGGCTACGAGCCGTTCCTGGCCCGGCACCTGTTCGCTCCGGCCGGGATGGACCGGACCGGATACGTGCTGCCCCGGTGGCCGCGGCACCTGGTCGCGGTGGAGTACGACAGCGAGGGGCGGAGCAAGGGCAGGCCCTTCGACCACCCCTGGGCCGCCGACGGACCGTACTGGAACCTGCGCGGCAACGGCGGCATGCTCTCCACCGCACAGGACATGTTCCGCTGGCACCGTGCCCTCTCGGGCGACGAGATTCTGCCCGCGCGGGCCAGGCAGAAGCTGTTCGCGCCCCGAGTGCGGGTTCCCGGGTCCGACGGCTCGTACGGATACGGCTGGGCTGTCCGCGAGACCGCCGACGGCCGGGTCGCCTGGCACGACGGCGGCAACGGGTGGTCGCTGGCGGTCCTGACAAGGTCCCTGCGCGACGGCGTCCTGGTCTACTGGGTGAGCAACCACGCCTACCAGGACGGCAAGTGGAACCTCGAGGACCAGGCGGAGCAGCTGACCCTGGGCATCGCCGACCGCGTGCGCGCCGAGGGTCGCTGAGGGCTCGCCCGGAGCCGCAAAAAATTCTCAAGACACAGTGCAACCCTCCCCGCACCCCGTGGGTCGTATTTGGCATCAGGACTTCTGGAGGGGGGATCTGGGGGGATCCGCGGGGGTTCTGATGGGGGAGGGGTAGAGCGAGGGGGCCCGGTCGACGGACGGGGCCCCCTCGAAGCATTTCCTGAGGTTTCTCGCAGTGCTGCCTAGAAGAAGACTCCGCAGTGCAGCAGCACGTTCGCGTACGGGCGGGCCTCGCCGGTCCTCACGATCAGGCGGGCGTTCGCCGAGAGGGCCTTCAGGTCGTCGTGGGAGACGTGGGTCAGGGCGGCCGGGAAGCGGTCGGTCAGCAGGGCGGACGCCTCCGGGTTCGCCTCCCGTACTTCCTTTGCCGCCGTGGCGCCCTCCACGACCAGTTCGTCCAGCAGGCCCTCCAGGACCTCCGCGAAGGACGGCACCCCGGCTCGGAAAGCCAGGTCCACGACCCGCGGCCCGGCCGGGATGGGCATGCCCGCGTCGCAGATCAGTACGCCGTCGCCGTGGCCCAGTTCGGCTATCGCACCCGCGAGATGACGGTTGAGGATTCCGGCCTTCTTCACAGGGCTGCGACCTCTTCGGCGGTGGGGAACGAAGCCTGGGCGCCCTCCCGGGTGACCGCCACGGCGCCCACGCGTGCCGCGTACGCCGCCGAGTCCGCGAGGGAATCCCCAGCGCCCAGCCGCCAGGCCAGCGCGGCGGTGAAGGAGTCGCCCGCGCCGGTCGTGTCCACGGCGTTCACCTTCACGGACGGGACCTGGGTGACCGTGCCGGTGGCGTCCGCGACCAGCGCGCCCTCCTCGCCGAGGGTGACGACCACCGAGCGCGGGCCCCGCGCGAGGAGCGCCTCGGCCCACTCCGAGGGCGTGGCGCCCGCGTCGGCACCCAGCACCACGCGCGCCTCGTGTTCGTTCACGATCAGCGGGTCGCAGGCGGCGAGTACGTCCTCGGGCAACTCCCGGGGCGGGGACGGGTTCAGTACGAAACGGGTGCCCGGCCGCAAGCTCCGTACGACCTCCTCGACCGTCTCCAGCGGGATCTCCAGCTGGGCCGAGACCACCTGGGAGGCGGCGAGGAGGGCCGATGCCGCGCGGACGTCCTCCGGGGTCAGGCGGCCGTTCGCGCCGGGTGACACGACGATGCTGTTGTCGCCGGACGGGTCCACCGTGATCAGTGCGACGCCGGTGGGCGCCCCGCCGACGAGGACGCCGGTCGTGTCGACGCCGGCGTCCCTCATCGAGTCGAGCAGCAGCCGCCCGTGGCCGTCGTTGCCGACCCGCGCCAGCAGAGCCGTACGCGCCCCCAGTCGGGCGGCGGCGACCGCCTGGTTGGCGCCCTTGCCGCCCGGGTGGACGGCCAGGTCGGAGCCGAGGACGGTCTCCCCGGCTCCGGGGCGGCGGTCGACGCCGATCACCAGGTCGGCGTTGGCCGACCCGACGACCAGCAGGTCGTAGTCGTACATCACTCTCTCCTCGTGGAGTTCCCCGTGAATCCCCGTGTGGACCGGCTCAGGACGTGAAGTCGGCGACGTTCTCGGACGTCACCACCTTCACCGGGACCTTGACCGTCGCGGTGACCTTCTCACCGTCCGCGGCCTTCAGCGCGTTCTCGACCGCGATCCGGCCGAGTTCCGTCGGCTGCTGGGCGACGGAGGCGTACAGTGTCCCGTTCTTGACGGCCGTGAGGCCGTCCGGCGTGCCGTCGAAGCCGACGACCTGGACCGACTTGCCGGCCTTCGAACCGAGCGCCTTGATCGCGCCGAGGGCCATCTCGTCGTTCTCGGCGAAGACGCCGTTGACGTCGGGGTGGGCCTGGAGCAGGTTCGTCATGACGTCGAGGCCCTTGGTGCGGTCGAAGTCCGCGGGCTGCTTGGCGACGACCTTGATGCCCGGGTAGGCCTTCAGGCCCTCGGCGAAGCCCGCGCCGCGCTCGCGGCTGGCGGACGTGCCCGCCTGGCCCTGCAGGATCACGATCGTGCCCTGGCCGCCCAGTTTCTCGGCCAGCGCCTCGGCGCCCAGCTTGCCGCCCGCGACGTTGTCGGAGGCGACGAGCGCGGCCGTGTCCGCCTTGTTGACGCCCCGGTCGACGCCGACGACGGGGATGTCGGCCTTGTTGGCGGCGCGCACCGACGGGCCTGCCGCGTCCGAGTCCACCGGGTTGACGATGATCGAGCCGACGCCCTCGCTGGTGAAGTTCTGCAATTGGTTGGCCTGCTGGGACGCGTCGTTCTGGGCGTCCGTGACGGTCAGATCCGCGCCCGCCTTCTTCGCGGCCTCCTCCGCGCCCTGCCTGATCTGCACGAAGAAGGGGTTGTTGAGGGTCGACAGGGACAAGCCGATCTTCTGGCTCGACGCGCTCGACGAGGACGAGCCTCCGTTGAGGAGGGAGGTCGCGCCCACGACCGCCGCCACGACGACGACCGCGAGGGCGTACTTCACGGCCTGTGGCCCCTTGCGGCCCGACGCGCCGGTCCCGGCGGCGCCCGGTGTCGCGCCCGCCTTGCGTCGCACCGTGTCCAGCAGCACCGCCAGCGCGATGACGACGCCGATGACGACCTGCTGCCAGAAGGCGGACACGGAAAGGAGGTTGAGCCCGTTGCGCAGCACCGCCAGGATCAGCGCGCCGATCAGGGTGCCGGACGCCTTGCCCGTACCGCCCGCGAGCGAGGCGCCGCCGATGACGACCGCGGCGATCGCGTCCAGCTCGTAGCCCTGGGCGGCCTGCGGCTGCGCGGAGGAGAGGCGGGAGGCGAGCACGATGCCCGCGGCTGCCGCGAACAGACCCGACAGCGCGTAGATCGCGAGCTTCTGCTTCTTCACGCGGAGGCCGGAGAGGCGGGCCGCCTCCTCGTTGCCGCCGATCGCGTACATGGAGCGGCCGAGGTACGTACGGCCCAGGATCACGGCCGTGATCAGGCCCATCACGATCATCACCAGGACCGGGACGGGCAGCCAGCCGCCGAGGGTGTCACCGAGGTGCGAGACCGAATCCGGGAAGGCGATGGGGCTGCCCTGCGAGATCACCAGGGAGAGGCCTCGGCCCACGGACAGCATGGCCAGCGTTGCGATGAACGGCGGCAGCTTCCCGTACGAGATGAGGACGCCGTTGACCAGGCCGCAGGCGATACCGGTCGCGATCGCGAGGATCACGGCGATCCAGACGGGCACGCCCTCCGAAGTCGCCGTCCAGGCAAGGACGGTGGCGGAGAGCGCGGCGACCGAACCGACCGACAGGTCGATGCCCGCCGACACGATCACGAAGGTCACGCCGAAGGCGAGGATGGCGGTCACGGCCGCTTGGACGCCGACGTTCAGCAGGTTGTCCGTCGTCAGGAAGTCGCCGGAGAGCGCGGACATGGCGATGACCAGGACGATCAGGGCGGTGAGTGCCCCGTTGTCGAGCAGGAGGCGACCCAGCCCTGGGGCGCCGCTCGTGCCCGACCGGCTCTTGAGCGTGTCAGTGGCCACGGGGGGCCTCCTTCTCTTCCGAGTCCGCGCTGTACGTGCTGCCGGTGGCGGCAGTGCTTTCCGGGGTCGTGCTGACGGCGAGTGCCATCACGGAGTCCTGGGTTGCCTCGTCGGCCGAGAGCTCGCCCGCGATCCGGCCCTGGGCCATGACCAGCACCCGGTCGCTCATGCCGAGCACCTCGGGCAGGTCGCTGGAGATCATCAGGACGGCGGCGCCCGCGGCCGTGAGTTCGTTGACGAGCTGGTAGATCTCGACCTTGGCGCCGACGTCGATACCGCGCGTCGGCTCGTCGAGGATCAGCACCTTGGTGTCGGCGAGCAGCCACTTGCCGATGACGACCTTCTGCTGGTTGCCGCCGGAGAGGGTGCGCACATGCTGGCCGAGTCCGGCCATCCGCACGCCGAGCTGCCCGGCGATCCGCGCGGCGGCCTCCCGCTGGCCCCTGAGGTCGACGAGCCCGCCACGGGTCGCCGCGCGCATCGTCACGAGCCCGAGGTTCTCCTCCACGGAGGCGTCGAGGAGCAGCCCCTGCCCCTTGCGGTCCTCAGGGACGAGCCCGATGCCCGCGGTCATCGCCGCGCCGACGTCGTGCCCGCGCAGCCGCGTGCCCGCGACCGCCACGGAGCCCCTGTCGTACGGATCGGCGCCGAAGACCGCCCGTACGACCTCGGTACGTCCCGCACCGACCAGGCCCGCGATGCCGACGACCTCACCGGCCCGCACCTCGAAGCTCACGTCGTGGAAGACACCGTCCCTGGTGAGCCCCTTGACGGTGAGCAACGCGGTCCCGGCGTCGGCCCGTTCAGCGGCCCGTTCGGCGGGGCGCTCGCGCGGATACTGCTGCTCGATCGACCGGCCCACCATGAGGCGTACGAGTTCGTCCTCGGGCGTGGCGGCGGGTACCTGCCCGACGCTCCTGCCGTCCCGGAGAACCGTGACGCGGTCTCCCAGGGCGGCGATTTCCTCCAGGTGGTGCGTGATGAAGACGATGCCGACGCCGTCCTCGCGCAGCCGGCGCACGATGGAGAAGAGTTTTTCGACCTCTTCGGAGGTGAGCACCGCGGTCGGCTCATCCATGATCAACACGCGTGTGTCGAGGCTCAGCGCCTTCGCGATTTCGACCATCTGTAGGCGGGCGATTCCCAGTTCACGCACCCGCGCGCGTGGGGACACGTGCACGCCGACACGCTCAAGGAGTTCGGCGGCGTCCGCCTCCATCCGCTTCCGGTCGATCAACCCGAAGCGGCGCGGCTGGCGGCCCAGGAAGATGTTCTCGGCGACCGTCAGATCGGGGACAAGGTTGAACTCCTGGTAGATGGTCGCGATCCCGAGCCGTTCGGCGTCCTGGGCGCCATGGACGCGGACCTCCTTGCCGCCGACCACTACGCGCCCGGAGTCGGGCCGGTAGGCGCCCGACAGCATCTTGATGAGGGTGCTCTTGCCCGCGCCGTTCTCACCGAGCAGCACATGCACCTCGCCGCGGCGCAGATCGAAGTCGACGCTGTCGAGCGCGACCACACCGGGGAAGGTCTTGCGCATCCCTTCGATACGCAGCAACTCGTCTTCGTTACGCGGCGACTTGGCGTCGTTACGGGGCAACTTGTCTTCGTTTCGAGGCGGCTCGCCTTCGTTACGCGGCAACTCGTCCTGATTGCTCACGTGTCGCTCCTTTGCGGGGACGGGTGCATGGCCGGCGGCTCGCCGCACGAGCGGCGGACGACGAGACGGGCGGTGAGGGTCACGGACTGCGGGGGCCGCCCCTCGATGCGGTCGACGAGGGCGCGTACGGCGGCCCGGCCCAGCTCGCCCGTCGGCTGGGCGATCGCCGTGATCGGCGGATCGGTGTGCACGAACCACGGGATGTCGTCGAACGCGGCGAGCGCGATGTCGTGCGGAACCGACATCCCGCGCGCGCGGATGGCGTCCAGGGCGCCCAGGGCCATCAAGTTGTCGGTCGCGAACACCACTTCGGGCGGCTCGGGGAGGTTCAGGAACGCCTCGGTGGCCCGGCGTCCGCTGGCCGCCTGGAAGTCGCCCTGCCCCACGTAGGCGTCGGGCAGGGGAAGCCCGTACTCGCGCAGGGCCTCCCGGAACGCCTCGACGCGCTCGCTGCCGGTCATGGTGGCCGCCGGGCCCGCGATGATGGCGAGCCTGCGATGGCCGAGGCCGTGCAGGTGGGCGACCAGATCGCGCACCGCCTCGCGCCCGTCCGCCCTGACCACCGGCACGTCCACGCCCGGGATCCACCGGTCCACGAACACCATCGCGGTGCCCGCGCGCGCGGCGTCCAGCATCAGGGGCGAGCCGCCGTCGGTGGGGGACACCAGGAGGCCGTCGATACGGCGGTCGAGAAGGTTGCGGACGTGGTGGTCCTGCAGCTCCGGCTGCTCGTCGGCGTTCCCGATGATGACGCTGTAGCCGTGGGTGCGGGCCTCCTCCTCGACGGAGCGGGCCAGCTCGGTGAAGTACGGGTTGAGTACGTCGCTGATGACCAGGCCGAGGGTGTGGGTCTGGTCGGTGCGCAGGGAACGGGCGACGGCGTTGCGCCGGTAGCCGAGAGCGTCGACGGCGGCGAGGACGCGGGTGCGTGCCCCGGAGCTGACGGACGGGTGGTCGTTGAGCACACGGGACACCGTGGCAACGGAGACACCCGCCTCCGCGGCGACGTCCTTGATGCTCGCCATCACCGTCCCACCTCCTTGTGGAATCGATTACACGGAGGATTGGAATCGATTACATGAGACTTGGCAAGCCCTCGGGATCGGATCGTGATGAAGTTGTCCACAGGCTTCGCGCGTTGTCAGAGGCGGGCGGTAGCGTCGGATCATGTCGAATCTGGCGGGGAACCAGGCGGGCACCGGGGCGCGGAACCTGGCGGTTCTCGAGGGCGTGCTGGAGCGCATCACGTACGCCAACGAGGAGAACGGCTACACGGTCGCCCGGGTGGACACCGGACGGGGCGGCGGCGACCTGCTCACGGTCGTGGGCGCGCTGCTCGGCGCCCAGGTGGGGGAGTCCCTGCGCATGGAGGGCCGCTGGGGGTCGCACCCTCAGTACGGCAAGCAGTTCACGGTGGAGAACTACACGACGGTGCTGCCCGCCACCGTCCAGGGCATCCGCCGCTATCTGGGCTCCGGCCTGGTCAAGGGCATCGGCCCGGTCTTCGCGGACCGCATCACCCAGCACTTCGGGCTCGACACCCTCCAGATCATCGAGGAGGAGCCCAAGCGGCTCATCGAAGTCCCCGGCCTCGGCCCCAAGCGGACCAAGAAGATCGCCGACGCCTGGGAGGAGCAGAAGGCGATCAAGGAGGTCATGCTCTTCCTCCAGACCGTCGAGGTGTCGACGTCGATCGCGGTCCGCATCTACAAGAAGTACGGCGACGCCTCGATCTCGGTGGTCAAGAACCAGCCGTATCGGCTCGCGTCCGACGTCTGGGGCATCGGCTTCCTCACCGCCGACAAGATCGCCCAGTCCGTCGGCATCCCGCACGACAGCCCGGAGCGCGTCAAGGCCGGTCTCCAGTACGCCCTTTCGCAGTCCACCGACCAGGGCCACTGTTTCCTCCCGGAGGAGCAGCTGATCGCGGACGCGGTGAAGCTGCTCCAGGTGGACACCGGCCTTGTCATCGAGTGCCTCGGGGAACTGGCGGCGCCCCAGGAGGACGACGGCGACCCCGGCGTCGTACGCGAAAAGGTCCCCGGCCACGACGGCGGTGACCCCGTGACCGCCATCTACTTGGTCCCCTTCCACCGGGCCGAACTCTCCCTGTCCGCCCAGCTGTTGCGCCTCCTGCGCACCGACGAGGACCGCATGCCGTCGTTCCGGAACGTGGCCTGGGACAAGGCCCTGGCCTGGCTCAAGGACCGTACGGGAGCGGAGCTGGCCCCCGAGCAGGAGGAGGCCGTCCGCCTCGCGCTCACCGAGAAGGTCGCCGTGCTCACCGGAGGCCCCGGCTGCGGCAAGTCCTTCACGGTCCGCTCGATCGTGGAGCTGGCCCGCGCCAAGAAGGCCAAGGTGGTGCTGGCCGCGCCCACGGGCCGCGCCGCCAAGCGGCTGGCCGAGCTCACGGGCGCGGAGGCCTCGACCGTGCACCGGCTCCTGGAGCTGAAGCCCGGCGGGGACGCCGCGTACGACAAGGACCGCCCGCTGGACGCCGACCTGGTGGTCGTGGACGAGGCCTCGATGCTCGACCTGCTGCTGGCCAACAAGCTGGTGAAGGCGGTGCCTCCGGGGGCGCATCTGCTCTTCGTGGGAGACGTCGACCAGCTGCCGAGCGTCGGCGCGGGGGAGGTCCTGCGCGACCTGCTCGCCGAAGGCGGCCCAGTCCCCGCTGTCCGCCTCACCCGGGTCTTCCGCCAGGCCCAGCAGTCGGGAGTCGTGACCAACGCGCACCGGATCAACGCGGGCAAGCAGCCGATCACCCAGGACCTGAAGGACTTCTTCCTCTTCGTCGAGGACGACACGGAGGAGGCGGGCCGGCTCACGGTGGACGTGGCGGCCCGGCGTATCCCCGCCAAATTCGGCCTCGATCCGCGCCGTGACGTCCAGGTCCTCGCCCCCATGCACCGGGGCCCGGTAGGCGCCGGCACCCTCAACGGACTGCTCCAGCAGGCGATCACACCCGCCCGCCCCGACCTCCCCGAGAAGCGCTTCGGAGGCCGGGTCTTCCGCGTCGGCGACAAGGTCACGCAGATTCGCAACAATTATGAGAAGGGCACGAACGGTGTCTTCAACGGCACGGTCGGCGTGGTCACCTCCCTCAACCTGGACGACCAGCGGCTGACGGTGCTGACCGACGAGGACGAGGAGGTGCCGTACGAATTCGACGAGCTCGACGAGCTGGCGCACGCGTACGCGGTGACGATCCACCGCTCCCAGGGCAGTGAGTACCCGGCGGTGGTGATCCCGGTGACCACCAGCGCCTGGATGATGCTCCAGCGCAACCTGCTCTACACGGCCGTCACCCGCGCCAAGAAGCTTGTGGTGCTGGTCGGTTCACGCAGGGCGATAGGGCAGGCGGTGCGCACGGTGTCGGCGGGCCGACGTTGTACGGCCCTGGATTTCCGGCTCTCACCCCGCCCTCTCGACCCGTGAGCCAGATTTGATCGATCAAATGAGTCGCAAGGGTCACAGAGCCCTTCCGGAAGCGGCACGAAGGGGGGCAGGATGAGCAGGGTGACGGCACTGAGTGCCGCCATTAGGCCCCATGGTCGACCCCGAGTGCACTCTCCTGCGCCAAATGGGGGATGGTAGAAGCAGTCAGGGCACCTCGAAGAAGAGGCACAACGTCGGTGAGGGATGACGTGAGCGACAACTCTGTAGTACTGCGGTACGGCGACGGCGAGTACACCTACCCGGTGATAGACAGCACCGTCGGCGACAAGGGCTTCGACATCGGGAAGCTCCGCGCTCAGACCGGTCTGGTCACGCTGGACAGTGGTTACGGCAACACCGCCGCCTATAAATCCGCCATCACCTATCTCGACGGTGAGCAGGGCATCCTCCGGTACCGCGGTTACCCCATCGAGCAGCTGGCAGAGCGCTCCACCTTCCTCGAGGTGGCCTACCTGCTGATCAACGGTGAGCTTCCGACGGTCGACGAGCTCTCCACCTTCAAGGGCGACATCACGCAGCACACGCTGCTGCATGAGGACGTCAAGAACTTCTACCGTGGCTTCCCGCGCGACGCCCACCCGATGGCGATGCTGTCGTCTGTGGTCTCCGCGCTGTCCACCTTCTACCAGGACAGCCACAACCCGTTCGACGAGACCCAGCGCAACCTCTCCACGATCCGCCTGCTCGCCAAGCTCCCGACGATCGCGGCGTACGCGTACAAGAAGTCGATCGGCCACCCCTTCGTCTACCCGCGCAACGACCTCGGTTACGTCGAGAACTTCCTGCGTATGACCTTCTCGGTCCCGGCGCAGGAGTACGAGCTGGACCCGGTCGTGGTGTCCGCGCTCGACAAGCTGCTGATCCTGCACGCGGACCACGAGCAGAACTGCTCGACCTCCACGGTCCGCCTGGTGGGCTCCTCGCAGGCGAACATGTTCGCCTCGATCTCCGCCGGCATCTCGGCGCTCTGGGGTCCGCTGCACGGCGGCGCCAACCAGTCCGTCCTGGAGATGCTGGAAGGCATCAAGGCCAACGGCGGCGACGTCGACTCCTTCATCCGCAAGGTGAAGAACAAGGAGGACGGCGTCCGCCTGATGGGCTTCGGCCACCGGGTGTACAAGTCCTTCGACCCGCGCGCCAAGATCATCAAGGCTGCCGCGCACGACGTCCTCTCGGCCCTCGGCAAGTCCGACGAGCTGCTGGACATCGCGCTCAAGCTGGAGGAGCACGCGCTCTCCGACGACTACTTCGTCTCGCGCAACCTCTACCCGAACGTGGACTTCTACACCGGGCTGATCTACCGGGCGATGGGCTTCCCGACCGAGATGTTCACGGTCCTGTTCGCACTCGGCCGTCTCCCCGGCTGGATCGCCCAGTGGCACGAGATGATCAAGGAGCCGGGTTCGCGGATCGGCCGCCCGCGGCAGATTTACACGGGCGAGGTTCTGCGGGACTTCGTCCCGGTCGAGGCGCGTTAAACGGCTTCTGCAAGCTACGGCGCACGAAATAAACGGAAGGCGCCCCGCTGCCGGTCCCCCCACGGGCCGGAGTCGGGGCGCCTTCCTTGTCCCGGTTCGGATTCCCCCCACGGGATCCGGCCGGGCGTCTGAGGACAGCGCCTGAATCGCTGTGATCTAAACGAGCAAAACTCTCTGTACTGCAGCGAGTGCGGTCTGCCGGGACCCGTACGGGAGGGCCGCTCAAGCTCCCCGTGTACGTGCCCCGGCAACGCAGTCCGGAAATGTCCCCCAAGACATCCCCAGATGCCAGTCACGCCCCCCAAGACGCTTCTGACATCGCCAACTTAGACTCACGAACCCCTTCGATGGTTACCTTCGCATCACTGTGATCTGCGTCTCTTGCATATGTCCTGAATATGTACAAGAGACCTGATACGCCGATCGGAGCCCAAGCGTAAGGAAGATGCGCGAGCCTTGTGAAGAGCTTATGTGAGGCTCGCGTCGGACTCCAGAGGGGTTCTTACTTCGACATCACCGAAATGCCCGGAGCCGAAGACTGTTCGTCACCACGAACACCGAGGAGAACGCCATCGCGGCGCCCGCGATCATCGGGTTCAGCAGTCCCGCCGCGGCGAGCGGCAGCGCGGCCACGTTGTAGCCGAAGGCCCAGACAAGATTGCCCTTGATCGTGGCAAGGGTCCTCCGCGACAGCCGGATCGCGTCCGCGGCCACCCGCAGATCCCCGCGTACGAGCGTCAGATCGCCCGCCTCGATCGCCGCGTCAGTCCCCGTGCCCATGGCAAGGCCCAGATCGGCGACGGCGAGTGCGGCCGCGTCGTTGACGCCGTCGCCGACCATCGCGACGGCCCGCCCCTCGGCCTGGAGCCGCTTGATCACATCGACCTTGTCCTGCGGTAGCACCTCGGCGAAGACGAACCGGTCGTCGATGCCGACGGAACGGGCCACGGACTCGGCGGCGGTCCGGTTGTCCCCGGTCAGCAGTACGGGCGTCAGCCCCAGGGCGCGCAGCTCGCGGACCGCCTCGGCGCTGGTCCCCTTGACCGCGTCGGCGACGGTCACGACACCGCGTGCCACCCCGTCCCAGGCGACGGCCACGGCGGTACGCCCCTCCGCCTCGGCCCGCGTCTTCAGCGCGACCAGCTCGTCCGGCAGCGCGACACCGGCCTCGTCCAGCAGCCGCGCACGCCCGACCAGCACCTCGTGCCCGTCGACCGTGCCGCGTACGCCGAGCCCCGCGACGTTCTCGAAGCCGTTGACCGGGGGCAGCGGCTCCCCTATGCGGTCCTCCGCGCCCGCCGCGACGGCCCGTGCGATCGGGTGCTCGGAGGCGTGCTCCAGGGCGCCCGCGAGCCGCAGTACCTGCTTCTCGTCGGCGTCGGCAGCGGCGTACACCTCCTGGAGGGTCATACGGCCCGTGGTGACCGTGCCGGTCTTGTCGAGGACGACCGTGTCGACGCGGCGCGTGGACTCCAGGACCTCGGGGCCCTTGATGAGGATGCCGAGCTGGGCGCCGCGCCCGGTGCCGACCATGAGGGCGGTCGGGGTGGCGAGGCCGAGGGCGCACGGGCAGGCGATGATCAGGACCGCGACGGCGGCCGTGAAGGCGGAGGTCAGCTCGTCCGTCATGCCGAGCCAGACGCCGAACGTGGCGACGGCGATCAGCAGGACGGCGGGGACGAAGACGGCGGAGATGCGGTCGGCGAGGCGCTGCGCCTCGGCCTTGCCGTTCTGCGCGTCCTCGACGAGCTTCGCCATCCGCGCCAGCTGCGTGTCCGCGCCGACACGGGTCGCCTCGACGACGAGCCTGCCGCCGGCGTTCACGGTCGCGCCCGTCACGGCGTCACCGACGGTCACGTCCACCGGCACCGACTCGCCGGTCAGCATCGAGGCGTCGACCGCCGAGGCGCCCTCGACGACGGTGCCGTCGGTGGCGACCTTCTCGCCGGGGCGTACGACGAAGCGGTCACCGACCTCGAGGTCGGCGACGGGGACGCGTACCTCACGGCCATCGCGGAGTACGGAGACATCCCTGGCGCCCAGCTCTATCAGGGCCCTCAGGGCTGCGCCCGAGCGCCGCTTGGCGCGGGCCTCCAGATAGCGGCCGAGGAGGATGAAGGTGACGACCCCTGCGGCCACTTCGAGATAGATCGCCGACGAGGCGTCCGTACGCGAGACGGTCAGGTCGAAGCCGTGCCGCATGCCCGGCATCCCCGCGTGGCCCCAGAACAGCGCCCACACGGACCAGCCGAAGGCGGCCAGCGTGCCGACGGAGACGAGCGTGTCCATCGTGGCCGCGCCGTGCCGTGCGTTCGTGAACGTCGCCCGATGGAACGGCAGTCCGCCCCATACGACGACGGGCGCGGCGAGCGTCAGCGACAGCCACTGCCAGTTGTCGAACTGGAAGGACGGGACCATGGAGAGGAGGACCACGGGGAGGGCGAGCACGGCGGAGACGGTCAGACGCTCGCGCAGGGAGGCGAGTTCGGAGTCTTCGCGGGGTGCCTCTGTCCCGGGCTCCGGCTCCGGGGGTGCCGGCTCCTCGGCCGTGTAGCCGGTCTTCTCGACGGTGGCGATCAGATCGGTGACGCGTATGCCGTCTCCGTACGAGACCTTCGCGCGCTCCGTCGCGTAGTTCACCGTGGCGGTGACGCCGTCCATGCGGTTGAGCTTCTTCTCGACGCGGGCGGCGCAGGAGGCGCAGGTCATGCCGCCGATGGTGAGCTCGACCTCGGCGGCGGGGGTTGCCGTGCTGCTCAACTTGGGGCCTCAGGCCGTGCCGACGAGTTCGAAGCCGGCCTCGTCGATCGCGGCGCGAACCGCGTCCGCGTCGAGCGGGGTGGTGGAGACGACGGTGACCTCGCCGGTCGAGGCCACGGCCTTCACCGAGCTGACGCCCGGGATCTCGGAGAGCTCGTTGGAGACGGAGCCTTCGCAGTGGGCGCAGCTCATTCCGGTGACCTGGTAGGTGACGGTGGTGGTCATGTCGTTGCTCCTCGTGGAGGCGTGTGGGGCGCTGGGCTATTCGCTCCATACTGTACCCCCAGGGGGTATTTTGCCAAAGTGCGGGGTGCCTCCGGCGGTTGGGCGGGTGCGGGTGCGTGGTGGTTGCTCGCGCCGTTCCCCGCGCCCCTTGGGGTCCGGTGGGTGGGTCGGGGCCGCGGGCCGGTGCGTCAGCCCGTCGCAGGCCGGGCATACGGCCCTGGCCTGGTGCAAGGTCCTGGTTCTCCGAGACCGAACCTACGCGACGGGCATACGACGCACCGGCCCACGGCCCCTCCCGCCGGTGGGCAGGTGCGGGTGCATGGTGGCTGGGGGCTCCAGGGACGCGCCCTTTAGGGGCGCGGGGAACTGCGCGACAAGCCACCATGCACCCGCAGTCGCCTGCGAACCCAAACCCACCGCCCCGGTGGGCGCCCCGCCCAACCGCCGGAGGCACCCGCTCAACCGCCGGAGGCCCGGCGGCCCCGGTTGCTCGGCCGCGACGCCACCCATGCCCGGATGGTGTCCGCATACCAATACGGCTTGCCGGACTCCACATGGTCCGGCGGAGGAAGCATTCCGTGTTTGCGGTAGGACCGCACGGTGTCCGGCTGCACATGGATGTGCGCCGCGATGTCCTTGTACGACCAGAGTCTTTGGTCGGTCATCAGTAGCACCTCCCCGCGCGCGCCGCGGTGGCGCTGCGCTGGCGATCACATGGATGTGACCGTCCAACGACAGGACGTGACCGTCGACCAGTGCCTGTCGCCCGGGTGTGACACAAGGCGTGCGCGGCCGGGACATGTGTGACAGGACGGCGGTATCTGTGACACGGGTGACGTGTTGTGGCGTCTGGGTCTGGTCCGAATGTCCGGACAACCAATTGACAGGCATCATGGAGCGCCGCTAGACCTGGGGGCAGCCGAAGCGAAGGGGAGCCGATGGGTGAGTCCGCGGGGTCCGGTGCGTACGAGCTGATCACCATGGGGCGGATCGGTGTGGACCTCTACCCGTTGCAGACAGGCGTGCCGCTCCCGCAGGTGACGTCCGCCATCGTCGCCTCCCGCCTGGAGTGCTTCTCCGCCATGCCGACCCCCTCGGAGGTCGAGGACGCGCTCAAAGCAGGGGCGGTCCTGTGAACCACGGCGTCTGTACCGGCCGGGCAACCGTCCGAGCAGAGGCCACCACAGTTGAACTCCTGGGCAGGGAGGGCGTGTTCAGCAAAGTCACCGGCTTTGCGTACGCCCCTCGCGAGGCCCGGGTGCAGATCGCCTCCGGCGCGGGAGGCCGCTTCGCCCTGGCAGGAGCGAAGTGCGAGCGCTGACTCCCCGCCCGCTACGGCCCCGCGCCGGAGGTCCCCGTACGCCCCGTCGGCACCACGAGCACCGGCCCGGTGTCGCATCGGAACTGTCGGAACTGGAGGAGAAGCACTGTTTCGAGATCGACGGCCCGAACGGATTCGGCCATCAGCGCGTATTTCCCCGCGTGAGGGCGGATCCGATGCCCTCGCCGAGGTCCGCACCGGCGATGCCGACGGTGCCTTCCTCGTACTCGACGGATGGCACGGCCTGTCCATCGCCCGGCCTGGTCACGCGATGTACTACTTGAACGTGACGGACGGCCCGGGTGAGGACAGGGTGTGGCGGATCTGCTTCCAGCCGGGACACGTAGAAAGCACAGAGGGCTACCGATGACAGAGCCGAAGACGTCAACGGCGACGACAAGGCTGACGGTCGCGCAGGCGCTGGTGCGGTTCCTCGCCGCCCAGTACACGGAGCGGGACGGGGTACGGCGCCGGCTGATCGACGCCACCTGGGGCATCTTCGGGCACGGCAATGTCGCCGGGCTCGGGCAGGCGCTTCTCGAGTACGGCGACGAGATGCCGTACCACCAGGGCCGCAACGAACAGGCCATGGTGCACGCGGCGGTCGGCTACGCGCGTCAGTCGCACCGCCTGGCCACGCACGCCGTCACAACGTCCATCGGACCGGGCGCCACCAACCTCGTCACGGGCGCCGCCCTCGCCACGATCAACCACCTCCCGGTACTGCTCCTGCCCGGCGACATCTTCGCGACCCGCCCCGCCGACCCGGTACTCCAGCAGCTCGAAGTCCCGTACGCGGGCGATGTGTCGGTGAACGACTGTCTGCGCCCGGTGTCGAAGTACTTCGACCGGATCACCCGCCCCGAAGCCCTCATCCCGGCCGCGCTGCAGGCCATGCGCGTGCTCACCGACCCGGTCGAGACCGGCGCCGTCACGCTCGCGCTGCCGCAGGACGTGCAGGCCGAGGCGCACGACTGGCCGGAGGAGTTCTTCGCCGAGCGCGTCTGGGCCGTCCGCCGTCCGGGCGCGGATCCGGAGGAGCTGGCCGCCGCCGTCAGGGCCGTACGGGAAGCCCGGCGCCCCTTGGTCGTCGCGGGCGGCGGGGTGCACCACAGTGAGGCCGAGGCCGCGCTGAAGGAGTTCGCCGACGCCACCGGTATCCCGGTCGCCTCGACCCAGGCGGGCAAGGGCTCCCTCGTCTGGGACCACCCGGCGGACGTCGGCGGCATCGGGCACACCGGCACCGCGACCGCCTGCGAACTGGCCCGCACCGCCGACCTGGTGATCGGCGTCGGCACCCGCTACACCGACTTCACCACCGCCTCCGGCACCCTCTTCACCGCCCGCGGCGTCCGCTTCCTGAACCTCAACATCGCCCCCTTCGACGGCCACAAGCTGTCCGGCCGGCCGCTGATCGCGGACGCCCGTACGGGCCTGGAGGCGCTCACTGAGGCGCTCGCGCTGCACGGCCACCGGGCCGAACCCGCGTACGTCACCGAGTACTGCGACGACAAGGAGCGCTGGGAGCACCGGGTCGACGCGGCCTACGAGGCGGACGAGCCGGACACCCGGCCCACCCAGCCGCAGGTCCTCGGCCTGCTCGACGAACTGGTCACCGGGGACGACATCCTGATCAACGCGGCCGGCTCCCTCCCCGGCGACCTGCAGAAACTGTGGCGGACCCGGTCCCGGGACCAGTACCACGTCGAGTACGGCTACTCCTGCATGGGCTATGAGATCCCGGCCGCGATCGGTGTGCGCATGGCGGCGCCGGACCGTCCCGTGTGGGCGCTGGTCGGCGACGGGACGTATCTGATGATGCCGACGGAGATGGTCACGGCCGTACAGGAGGGCATCGCGATCAAGGTCGTGGTCCTGCAGAACCACGGGTACGCGTCCATCGGCGGGCTCTCCGATTCCGTGGGCGGCGAGCGGTTCGGCACCGCGTACCGCTACCGGTCGGAGGACGGTACGTACACAGGGAGGCCGCTGCCCGTCGATCTCGCCGCCAACGCGGCCAGCCTCGGGATGCGGGTGCTGCGCGCGAAGACCGTACGCGATCTGCGGGCGGCTCTCGCCGAGGCGCGGACCGCCGACACTCCCATATGTGTCTATGTGGAGACCGAAACGGCAGACACAGTGTCGGGCGCGCCTCCGGCGCAGGCCTGGTGGGATGTACCCGTGGCCGAGACCGCGACCCGCTCGTCGGCGGTCAAGGCACGCGAGGTGTACGACCGGCATGCCGCCGCCCGCCGCCGCCATCTGTGAGGAGTTGCAGGACATGACGAAGACCGTCGACCACTGGATCGGTGGCAAGCCCGCTGGGAGCACGTCGGGTACGTACGGGCCGGTCACCGACCCGGCGACCGGTGCCGTGACCACGCGGGTCGCCTTCGCGAGCGTCGACGAGGTGGACGCCGCGGTCGCCGCCGCCAAGGAGGCGTACGCGACCTGGGGCCAGTCCTCGCTCGCTCAGCGGACGTCCATTCTGTTCCGGTTCCGGGCGCTGCTCGACGCGCACCGGGACGAGATCGCCGAGCTGATCACCGCCGAGCACGGCAAGGTGCACAGCGATGCGCTGGGTGAGGTGGCGCGTGGCCTGGAGATCGTCGACCTGGCGTGTGGCATCAACGTGCAGTTGAAGGGCGAGCTGTCGACGCAGGTCGCGAGCCGTGTGGACGTGGCGTCCATCCGGCAGCCGCTGGGGGTCGTCGCGGGCATCACGCCGTTCAACTTCCCGGCGATGGTGCCGATGTGGATGTTCCCGATGGCCATCGCCTGCGGCAACACGTTCGTGCTGAAGCCCAGCGAGAAGGACCCGTCGGCGTCGGTCAGGCTCGCCGAACTGCTGGCGGAGGCCGGACTGCCGGACGGTGTCTTCAATGTCGTGCACGGCGACAAGGTGGCCGTCGACCGGCTCCTTGAGCACCCGGACGTGAAGGCCGTCTCCTTCGTGGGCTCGACGCCGATCGCCCGCTACATCCACACCACCGCCTCCGCGAACGGCAAGCGCGTACAGGCCCTCGGCGGCGCCAAGAACCACATGCTGGTGCTGCCGGACGCGGACCTGGACGCGGCGGCCGATGCCGCGGTGTCGGCGGCATACGGGTCCGCGGGCGAGCGCTGCATGGCCATCTCGGCCGTCGTCGCGGTCGGTTCGATCGGCGACGAGCTGGTGGAGAAGATCCGCGAGCGCGCCGAGAAGATCAAGATCGGGCCGGGCAACGACACCGCGTCCGAGATGGGCCCGCTGATCACGAAGGCGCACCGCGACAAGGTCGCCTCATACGTGACGGGCGCCGCGGCTCAGGGCTCCGAGGTCGTGCTCGACGGCACCGGCTTCACGGTCGAGGGTTACGAGGACGGCCACTGGATCGGCATCTCGCTGCTCGACAAGGTGCCGCCGGCCTCGGACGCGTACCGGGACGAGATCTTCGGCCCGGTGCTGTGCGTGCTGCGCGCGGAGACCTACGACGACGGCGTGGCGCTGATCAACAACTCGCCGTTCGGCAACGGCACCGCGATCTTCACCCGGGACGGCGGCGCGGCCCGCCGCTTCCAGCTGGAGATCGAGGCGGGCATGGTCGGCGTGAACGTGCCGATTCCGGTGCCGGTGGGCTACCACTCCTTCGGCGGCTGGAAGGACTCCCTCTTCGGCGACCACCACATCTACGGCAACGACGGCACGCACTTCTACACCCGCGGCAAGGTCGTGACGACGCGCTGGCCGGACCCGGCCGAGGCTCCGGCGGGTGTGGACCTGGGGTTCCCGCGCAATCACTGAGCTGAGCCCTCGTTCTTATCGGTTGCCTGTCAATCGTCAGCCGTGACTCCGGCGGGGGCGCGTGGGCGGGGCACATCCGCCGCGTGGACGGCGGCACGCTCCTCGGCATCGTCACCGCAGGTCACGTACGGGTTCCGAGGACCTCGCATACCGCGTCCGTGGTATGCGGCCGGGGGCGCGTACGCCGGTGGGATGTCTGCCACTTCCGACCAGAGGCTGCATCGGCTGTCGGTGGCGGCGCTTACCGTTGACGCATGGATCTTCGACTGCCCCGACTGCGCGGGGCCGTACTGCGGCGGCCGCGACGGCTGATCGCCGCCGCGGCCGCCGTGGTCGTGCTCGCCGGCGCCGGTACGTGGACGGCCGTCGCCTCTGACGACGCCGCACCCGTGGACCGGGCCGACAGAGTCATGGACATGGGCAGCGGGGTGAAGGTCGACACCTCGTACTTCACGTCAGGCGACGGCCGTCGCCCCGCCGTCCTCCTCGCGCACGGCTTCGGCGGCAGCAAGGACGACGTACGGTCCCAGGCGGAGGACCTGGCGCGCGACGGGTACGCGGTGCTGACCTGGTCGGCCCGCGGAATGGGCAGGTCCACGGGCAAGATCGGCCTGAACGACCCCAAGGGCGAAGTCGCCGACGTCTCGAAGCTGATCGACTGGCTGGCCGAGCGCCCCGAGGTCGAGCTGGACCGGGACGGCGACCCCCGCGTGGGTGCCACCGGCGCCTCGTACGGCGGCGCGGTCTCGCTGCTCGCGGCGGGCCACGACCAGCGGGTGGACGCGATCGCCCCGGCGATCACGTACTGGAACCTCTCGGACGCGCTGTTCCCGAACGGCGTCTTCAAGAAGCTGTGGGCCGGGATCTTCGTGAACTCCGGTGGCGGCTGCGACAACTTCGAGGCCACGCTGTGCGAGATGTACCAGCGGGTCGCGGAGTCCGGGGAGCCGGACGCCGAGGCGACGGAGCTGCTGGAATCCCGCTCCCCGTCTGCCGTCGGCGACGAGATCAACGTGCCGACGCTCATCATGCAGGGCCAGACCGACTCCCTCTTCCCGCTCGGCCAGGCCGACGCGATGGCCAAGGCGATCCGGGCCAACGGCGCGCCCGTGGACGCCGACTGGATCTCCGGCGGCCATGACGGCGGCGACATGGAGACGGACCGGGTGTCCGCGCGCGTGGGCTCCTGGTTCGACCGCTATCTGAAGGACGAGTCGGGGGTGGACACGGGGCCCGCGTTCCAGGTCACGCGCAGCGGCGGCGTCGACTCCCGGGAAGGCACCACCCGGCTGACCAGCGTGAGCTCGGACAGCTACCCCGGCCTGACGAGCAAGACGCGCCCGATCGCCCTGACCGGGCGGGAGCAGAGCTTCGAGAACCCGGCGGGCGCCAACCCGCCCGCCGTCTCGGCCCTGCCCGGCCTCGGCGGAGCCGGCGGCCTCTCCCAGCTCTCCTCGCTCGGGATCGGTGTGTCCCTCGACTTCCCGGGCCAGTTCGCCGCGTTCGACTCCGAGCCCTTCGTGGAGGACCTCCAGATCACCGGCTCGCCGACGGCGACGGTCCATGTGAAGTCGACCAGCGAGGACGCCGTGCTCTTCGCGAAGGTGTACGACGTCGGACCGGACGGCGGCATGCAGCAGGTGCTGCCCGCGCAACTGGTCGAGCCCATCAGGGTGGAGGACGCGAAGGCCGGCAAGGACGTACGGCTCACCCTCCCGGCGATCGACTACGAGGTGGACGACGGCCACCGGCTGCGCCTGGTCCTCGCCTCGACGGACCTCGGCTATGCCTCCCCGACGGCTCCGGCGACCTACACGGTCTCCATGGCGGGAGACGGCGGCCTGAGGGTGCCGATGCCCCTCGGTGACTCGGAGGCGACGGCACCGCTGCCCGCATGGGTGTGGTGGCTGCCGCTGGCCGGCGCCCTCACGGCGCTGGCCCTGATCCTGACGGCCCGCCGCCCCACCGCCGCACCTGCTCCCGATCCGGAACTGGCCGATGTCCCGCTCCAGATCACGGACTTGAGCAAGCGGTACTCGAAGTCGAGCGACCGTTACGCGGTCCGGGACCTGTCCTTCCAGGTGGAAAAGGGCCAGGTACTGGGCCTGTTGGGGCCGAACGGCGCGGGCAAGACGACGACGCTGCGCATGCTGATGGGCCTGATCAAGCCGGACGGCGGAGAGATCCGGGTCTTCGGCCACGCGATCCGCCCGGGCGCCCCGGTGCTGTCCCGCGTCGGTTCCTTCGTCGAGGGCGCGGGCTTCCTGCCGCACCTCTCCGGCCGCGAGAATCTCGAACTGTACTGGCGGGCGACGGGCCGCCCGCCCGAGGACGCGCACCTGGAGGAGGCCCTGGAGATCGCGGGCCTCGGTGACGCCCTGTCCCGCGCGGTCCGTACGTACTCCCAGGGCATGCGCCAGCGCCTCGCCATCGCCCAGGCCATGCTCGGCCTCCCCGACCTGCTCATCCTGGACGAGCCGACCAACGGCCTCGACCCGCCGCAGATCCGCGAGATGCGCCAGGTCGTGATCCGCTACGCGGCCGCCGGCCGCACGGTCATCCTCTCCAGCCATCTGCTGGCCGAGGTCGAGCAGTCCTGCACCCACATCGTGGTCATGGACCACGGCCGACTGGTCCAGGCGGGCCCCGTGGGCGACATCATCGGCAGCGGCGACACCCTCCTCGTCGGCCTGGCCTCCGACATCGCCGACCCGGTGGTGGAGAAGGTGGCGGCCCTGCGGGACGTGGAGTCGGCAGTACGCACGGATGACGGCCTGCTCGTACGGCTGACTCCGGCGACGCCACCCACAGAGGGCGCCGCGGTGCCCGAGACCGCCGGCGTGGGGGCTTCCGGCGGAGCCGACCGCGCCGAGGGCACGGTGACCGTCTCCGGCGCCCCGGACGCCGCGGGCTCCGAGGGCGCACCGGGCGTCAACGAGCGGAGCGCCTCGCTGCTCGTCGAGCTCGTACGGCTCGAAGTGCCCGTCGCCTCGATCGGCCCGAACCGTCGCCTGGAGGACGCCTTCCTCACCCTGATCGGAGACTTCGAATGAGCACCCTCGCCGAGAAGGTCGAGAAGGAAGAGGTGGCGGAGGGCTACCGGGCGGGCCGGACCCTGCCGCTGCGCGTCGAGCTCGTACGACAGCTGAAGCGGCGGCGCACGCTCATCATGTTCGGCGTCCTGGCCGCCCTGCCGTTCATCCTGGCCATCGCGTTCCAGGTCGGCGGCGAACCGGGCGACGGCAACGACCGCGTGAACCTGATGGACACGGCCACCGCGTCCGGGGCGAACTTCGCCGCGGTGAACCTCTTCGCGTCCGCGGGCTTCCTCCTCGTCATCCCCGTGGCGCTGTTCTGCGGAGACACGGTCGCCTCGGAGGCGAGCTGGTCGTCGCTGCGTTATCTGCTCGCGGCGCCCGTACCCCGCGCCCGGCTGCTGTGGTCCAAGCTCGTCGTCGGACTCACCCTCAGCCTCGCCGCGATGGTGCTGCTGCCGGTCATCGCCCTCGCCGTCGGCACGGCCGCGTACGGCTGGGGCCCACTGCAACTGCCCGTCGGCGGCACACTGCCCAGCGGCGACGCCGCACGGCTCCTGCTGATCGTCATGGCGTACATCTTCGTGTCCCAACTGGTCACCGCGGGGCTGGCGTTCTGGCTGTCGACCCGGACGGACGCCCCGCTGGGCGCGGTCGGCGGCGCGGTGGGCCTGACGATCATCGGCAGCGTCCTCGACGAGGTCACGGCCCTCGGCGACTGGCGCGACTTCATCCCCGCGCACTGGCAGTACGCCTGGCTGGACGTCATCCAGCCAGAGCCGGCCTACGGCGAGATGATTCAGGGCACGGCCGTCTCCGTCACGTACGCACTGGTGCTGTTCGCCCTGGCCTTCCGAGGTTTCGCGGGCAAGGATGTCGTCTCCTAGGCCGGCCTTGACCGGTGCCTGGATCGGCTGTCCGGATCGGAGGGAACGCTTGTTCCGGTACCGAACGTCCGGGACGTATTCGCCATGGTGCGCCACCCCTTCCACAGAGTAGAAAGATCTATCAGCATGAGCAGGCGAGGGTCCGACCAGCCCTGGCGGTGAGGGGGAGAGCGCCGTCTCGCCTGTGAGGGTCAACGGATCCGGAGGGCCACCATGCGAACAGTCACGAAGCAGGCCACGGAGTGGCTCGCCGCCGCCGCGACCGATCCACGCGACTGCAAGCGGCGGTGGCAGGGCTATCAGGGGATCGCGGTGCTGCCCTGTGGACGGTTCTGGGACGTGCTGAGTGTCCCGGAGGAACTGGGTGTGCGGGCCCTGGATGCCCTGTTGTGCATCCCGCAGGCGCCCGGTCCCGTACTCGCGGACACCGGCGCGCGCAGGGTGGGCTTCTTCCTGCCGCCGGATCCCGAGGGCCGCTGGGTCGGCTCGGATGTCCGGTACCTGGGCAGAGGCGCCTGGATCACGGTGCCCGCGCCGCATCCGGCGCCAGGACGTTTCCGATGGCTGGTTCCGCCCGACGGTACGGGAACGCTGTTCGTCCCCGCCGCCGTGGAACTGGCCCTCCAGCAGGCCCTCGGCACCCTCGCCGCCCAGTCCGCCGTGCACCGCCGGTGCCCGACGTGCGGAGCGGCGGCAGCGGGAGTCGGCTAGGTAGCCGGTGGTCGCCCCTCCTGCTCGGACTCGTCCTGATTCTGTGGCAGTTGCTCGTCCTCGCCGCCCGGTTGCTGCGCATGAAACGACGTCCTTCCGCGGATTCGCCCGCGGAAGGACGTCGTGTTGTAAGGGTCCCTCCGGACACCCCCAGGTCTCCGGAAGATCACCTACCGGTCTCAACAGGCGTCCGCCGTGCCCGCTTTGAGATCGATCCGCAACGCCCCGTGCCGCACACCTCGGCCCTCTCCGGCGTCACAGTCACAGACGTCGACGTCAACTCATCGAGGGGGCCCACATGGGCGAGTACCGTACGACCCACCGAACGCGACGACCGCGCGGCGCACTTGCCGCCCTGATGGCCGCGGGCTGCCTCCTGCTCGCCGCCTGCGGCTCGGGCGCCGGCGAGTCGTCGGCCGACGGCAGCAACAGCGCCCGCGACACCGAGCGCTTCCCGGCTCCAGCCCCCGCGCAGCCGACCGGCCCCGCGGGCACCGACGAAGGCAGCACCCCGGGCGAGCAGAAGGGCGAGATCCGCGAGAGCACCCCGCCGCCCGCCGACTATCTCTCCACCTTCGCCCTGGACGTCGACACCGCCTCGTACGGGTACACCCGCCGCACCCTCGCCGACGGACGGCGGCCGGATCCGGCGACCGTCCGCCCCGAGGAGTTCATCAACAGCTTCCGCCAGAACTACGAGCGTCCTGACGGCAACGGCTTCTCCGTCACGGTCGACGGCGCCCGTACGGACGCAGGAGGGGAGGGCGACGACTGGCGGCTCGTACGCGTCGGTCTCGCCACGCGCCCGTCCGAGGACAGCGGCGAACGGCCGCCCGCCGCCCTCACGTTCGTCATCGACGTCTCGGGTTCCATGGCCGAGCCGGGGCGGCTCGACCTGGCCAAGAAGTCCCTCGGCGTGATGACGGACGAACTGCGCGACGACGACTCCGTCGCGCTCGTCGCCTTCAGCGACGAGGCCGAGACCGTACTCCCGATGACCCGCCTCGGCGACAACCGCGACCGCGTCCACGACGCCATCGACACCCTGGAACCCACCCTCTCCACCAACCTCGGCGCGGGCGTCGACACCGGGTACGCCACAGCCGTCGAGGGCCGGCGCGAGGGCGCCACCAACCGCGTCGTGCTGCTCTCCGACGCCCTCGCCAACACCGGTGAGACCGACGCCGACGACATCCTGGACCGCATCGCGGACGCCCGCCGAGAGCACGGGATCACCCTGTTCGGCGTCGGCGTGGGCAGCGACTACGGCGACGCGCTGATGGAACGCCTCGCCGACAAGGGCGACGGCCACACCACCTACGTATCGAACGAAGAGGACGCCCGCACGGTCTTCGTCGACCAACTGCCCCGCAACATCGACCTCACGGCCCGCGACGCCAAGGCACAGGTCGCCTTCGACCCGCAGACGGTCGAGCAGTTCCGGCTCATCGGCTACGACAACCGCGAGGTCGCCGACGAGGACTTCCGCAACGACCGCGTCGACGGCGGCGAGATCGGCCCCGGCCACACGGTCACGGCCCTCTACGCCGTCCGCACCAAGCCCGGAGCCTCCGGCCACCTCGCCACCGCGACCGTCCGCTGGCTCGACCCCGACACCCGCACCCCGCACGAGGAGTCGGCCCAGCTGGAGTCCGAAGCCCTCAACGAGCCCCTGTGGAGCCGCGACAACGCCCGCAACGGACTCCAGGTCACTGCCATAGCCGCCTACTTCGCCGACACCCTCCGTTCCGGCGACTCTCTCTTGTCCCGCCTGCCCGCCGCACCCTCCCTGTCCGAACTGTCCGAACGAGCCGACGAGTTGGCTGACGTCACGGAGTCCGAGGAGGTACGCCAACTCGCCGAGACGATCGAACAGGCCGGGGGCCGGTAGGGGGCTAGGAAGGCCTGAGCCGGTACGCGTACGAGTACGTCCGCCCGGAGTGCAACAGGTACTGCTCCAGCGGAGCCGCCCCCCACGAGTCGATGCCGCCCACGCCCATCTGCCGGTGATTGACGCCCAGCACGGTCTCGTCGCGCCGCTTCAACTCGTACGGATGGCGCGGCCCGTCGAGGTCGAACGGCGAGTAGTGCAGCGCGCTGGTCTCCAGCAACGGCTCGCCGTCCGCCGGATCGGCGAGCACGGTGAGCCCGTCACCGGCACGGTCGGTCAGCGACAGGTGGCGTACGTCCGTCATGTTCCCCGTCTGCTGGGGCCGGACGTACGGCGCCACCTGATCGTCGACCGTGGACCGCCAACGCCCCACGAACGCGGACGTCTTGCGGTCCCAGTAGTTCTCGTGCGGCCCGCGCCCGAACCAGTCGAGCCGCTCGAAACCCCCGGGAACGGTCAACAGGGCGCCCACCATGGGCAGATCGGGCAACCCCGAGGCCGCCTCCAGCGTGTGCCGCACCCGTACCTCGCCGTCCCCGCGCACCCGGAACTCGGTACGCCACGACGAGGCGTTCGGCGAGGTGGGCAGCGTACAGCCGACCTCGATGACCACCTCGCCCGACGAGGGCTGCGAGGCCTTGACCGACGTCACGGTGCGTTTGGCCCCTGCGTCGCGCCACGTACGCGCCGTGGTCTGGAACTTCCTGCCGATGTCGTTATCCGTCGGCCCCCGCCAGAAGTTCGGCACGGGGCCTTCGGTGAGCAGAAGCCGGCCGCGGAAGACGTACGAGGAGAGCGTGCCGGAGGTCTTCGACAGCACCACCTCCACGTTCCGGCCGCTCACCTTCACCTCGCCGTCGGTCTCCGTCAGCTTGAGGCCGCCTCGCGGTGCGGGATCAGCCGGCGCAGGCGCCTGCCAGTCCAACGCCAGCTGCTCGGCGGCCACTTCGTGCCCGGCGTCGGCCCAACTCGTCTTCTTCCGCAGCAGGAAGGAGAGGTTGAGGAAGTACTCCGCGCCGGGTTCGAGCGCGGACGGCTTCCGGTACGGGATGCGTACGATGCCCTCCTCGCCCGGCGCGACCTTGGGCGCCGCGAGCCTGCCATGCTGCACGCGCGTGCCGTCCCGCGTGACGGTCCACCGCAGCTCGTACGCGTCCAGGCCGCTGAACAGATGCTTGTTGCGCAGCTTCACCACTCCAGCGGCGAGATCACCGGCCGTGATCCCCACCGGCTGGTAGACCTTCTTCGCCTCCAGCAGCCCCGGATGAATCGCACGGTCGCCCGCCACCAGGCCGTTGCAGCAGAAGTTCCCGTCTGTCGGATAGCCCGGCTTCCAGTCGCCCCCGAACGACAGATACGTGCGCTTCGGGTCGCCGGGCACGGGCAGCCGTATCGTCTGGTCGGCCCAGTCCCAGAAGAACGCGCCGTGCAGGTTCGGATAGCGCTCGATGATGTCCCAGTACTCCGAGAGGTTGCCGCCGCTGTTGCCCATCATGTGCGTGTACTCGCACAGCATGTACGGCTTAGGGTTGCCGGACCTGCCGTACCTCTCGACGCCCGCCGGGCTGGTGTACATCTCGCTGTGCACGTCGGTCACGGCGTTCATGCCCTCGTAGTGCACGGGCCGTGAGGCGTCGCGGGCGTGCACCCAGTCGGCCATGACCTTGAAGTTCGAGCCCTGGCCCGCCTCGTTGCCGAGCGACCACACGACCACGCACGCGTGGTTCTTGTCCCGCTCGACCATCGACCGCATTCGGTCCACACACGCGTCGGTCCACTCGGGCAGTGAACCCGGCACGGTGTCCCGTACCCCGTGCGTCTCCAGGTTCGCCTCGTCGACGACGTACAGGCCGTACTCGTCGCACAGCTCCATCATCCGTGGATGGTTGGGATAGTGCGCGGTGCGCAGGGCGTTGATGTTGTGACGCTTCATCAGCAGGATGTCCTGCACCATCCGCGCCTCGTCGACGGCCTGCCCGCGGTCGGGGTCGTTCTCGTGGCGGTTGGTGCCGCGGAACATGATCGGCTTGCCGTTGACCGTGAACTTGCCGGGCCCGTAGTCGACTTGGCGGAACCCGACCCGCTTGCTGTGGATGTCGACGGCCTTACCCGAGCCGTCCTTCAGCGTCACGACGAGGGTGTAGAGATTCGGCTGCTCGGCCGACCAGAGGGCGGGGGCCTTCACCTCGCCCTTCAGCGTCACCTTCTCCTCGACACCGTCCGCCAGCTCCAGCACGCGCCGTCCCCGAGCGTCGAACAGCTCGGCCACGATGCGATGCCTGGCAGCCTTCTGGTCCCCACCCCGGTCGCGTAAGGCGACATCGACGCTCAACACGGCGTCGCGGTACGCGGAGTCCAACTCCGTCCGCACGAACAGGTCGTCGACGTGCACCTGCGGAACCGAGTACAGATACACGTCCCGGAAGATCCCGGACAGGTCGATCATGTCCTGGTCCTCCAGCCAACTGCCGTCGGACCAGCGGTAGACCTCCACGGCGAGCGTGTTCCGTCCCGCCTTCAGATACGGGGTGATGTCGAACTCGGCGGGCGTGTAGCTGTCCTCGCTGTAACCGACGCGCTCGCCGTTGACCCACACGAAGAACGCGGACTTCACGCCCTGGAAGGAGATCAGCGTGCGCCGGCGCTTCCATCCCTCGGGCACGGTGAAGGTACGGCGGTACGAGCCGACCGGGTTGAAGTCGTGCGGGATCTGTGGCGGCTCGGGGGTCTCGTAACCGACCCACGGATACGGGATGTTGAGGTAGATCGGCTCCGGGTAGCCCTCGATCTCCCAGTTCGACGGGACGGGGATACGGTCCCAGCCACTGTCGTCGAAGCCGGGCGCGTGGAACCCGGTGGGGCGCTGATCGGGGTTTCTCGCCCAGTGGAAGCGCCAACTGCCGTTCAGGGAGCGGTGGTACGGCGACTTCTCGAACTGGCCGCGCCGGGCGTCGGCGGCGCTGGCGTACGGCACGAGGCGGGCTGCCCGTGCCGGCTCTCTGTTGACCTGGAAGACTCTCGGACTCGCGTCCCACTCGTCCCCCTCGGCAGCGAACACCCGCTTCTGCGCGGCGAATGCGGCCGAGCCTGCGAGGGCGGCTCCTGCGACGAGGACATTGCGGCGGCTCGGACGGTATGTGCTCATACGGCGGCTCCACCGGAAGGCAACATGAAGCCTCAGCGTCGAACGGAATCGCGCATCGCGCAAGACCACATGCGTCTCATAAGCCTCCAAGGGCATCCGGCCTAAACGCCCACACGTCCGAACACAGGCGAACAAGCGATTGAACTTCCGCTACGCCCGAGTAAGTTGACCCCCGCGTAAAGCACGCATCGCACCACCGCTGTGATCCGCGACCGGGAGCCGTCATGGGCGTACGCAAAGATCTGAAGCAGGCGAAGAAACGTACCGACCTGGCGGAACGCACCGAGGTCGAGATCGTCAGGGACCATCAGGGCGTCGTCCGCGAGGCCCGTATGCCGCCCCTCGCACCGAGGGCCACCACCGGCAGCATCGCCGACCTGCCCTACACCAACGCGGCCGAGGCCCCCGACGCCGTGATCCTCCGCCGCCAGGCGAACGGCACCTGGCACCCGGTCACCGCGGCGGCCTTCGCCCACGAAGTCACCGCCGTCGCCAAGGGGTTGATCGCGGCGGGCCTCGAACCGGGCGGCCGAGTCGCGCTGATGTCCCGTACGCGCTACGAGTGGACGGTCCTCGACTTCGCGATCTGGGCGGCGGGCGGCCAGAGCGTGCCCATCTACGCCACGTCCTCGGCCGAGCAGATCGAGTGGATCGTCCGAGACTCGGGTGCCCGCCTCGTCATAGCCGAGACCCCCGAGAACGCGGAAGCGGTCACCGCCGGCACGGCCGACCACCCCGACCCCCCGCGCGTATGGCAGATCGACGAAGGCGCGATCCCTCAACTCACCACCCGGGGCCGGGACATCCCCGACGAGGAGATCATCAAGCGCCGGGAGGCCCTGACCCCCGACACACCTGCGACGATCTGCTACACCTCCGGCACCACCGGCCAACCCAAGGGCTGCGTCCTCACGCATGCCAACCTGCACGCCGAGGCCGCCAACACGGTCGAGCTCCTGCACCCCATCTTCAAAGAGATCACGGGCCAGGCCGCCTCGACGCTCCTTTTCCTCCCCCTCGCCCACATCCTGGGCCGCACCATCCAGATCGCCTGCCTGATGGCCCGTATCGAGCTGGGGCACTATCCGAGCATCAAGCCGGCCGAACTCCGGCCCGCGCTGAGGGAGTTCGGCCCCACCTTCCTGGTCGGCGTCCCGTACCTCTTCGAGAAGATCCACGCCACCGGCCGCGCGACCGCCGAGCGCATCGGCCGCGCCGCCTCCTTCGACCGCGCGGACCGCATCGCCGTCCGCTTCGGCGAGGCCCACCTCAACAGGTTCCTCGACCGCGGCGAGGGCCCGAACCCCGGCCTGTACGCCGCCTGGGCCCTGTACGACCAGCTGGTCTACCGCCGCATCCGCAAGGAACTCGGCGGCCGCATGCGCTACGCCATCAGCGGCGGCTCCCCCCTCGACCGCAACCTCAACCTCTTCTTCTACGCGGCCGGAATCATCATCTACGAGGGCTACGGCCTGACCGAGACCACAGCCGCCGCAACGATCGTCCCGCCCCTGAAACCCCGCCCCGGCACGGTCGGCCTCCCCGTCCCCGGCACGGCGATCCGTATCGACGACGACGGCGAGGTCCTCATCAAGGGCGGCATCGTCTTCAACGCGTACTGGAACAACCCCGCCGCCACCGACGCCGCCCTGACCGACGACTGGTTCGCGACCGGCGACCTCGGCGCCCTCGACGAAGACGGCTACCTCACCATCACCGGCCGCAAGAAAGACATCCTCATCACGTCAGGCGGCAAAAACGTCTCCCCCGCCATCCTGGAGGACCGCCTCCGCAGCCGCCCCCCGGTCGGCCAGTGCATCGTCGTCGGCGACAACCGCCCCTACGTCGCAGCCCTGATCACCCTCGACCGCGAGGACATCGCCCACTGGCTCCACGTCCGCGCCATGCCCGCGGACACCCCGATGTCCGACCTCGTACGCGACCCCACCATGCGCGCCGACGTCCAGAAGGCCGTGGACTACGCGAACCAGGCGGTCTCCCGAGCCGAGTCGATCCGCGAATTCATCCTCGTGGAGGGCGAGTTCACGGAGGAGAACCGCCTGCTCACTCCGTCCCTGAAGGTCAAGCGGCATGCGGTGACACGGGCGTACGCGGATCAGATCGAGGCGCTGTACCGGGGCTGACGCGCTCGCGTTGCCGGACGTTAGCCGGGGCGCCGTATGTCGGCGATGAACGCGGCCCAGGCGGATGGCGGGAAGAGCAGGGCGGGGCCGGTGGGGTTCTTGCTGTCGCGGACGGGGACGGTTCCGGGGACGTTGGGGGCGATCTCCAGGCAGTCGCCGCCCTGACCATTGCTGTACGTGCTCTTGCGCCACGTTGCGTTGCTCAGGTCAATTCGTGCGGCGCGCATGTGCTGTACCCCTCCATCGCGGAACGGATCACGGCCAGAGACTCATCAGGAGGCAGTGCCTTGGCCTGGAGCAGATCGTAAGCGAGGGCGTATTCGGCGACCTCCTCAGGCCTCTCCACCAGCTCCCCGGAGTGCGAACTCTCGGTGTAGGCCACGTCGGAGCCCCGCTCAAAACTCAGGATGGTCAACGACCCGCCCATGACCGGGTGTTCGCCCTGCCCGAAGGGCAGTACCTGTACGACCACGTGCGGAGTCCGCGCCATGCGGAGCACATGTGCCAACTGCTCGCTCATCACCGCGTGGCCTCCGACGGGGCGGCGAATCACCGCCTCGTCCAGGATGCACCACAGCAGTGGCGGAGCACTGCGTCGGAGGATGGCCTGCCGCTCAAGTCGGGTGGTCACGAGCTCGTCGATCTCGGCGTCGGTGTCACGGGGGCGGCTGATACGGAGCAAGGCCCTGGCGTAGGCCTCCGTCTGGAGGAGGCCGGGCACGGCTTGCGCCATGTACTTGAGCATCTTGGTTGCCCTGGCCTCGTACTCCACGAACTTCCGCGCCCAGTCCGGGATCGGCGTCATCCTGATGTGACCCCACAGGTCGATCAGGTCACCGTCGGCACCCAGCAAGACATCCAACTTGGCGTTGACGTCCTCGGGCGGCGTCTCATTGCCCAGTTCGAACTGGGCGATACGGCTGTGGGCGATGGGGATCTTGTCGCCGAGTTGCCGTTGGGTGAGCCCGGCCCGGATGCGGAGCTTGCGCAACTTCACGCCGTACAGGGCGGGGAGCGACGTGGACGGGTCAAGTTCCTTCGGTGCGGGCATCGTTGACCCCCGTTTTCGTTCCGCTGTCCCGAAAACCGTTACACCTGGTGATCGTAGCTGTACGCACCGATGCTCATCAGTGGAAGCCGCAATCAGCGCGAGAAGGGCACGGCACAGATGGCAACGGCAAAGCGCAGTACGGAGATTGCCAAGAGGACGCAGATCCAGGAGGCGAAGGCCGCGAGAGACGAACTGGGAGAGGCGCTGGCCGGAGCCGGCGTAGTGCTGCCGTCACTGGGCCTGGACGCCCTCTCCCTCGCCAGCGACTACTTGCCACCCCTCGTGGACCTCGGGCGCTGCAACCCGGACACGGCCCGCAAACTGGCGGCGGCCCTGCGGGACAGGCGATGACCGACGATGACGTCGCTCCTGAACCTCCGGACGACGAAGGCGATCAGGGCACCGAACCCGACACGACAGGGGTTTCGAGTTCTCGCTGTCCGGCCTCTTCTGCGCTGGCCGCGGCGACTGGTCCCGGTCTGTTCGGAGCGGTCGCCACCTGCTGCAGTGCGGTCCGGTGATTCCGGCTGCCCTTAAGCGCACATAGGTCGATTAATGGCATTCAGTCGGGTGTGTCGGAAATAGTGCGTCAAGAGAGGCGGGTGTTATCGTCTGTCACCATGCAGACACGGTCCGTAAGGAGGGTCGTGTGCGCGAGGAAAACGGAGATGCGATGCACAAGCTCAAGAAGGCCGTGGCTGTCGCAGTCATGGTCGGCAGCATTGGCCTTGTCGGCGGTGGGGTCGCTCACGCCTGCAACGGCGACGACAACGGGAGCAGCTACAGCAACCGCCACGACAACGGGAACGGCCACGACAACGGGAACGGCCACGACAACGGGAACCGCCACGACAACGGGAACCGCCACGACAACGGGAACCGCCACGACAACGGGAACCGCCACGACAACAGGCGCGACCACCGGGAGGACTTCCGCTACCACCGGGAGGACTCCGACGTAAAGCTGCAGAACGTGCGGTGCGACAACGATTTCGATGGCGGCGGCGTCTTCATCCCCATCAACGCCAACTTCATGTCCGAGCAGAAGCAGGACATCGGCAACTGCACGGCGGTCGGGATTCTCGGCCGCTGATCCCAGGCCATCGTGAGAAACCGGGTCTCACCCCTCCAGTGCGAGACCCGACTCCTCGGTCCTCGTCGCGTCGGACGCCCTGATCCATCTGTCGGCTCGGGGCAGCAGGGCCAATAATCCGCGGAACAGGGGATGTCGAGGCAGCAAGATCTCGGCGTCCCCTTTGCCGCATGCGGTGTGGCCGGTCGAATCGCGATGCGGCGTTCAGCAGCGGCGATCAGGATCTCGTTCAGTCGCTGCCAGACCCGGCTCCGTTCCCTCCCGTAGGCGGCGTCGGCACGTCGTGTCCGACCCGAGATCCAGCTCCTAAGGCCGTATTCCCACCGGATCCGGTCTGCAACACCTGCAAGATTCCGCACAGCGCCCGCTGGTCCGGCAACGGTTGGCCGTTGTCGGACCAGCTGGCCGGCTGCGGCACGGGCCGACCTTGGACCCGTTCCTTCGGTTCCAGAGCCGGCCCTTCTCACCTATTCGAGCAGGAAGACGACCAGATTGCGACAGAGCCTGAGCAGGGGAATGGCCGTGGCAGCCGCCGCGACGAGCATTCTGTCCCTGTATGGCAGCCCGGCGTTCGCGAACTCGCGTTCCGAGGAAGGCTCCGGGCCGATGCGGCCTGGGCATTCGTAATTCATATCATCTGTAGCGCAGGGCCATGTGGATGAAGTTCCGGGCCGAGGGTCCTTTAAAGTTGTGTGGCCTTCCGCGTCAAGGCAATATCGCTTGCGTTCTTCCAGCGGGGAAGAAACAGAACGGAGATACCGAATGCGCAAGACCATGAAGCGGGGTGCTGCCTCGGCCCTCGTGGCGGTGGTTCTCCTCGCGGGATCTGCCGCGGCTGCCAGCGCCGACGACGGCTGCTCCAAGGGGAAGCACGACAAGGGCTACTCCAAGGGGAAGCACGACAAGGGTTACTCCAAGGGGAAGCACGACAACGGCGACGACGGCGACGACGGCGACGACTGCGACAACGGCTAAAACGGCCACGACGGCGAGCGGTCCATCGTCATCGTCAACGAGAACGAGAACGAGAACGCCGCCGCGGCGGCCGCCCAGGATGACCGGGGGAATGGGAACGGGAAAAGCCTGGCTTCTGGGCTGAGCCCTCCGGGGCTGGGTTGGAATCTTCGAGTCCAGTTCGGCGGTCAGGGGCATCCTTTCTCGATTCCCTTGGGAATCGAGGTCCGGCCTGAAAACGTTTTTCCCTGATGGGCGGATGAGGTGACATTCTCATCGGCCGAGGGAGAGGCGCTTTCCGCTTTCCAAGGCGTCCATCACTGGAAAATCAGCCACGCCGTAGGCGATCGCACAACGTAGCGTACTTCGGAGGGGCATGAGTGACACGATCATCCTGCCGCGTTGTCCGGAAACGGGCAAGGCCTCATTCCGTACCGAGGACGAGGCTCGCGTCTGGATTGTCAAGAAGCCGTTGATCGAGAGGATTCCGGACCGGATCTATCGGTGCCCCGGGTGCCGGTACTGGCACTTCACCGGGTCGCATCATCTGACCAGTTGGAAAATCCAGTGGCGGCGAAACTATGGCAGGCGTGAGGCCGCTCCCCGGCGCAGCCGTAGGACGAGGGGGAGGAACTGACGAGAGAGCCAGTTCTTTCGCCCCCACCGTGCCGCTGTCGGAAGACCAGCCGAACGGCTGAGGCACAGGCCGGGATTGGATCTGTTCCTTCGGTTTCCATGCCGGCTTCTCCCACCTATTCGAGCAGGAAGACAACCAGATTGCGACAGAACCTGAGCAGGGGAATGGCCGTGGCAGCCGCCGCGACGAGCATTCTGTCCCTGTATGGCAGCCCGGCGTTCGCGAACTCGCGTTCCGAGGAAGGCTCCGGGCCGTCGTCCGGCGCCCTGTTGGGTGGCGACGTTGAGGCTTCGGCGGACGTTGACCCGGACGTCGGCGACAAGCCCGTCGGCGTGAGTGCCGAGGCCGACAAGTCCGTCGGCGACAAGTCCGTTGGCGACAAGCCCGTCGGCGACAAGTCCGTCGGCGTGAGCGCCGAGGCCGACACGTCCGTCGAGTACGGCGATCACGGCTCCGGCAGTGGGCTCGGTTACGACGTCAGTTACAGCCTTGGCGTCGATGACAGCGATGACAGCGGCTATGGCGGCGACGACGTCGGCTATGGCGACGACGTCGGCTATGGCGACGACGGCGGCTACGGGGACGACGGCGGCTACGGGGACGACGGCGGCTACGGGGACGACTCGTACGCACCGCCCAAGAAGCCGTCGACGTCACAGCCCAGCGCCACTCCGCCGACCTCGACGACGCCCAAGTCGCCGCGACCGGGCACCTGGGCCACCGAGCCCCCCGCGCTCGCTGAGACCGGTGGTGGGGAGCAGGTGCTCCTGGCCTCGGGTGCTGCCGCGCTGCTGCTGACCAGCGGCGCCATTCTGTACCGGCGAGGGCGAGTCGCTTCGGTGCGGTAGGGAGGATCCACGCGGGAGCGCTTCCCTCGGGGGCCGGACGGAGAGTCGTCCGGCCCCCGAACTCGTTCCCGGCCAGGGCTCACTCGCGCGGGTGGTCAGGGGGTGGCCAGGCAGGGGACTCCGCTGGCGGGATCGCAGTACATATGACTGGACGTCAGGAGTAGTGCGGAAAAGGGCGGCGGTGCATGCGTTACGGCCGCCGTTGATGAGCGGAGACGGGAGCAGTCATGGCCGCACGGTATCGGTGCCTCAGAAGGTGGCCCGTATGTGCGGTGGTCGGGATTGTTGCGGTGGCCGCACTGTTGTCGGGACCTGGTTACCTCGCGGGCACCGGGGTGGAGAAGGCCACTAAGTCGCCGGGGGCGGTACCGGCGCCGGGGCCGGGAGCGACCCCGGTGCCGGCGGTCACCGGTGCAGCGCCGGTGACGCCGGCTCCGCTCGCACCCCCCGCCCCGTTCCCCGCCTTCGGCGCCTACCTCGACTACAGCTGGCGCGGTGTGGTGCGGACGGACTGGTTCAGTCGGTGGCTGGGTGGGGCCGAGCTGCGTGTGGGGCGTACGTATCTGCCCGGTGATCTCTGGAGCAACGTTGACCATGGTGTCCGGGCGCCAGCGGAACTTGTACGGCTCGGCTCCGCGCAGCAGGCTCAGTACCTGGCGGTCGTCGCGGGACACGCGATCGGCGGTGGCGTGCAGCAGCATGGTGGCGATGTCCGCCTTCCACTCCCGTAGCCGTGGGTGGGCGCCGTACAGGTAGTTCTCCGCCAGTCGCGGTGTCAGCAGGGTCACCCCGCTCACAGCTGTCCGTGCGCGTCGGCGGCGGTGGCCGGGCCGGGTACGACGGCCGAGCCCATGCTGTCGGCGGCCGTGTGCCGTGGGCGGGCCAGTAGTGCGAGGCCGCCGAGCAGGCCGCCGGCGCTTGCGCCCACCAGGCCGGTCAGTGCCGGGGACGCCGAGGACGGCTCGGTGGGCTTGACGGCCCGGGAGAACTGGCGGAGTTCGACGTGCGTGGCGTTTTTGGTGTGGGTGGCGTGCCGGGTCATCGCGCCGGTGACCGCGTTGGCCATGTCGGCGGCGAGGTCGGGGCGTGCGGAGGTGGCCGTCACGGCGACCATCGGTGCGTCCGGTGAGGTCGCCGACCGTACGCTCTCGCGCAGCGTCCGGACCGGAACGCCCGCCCATACCTGGGCGTCGCCGAGTACCGCGAGTTGGGTGGCGACCCGGCCGTAGGCCTGGGCGAAGCCGAGTGCCGCCTGCGGGTCCGATTTCGCGGTCGGTACGGCGATGACGTAGGCCGAGGCCGAGTAGGCGGGCGGTGTGAGGGCGCCGTACGCGCCGCCGGCCAGGGCGCCGGTGAGGGTGCCGGCCGCGAGCAGGGACCAGGGCGGCAGCGCTCGCAGGCGCTTCAGGGCCCTCCGCGGTCGGCGGGGCGGGGTGGTCGGGGATTGGGTCTTGGTGGTCATCAGGGGATCACTCCCAGGGGCGACGGTGACGAGACGGCGGCCGCGTACACGTCCATGAGTTGTGCGGCGGTGCGCGTGATGCAGTAGTGGCGGGCGGCGGCGGGGGCCTGACGGTCCGTCGGGCGTGGGGGAGGGCCGGAGCGGCGGTGAGCGCGGCCGTCGCGTCCACGACGAGCAGGGGCAGCGCCGGGGCGTGCCGGGCCACGGCCCGCTGCCTCGCGGGGAACCCGGAGCCGCCGGGGGGCCCCGTGGGGGAGGGGGACCGAGACGGGCAGGAATCCCTGCTCCGGTTGCTGGGCTGCGAGGGGAGAGACGGTGCGTTCGACGGTCACGAGCGGTTGGACTCCCTCGTCCACCGGCTGGGTGACGTGGAGGACGCGCGGCGAAGTCCCCGGCCGCGTCGTGCCGCGCGACGGTTCGGCAGACCGGCTGACCATCACCGTGCGAGTCGACCCGAGGGGCGGCCGTCCCGCCCTGTCGGGCCATCGGACGGGCGGAACCCCGTGCGGGTCGCAGTGGAAAGACCCCGGGCGTGACGCATGACCGGCGTTGCCCTTTCGCGAGGAACGTCAAACTCGGCTGACGACGCGTCACTCTATCCCGGAATACCTCGCATATCGGGCAAGAGTGACGAAGTGCTTAAATCATTGTCTCGTGTCGGCGGCCGTGCTGCCGGGGGTGCTGCGCCGAACGGGGCGGAGCCTCCGGAGGGCCCGACAGGGCCGCTCACCTGTGACGATGCCTGGTCGCGAGGGGGTGGGATGTCACCTTCCGAGCTCGCTCGGTTGCAGTGTGCGTTCGCCGGTTCAAGAGTGGCCACAAGGCCCCACGCACCCTGGCGAAAGGATCCTCCATGCGTGCTCTTTCGGCACGGCGCATCGCGCCCTCCGCCCTCTGCGCCACGTTCCTGCTCGGTTCACGGCTCCCGCCACCCTGGCGACCGACACGGCGCGGGAACGCACTCGCGCGTCGGAGTCGGCTCCCGCCTCCGGCGCGGCCGGTGATATCGCCGGCGTCCTCGACGCGGTCGAGACCGTGAGGGAGAAGCTCGTGAGCGTCGTCCCCGCCCTCCTGGGCGGCCTCAGCCCCGGCCTGCCCATCCCCGACCTTTCCCTGGAACAGCCTTCCTGAGAACGGGAGTTGTGCCTGAGGCGAAGCAGGCGCAGCTCGGCCCGGGCGCCGTACCGACCCTGTTGCGGATCGGTACGGCGTCTGTTGCTGCGGTCGGACTCAGGTCGCTCCGCCCCGCGTTCATAGGAGGATAAGAAACGCGGATAAGACGCTCCCTTCATTCGGGTGACCTTTTCTGCGGCAGGCCGGAATTTGCTGTGTTCGGGGTTTCCGTGGCGTCCGGGGTTCGTTGGCTTCGGTGAAGAAATTCCCGCTGGTGACTTTCGAGTTGCCGAAGAAAGGAACACGATGAAGTCTCTGAAGGCTGCCGCCATCGTTGCCGGGTCTCTGTTCGTGGCCGGTCTCGCCACTCCCGCTGTCGCTGCGGACGCCGCGGGAGGCCGGCCCGTCGACCTCAACGGAAAGGTGCGCAGCAACCTCACCCCGGATGTCGTCAAGGTGCCGGGTGTTGACGGGCAGAAGCTGCTCGACCCGAAGCAGGATCTGGCGTCCAAGGCCATCGAGGAGACGACGGGCGCCGTGGATAACAGCCAACTGGCGGGCTGAGAACCCATGCAGAGCTGAGCGGTTTGGGGGCTCTTTCGTCTCGGGCCTTTGCTCGTTCGGACTTCGAACCGGGTTCCTTTCCGGATCTGCGTATCGGGTGCTTGTGCCCGTCCCTGGGCCGATTCCGCCGTATGCGGGATCGGCCCCTTGACCATGTTCCGCACAGGGATGAAGAGGAGACAGACCGTTGCCGATCAGCAGACCACTGAGATGTACGCCGGTACGCAGAGCGGCCGGGCCCGTGGGTGACAGCTCGTCAGCCGTCGCCGACCTCAAGCAGACCATGGGGCGGCGGCGAGTGGTGCGGGGGGCGTTCGCGGCGGTGCTCGGGATGGTGTCCGTACCGTTCCTGGTGGCGTCGAGATCGGCCGGGGGATCGGCTGGGGCGCAGGAGACGCGGTTCGACGAGACGTATCGCGGGCGCCGCATCGTCGGCGTCAGGCTCGACGACGGCTGGTCCGGGGGCGGCGGATCCGGTGCGTGGTACGTCACCGTGGACGGCCGGCCGCTGCATCTGATGCGCCGGGCGGACAGCAGCTGGGTGAGCATGGTCGACCACTACCAGCCGTACGCGACTCCGCTCGCCGCCACGCGCGGGGCCGTCGACGAACTCGGCCCCACCGCACAGCTGGGCGCGCCGGGAAGTGCGCCGGATGACAGGAGCAGCCGTACGCCGGGCGGGGGCCAGGGAGCCGAGAGGGATCACCATGGTGGCGTACACGCGTAAGGACGTCAGCACGCTCACCCGGTCCGAGCGGCGCCGGTTCGTCGACGCGCTGCTTGAGGTGAAACGCCGTGGCGAGTACGAGCAGTTCGTGCGCACGCACATCGAGTACTCCCGCTCCGACGGCGAGGCCGGGCTGCGCGTCGCCCACATGGCGCCCTCCTTCCTGCCCTGGCACCGCCGGTTCCTGCTGGACCTGGAGGAGGCGCTGCGCCGCGTGGACGACTCGGTGACCCTGCCGTACTGGGACTGGACGCGCAACCGCACCACCACGGCCGTACCGTGGACCGATGACCTGCTCGGCGGCACCGGGCGGCAGTCCGACCGGCAGGTCATGACCGGGCCCTTCGCCCACCGCAACGGCAAGTGGACCATCAAGGTGGGGATCACCGACACCGAGTTCCTCACGCGCGACCTGGGCCGCTCCCGGGACCCGATCGCGCTGCCCACGGCCGCGGATGTGGAGCAGGCCCTCGACGACCCGGTCTACGACACGGCCCCCTGGGGCTCCACGTCCACCAAAGGCTTCCGCAACAAGCTGGAGGGTTGGGGGCCGGGGCGAGGCGCCGTCTCATGGCGTACCCACAACCGGGCCCACCGTTGGGTCGGCGGCCACATGGTCGGCGGTGCCTCCGTCAACGACCCCGCCTTCTGGCTGCACCATGCCTTCGTCGACCTCCTCTGGTCCCGCTGGCAGCGGCGGCATCCGGGCGCCCGCTATCTCCCCGCCGAGCCGCTCGCCCAGGGCGACGCACAGCGCGGCCGGGTCGTCGCGCGGCACGAGAGGATGCCGCCGTGGGATGTGACTCCGGGTGAGGTGGAGGACCACAGCGGGCTCTATCGGTACGCGTAGCCGGCACGGGCCGGGTACGGGTGAAGTACTCAGGCCTGTCCGGCCCAGCGCCCGGAGGAGTCCCGCGCCCGTGCGTAGAGGCGCACTTACTTCTTTCGTGCCACGTAGACGGTGTTGGTCGCGGTGCCGCCCTGGAGCGGGTTGTCGAAGCCGACGACGTGGGCTTCTGGTGCGGCGAAGACCTCCGCGAGTGTGGAGGTGAACTGCTCGTCCGGCGGGTCGTTGGACCACAGGGCGAAGATGCCGTCGGGGTGGAGGTGGTCGGCGAGGGCGCGGAGCCCGGGTGGCTGGTAGAGCGCGGCGTGGCGTGGGTTCAGTACGTGGCGCGGTGAGTGGTCGATGTCCAGCAGGACGGCGTGGAAGCGGCGGCTCGGTGACTGGGGATCCAGGCCGGCGGGATCGCCGGCCGCCGCGAAGAAGTCGCCCTGGACCAGTCGGCAGCGGGGGTCCGACGCCAGGCGGGCGCCGAGCGGTACCAAGTGGCGCTCGTGCCATTCGATCACCTCACCGAGCGCCTCGACCACGATCAGGGACCGGACACGGGGGTCGTCCAGGGCCGCTTGGGCGGTGTGGCCGAGGCCGAGCCCGCCCACCGCGATGTCGAGATCGGCCTCGGGCAGCTGTGCCAGCCCGAGTCGCGCGAGCGCGACCTCTCCCGCGGTGAAGAGGCTGGACATCAGGAACTCGTCCCCAAGCTTCACCTCGTACACGTCGTCGCCCGATGCCGGGTCCCGCCGACGCCGGAGACTGATGTCTCCCAGGGGCGTCGGACGCCAGTCGATCTCTTCGAAGCGCGCGCTCATGCGTGCACCTTTCTCTGCGGGCGATGCCGCGTTGCACGGCCGACGGTCGTACGCGGTACGCGGGTACCCGGCTCAGGCGTCGATGATCACGGGGATGATGAGGGGCTTGCGGCGGTAGGTCCGGAACGCCCAGGACGCCACCGCGCGGGCGATGAGCTGTTCGAGCTGGTGCGCGTCGCCGACGCCCTCCTCGGCCGCGGTGGCCAGGGTCTTCTCGATCACCGGGATGACGGGCTCGAAGGTGGCGTCGTCGTGGACGAACCCGCGGGCCAGGAAGTCGGGGGCCTCGGCGAGGGCGCCGGTGTCGGCGTCGACGAGAGCCACCACCGTGACCACGCCCTCGTTGGCGAGGGTGAGGCGGTCCTTGAGGGAGGCCTCGGTGGCGCCGCCGACTTCCATGCCGTCCACGTAGACGTTGCCCGCGGGCACCTTGCCGGTGATCGAGGCGCGGCCGTCGACGAGGTCGACGACGACACCGTCCTCGGCGATGACGACCCGGTCGGGATCGAGGCCGGTACGGATGGCGAGGTCGCCGTTGGCCCGCAGGTGGCGCCATTCGCCGTGTACGGGCATGACGTGCCGGGGCTTGACGATGTTGTAGCAGTAGACGAGTTCGCCGGCGCTGGCGTGGCCGGAGACGTGCACCTTGGCGTTGCCCTTGTGGACGACGTTGGCGCCCCACCGGGTCAGCCCGTTGATCACCCGGTAGATGGCGTTCTCGTTGCCGGGAATGAGGGAGCTGGCGAGCAGGACCGTGTCGCCCTCGCCGATGCGGATCACATGGTCGCGGTTGGCCATCCGGGACAGGGCGGCCATCGGCTCGCCCTGGGAGCCGGTGCACACCATGGTGATCTTGTGGTCCGGCAGCTTCTCCAGTTCCTTCATGCTGACCACCAGGCCACGCGGAACCTTCAGGTAGCCCAGGTCGCGGGCGATGCCCATGTTGCGGACCATGGAGCGGCCGACGAAGGCCACCTTGCGGCCGTGCTGGTGCGCGGCGTCCAGGACCTGCTGGATGCGGTGCACATGGCTGGCGAAGCTGGAGACGATCACGCGGCGGGGCGCGGTGCGCAGGACCTGCTCGATCGCCGGGTTCAACTCGCGCTCGGAGACGGTGAATCCGGGCACTTCGGCGTTGGTGGAGTCGGTCAGGAAGAGGTCGACGCCCTCCTCGCCGAGGCGGGCGAAGGCTCGTAGGTCGGTGATGCGGTCGTCCAGCGGGAACTGGTCCATCTTGAAGTCGCCGGTGTGCAGCACCATCCCGGCACCGGTGCGGATCGCGACCGCGAGACCGTCCGGGATGGAGTGGTTGACCGCGACGAACTCGCAGTCGAACGGACCGAACCCGCGCCGGTCGCCCTCACGCACCCGCACCGTGCGTGGCCGGATGCCGTGCTCCTTGAGCTTGGCCTCGAGGAACGCCAGCGTCAGTTTCGAGCCCACGACGGGAATGTCGGACCGCTCGCGCAGCAGATACGGCACGCCCCCGATGTGGTCCTCGTGCCCGTGGGTCAGCACCACGGCCACGATGTCGTCCAGGCGGTCCCGGATCGAGGTGAAGTCCGGCAGGATCACGTCCACGCCGGGCTGGGTCTCCTCGGGGAACAGCACGCCGCAGTCGACGATGAGCAGCTTGCCGGCGTGCTCGAAGACGGTCATGTTGCGGCCGATCTCACCCAGGCCGCCCAGGGCGACGACCCGCAGCCCTCCCTTGGGCAGTGGCGGGGCGGCTTGCAGTTCTGGATGCGGATGGCTCATAGCGTGACGTTATCGGAGAGGTGAACGGAGTGATCCATCACCTGCGCGCTCGCTTCTTTCCCGACGGCAGGTGTCATGCGCAGCGAGTGCCCTGGATCACCCGGATTACACGGAGGGCCGGGACAGCCCGCGGTGCAGGTGATGGGTGATTACTGAGCCGCAGTGCGAGGGGCTGCCGAGACGGGCGCGGAAACAGGCCGAGCGGCACCCGTCCCTTCAAGGGCGGGCGCCGCTCGGTGATCTCGTTGTGGGGAGGGGCCTGGCTGTGCCTCAGCCGGGACTCAACCGGTGAAGGTGGGGACGTAGGGGGACAGGGCAGGGGCGAGCTGTACGCCGGGGGCCAGGCCCAGGGCGACCAGGGCGTCCGGCAGGCCGCGGCCGACGCGCGCCGCTTCCGCGGTGCCCCGGGCGGCCAGTGGGCGGCAGCTGGCGGAGATGATGTCGAACACGTGCTGCACCCGGCCGGGGCCTCGGGGCAGCAGCTGGCCGTGGAAGTCCTCGTGGTGGGCGATAACGAGGGCGGCAAGTCCGGCGACATGGGCCGAGGCCGTGCCCGTACCGTCGAGGGCCGTGTAGCCGCCCTGCGCCGCGCACGACAGGACTGCCACGCCGGGAGCGGCCGCGTCGATCCCCGGGCCGTAGCAGCTGAACGGCGCGGCGAACAGCCCTTCCGGTGTCAGCTGCGGGCCCGCATGGGTGGCCTGGGAGGTGTCTGGTGGGTAGGAACCGAAGACGCCCAGCGCGCCCACGGCGAACACGGTCGGCAACGAGCCGGGGAAGGCGACCGGTCCGCCCGTGTCGCCCGCCGGAGCGACGCAGGCGATGCCCGCGGCGCTGGCATCGGCAAGCTTGCGGGAGACCAGCGCCGACGCATACGGGGCCGCCACCGCGATGTGGGCGACGTCGACATCGCGTTCGATGCAGTGGTCCAAGGCGGCGATCAGGTCGCTGAAGCAGCCGCCGGGCTGCACCTGGCAGACCTCCAGCTCGGCGTCGACCGCGATGCCGATGACGCCCTTGCCGGTGTCTGCCCCGGCGATGACGCCCGCCGCATGGGTGCCGGTGCCCACCCTGTCCTGGGCCCACCCCTCTTTCGTACGGCGGACGAGGTCGACCCCGGAGCGCACCCGCTGCTTCAGATCGGGGTGCTCGGAGGCGACGCCCGAACCGATGACCGCGACCTTGACCCCGAAGGCGCGGAACGTGGGAGGCAGCCGGTCCACCCGCATGGCCTGCTGGCCCCAGCCGTACTGCTGCCGCTCCTCCAGCCCCGGGTACACCTTGTCCAGCGGTGTGAGGGTGACCAGGTTCTCCCGGGTCACCGACAGATCGGGACGGCCGATCCAGCGGTCCGCATAGCCGCCCGCGGGCCGGACGTAGAGGGACTGCACGGACTGGACGGTCTCCGTGGCCAGCGTGACGGTGACCGTCCCGTCGGCATCGGTGATGCCCTGCCCCGGCCATGACGAGCCGATCAGGTACACCGCCGCGCCGGTCAGCGGTTCGCCCTCCGGGCCGCAGACGCGCAGCGAGATCTCCACGGGTTCATCCAGCGGCGCGACCAGCGCCGGATCGCGGAGCGGGAGGATCGCCGCGGTCGGCGTGACAGCGGGTCCGGTGCCGGACAGCGGCAGGTCCGGCTCGATGTGTACGTGCAGCGACCGCATCGCCGGCACCTGGGCCTGGTCCGCCTCGACGACCGCGATCTCCGGGCAGGAGGGGCGCAGCCCGGCCGGTTGCAGCTTCTCCGACGGCCGGAGCCTGCGGGTCACCTTGACCTCGGGCATACGCTCCAGCCGGTCGCACACCGCGTCCATGCTGAGCTCGGACACTCCTGGTGGGAGCAGATGCTGCGGCAGCGGCGCCACCATGTACCGCTCCCGGCGCGGTTGCACCGGGCGCGGTGACGGCGCGCCTTCCTCACGCGGCTCCGCCTGCTTGCCCTCGGGTTCGGATCCGCCGGCGCCGCCCCCCTCGGATCCGCTCGCGCGGCTGTTTTCGGGCCTTTCCTTGACCATTACGTCCACCTTCACCACGCCTACCTCGTAACTTGTGCTTCCAATCCGGGGACGGGGGCGGCTCGCGCCTGCACGCTGAGGCGGTGCGCCCGGGAACAGCCCCGGGCACACCGCTTTACGCCGCCCTCAGATCAGCCCATACCGAACGGCTGACCCATCTGACCGAAGCCGAAGCCAGGCTGCTGGGACTGCTGGCCGAACGGCTGCTGGCCGTACTGCTGCTGTCCGAACGGCTGCTGGCCGTACTGCTGCTGGCCGCCGGCCTGCTGTCCGAGCCCGCCGCCCCACTGCTGCTGCTGACCTTGCTGGCTCTGCTGGAGCAGGCCCACGATCGCGGTCGGCAGCGCCTGCTGCACGGACTGCTCCACAGCCTGGCGGATGCCCGCGTGCAGCGAGCGGTGCAGCGCGAGCGCCAGGTACGGGTGAGCCTGCTGGGCCAGGTCCGGCCGCTGCTGGAGCTGCTGCTGGATCTGCTGGATCTGCTGGAACGTCTGCTGCACCTGCTGAGCGGCCTGCTGGGCCGTCTGCTGGCACGCCTGCTGGATCGCCTGCTGGACCTGCTGGGCGACCTGCTGCGGGCCAGCCTGCTGGCCGACCTGCTGCTGCGGTTGAGTACCGGTCATCACCGACATGAATGCTCCGTTCGATGCCTTCACGGGAGAACCGACATGGGGATTATGTCGGTTCTGTCACATAAAGTGACGTCCTTGAAGCTAAACCGACGCCGACTCGGCCGCAATCGGACGACCGCTCCTGGAGAAGGAATCCCTCGACCGGACCGCCGACCAGCACCCGTATGCCTGGCCGCGAAAAGGCTGCGCTACTGGCATCACGTCGCGCCTGAGCGCCCGGCCTCGTCCGGTGGGAACCACGCCGCCGTCCGAGTGACGCTGCCGTGCTGCTCGGCGCGGCGCTCTCCCGTGGTCGGGAGAGCGCCCGTGACGCAGAGTGCCCGCTACCCCGAGGTGACGTCCTTGCGCACCAGCCGGTCGTAGGCCTCGTCGAGCCTGTTCTCGATCTGCTCGACGCCGATGACGTCGAGGCCCTTCTGCCCGGTCACGGCGGCCTTCGCGGCCGAGAGCGCGGAGTCGAACAGAGCCCACGAGTCGGCCGTGTAGTCGGCCTGTGCCGGACTTCCGATCTCGTCCAGCGTGCTCCGGATCGGGGTCGTGTCCACAGGGCCGTCCACGGCACCGGGAATGGCGTTGAACGCGTCGAGAACGATCTTTCCGGACTTGAGGACGAACTTCGCCGTGTGCTTGCCGTCCGGCAGGCCGCGGAGCGTGTACGTCGCGAGGCGCTTGTCGACGGCGGCGGTCTTCGCGTCCTTGGCGACCGGCTTGCCGTCGATGTGGACATCGAGAACGGCGCTGCCGTCGTTGCCGCCGATGATGTCGATGCCCGTGCCGGTGAACGGGACGGTGAAGGACGCGCCGGCAGCCGTGCTCGTCGACGTCGACCGGTACCAGTCCATCGCGTCGCCGAATGCGTTCTTCCTGCTCCAGGCGCCCTCGTACGCGATCGAGCTGTCCATGTTGTCGAGCTGCGCGCCGGCGTACGGCGTGTACCCGTCGATCTTCTCGACCTTCAGGTTGTCGAACGCCGTCTTGTAGAAGTCACTGCCGAGCTTGACGCGGCCTTCGGTCTGCGGAGTCGGATCCTGGTACGTGGAGACGGCTTTCCCGTCGACGAAGGTCGTGATCGTCGCGCCCTTCGCCTCGATGGCGAGGCGGTAGGTGTCGGACGCCGCGACCGTTCCCGTCCTGATCGCGGTGCCGTACTCGTAGAACGTCCAGGCGCCGTCCGGGCGGATACGCACGTTGTAGGCGGCGTCGCTGATCGCCATGCCCTTCTGCTGACGGACGCCCAGGGAGGCGAGTCCGCCGGCCGGGTCCGGGAAGGAGACGTCGACCGTGGCCTTGTAGTTCTCCCAACGGAAGTCGCCGACCGTCGTGTTCGGCGTGTGACGGTTCCAGGCGTGGGTGTCCTTCATGGACTGGTCCATGTACTGGTACAGCACGTTGTCGCCGCGCGCGTCCTTCCCGACCTCCCAGGCGCCGGTCTGGTCGACCATGTAGCGCGGCTGGTTGCCACGGGACGTCAGATAGGGCTGGGACACCTTGCGCGCGCCGTCGGCCGTGCCGACCTGGACCCTGCCTTCCTCCTCGTACCCGAAGTCGTCGGCGTACAGGACGTCGTCGCGGGTGTTGCGCTTCTTGCCGGTGGCGTCGGTGTCGAGCACCGTGCGGTCCCAGGACTTGGGCAGTCGTTGCTTCGTCGCCTTGTCGTGGCTCTTGTCCAGCGTCGTCAGGGTCACGATCGACCGCGGCTTGACCGTGTAGGTGTAGAAGTCGTCGCCGCCGGGCCGGATCTCGTCGGCGAGGTGCTTGAAGTTCGCGTCGTAGGCCTGCCCCGCGTCCGCTCCACGGGTCTCCCAGATCTCCATGGTCGGATTCGGGCCGAGTCGCATGTTCTCGGCCTTGATGCGGTAAGTCCTGGGCTGGTCGCTGTCGTTGACGACGACCGTCGAGAAATCCTTCTTACGGGGATCCGCGAGCGTCATGTAACTCGGGGCCCCGTTCGAGCCGTCGACGTTCTCGGTGCCGCTCACCCCGCTGTGACTGGCTTCCGGCACGGTGCGCCAGATGCCCGCCGTGTTCGTGTCGTTCTCCCAGCCGGTCTTCGCGAACTGGGTGAAGTGCTGCATCACATAGAGGGCCGCGTCGTAATGGAGATAGCCCGACCACGGGTCGCGGGCGCTGACGAGTTCCTTGTGGCTGTACTGCGCGCCTTCGTAGAAGGACCCGATCGCCGGCTGGAAGATGTAGTGCGTCCGCTTGGAGTTGGCGTAGCTCTTGACGGAGCGGTTCGCGAGGTCGAGGGCGCTTTGGACGCCGCCGATGCCGGTGCTCGCGCCATTCGGGCCTTCGGTGTTGTTGACGCGGTATTCGGTGTGGCCGAACGAGGCGGTGCCTTCGCTGTACCAGACCTCCTTGTCCTGGTTGTACTTGTTCTTGCCGGTCGCCAGTTTGGTGTACGGCTGATAGGTGTCGCTGTCGGCGTCCCCCTCGAGCCGGTCGTCGGTGTTGTAGTGGTAGCCCACCGCGTCGACCATGCCGAAGAGTTCCGCATCGGTGAGCATGGACGGACCGATGTGGTGTGTGGTGTTCTCGTCGGAGGCGATGATCTTGATGTTCTGGTAGGCCTTCTTGGCCTTCTGCTGCTTGGCTGCCGGGAGGTTGTAGCGCGGATTCGCGAAGTCCGTGTCGGTGACGATCGCGTTCTTGTACCACTTGATGAACGCCTCGTCCGGATTCCGGGTCTCGTTCTTGTCCGGGTCGACGTAGTCGACCACGTACCCGTACTTCTCGTAGGCGTCGAGGATCGTCTCCTTGTACCACTTGTACATCTCGTCGGTGCCTGTGCCCTTGTCCCATTCGTTCTGGACCCATTCGGGCATTTCCCAGCGGAGAATCGAGACCTTGAGCTTCGGGTTGACCGTCTTGGCGTCGGCGGCCAGTTGGAAGCCCGGCGAGCGGGACGCGTCGGCGAGTTCGTCCGGTGTGCGCATGGTCGCCGGATCGGAACCGGTCGACGTGTTCGTGTCCGTCCCCATCTCGACCTTGACATGGTTGATCAGGGGGTTCTTTCCGCCGAACAGAACTCTGACGAGCTGCCAGTACCGGTCGGGCTGCGCCGCCTTGTAGTCCATCAGCAGGTTGCTCGTGCTGTTGCAGCTGAGCAGGCCGAGGCCCTTGTAGGTCAAGCCGTTCACGTTGTCGCCGCGAACGTCGTTTCCGTTGACTATGACCTCTACGGGATCATCCGCGGTGTAGGCGGCGGGGGCAGTGATCACTCCTGCCGCCAGAGCCATGGCGGCTGCCGCGGCAAGCGACACCCATCCGGGTCTTCTCTGCGTGCCCATCCGGCTTCGACTCCTTCTTCTTGTCGTACGTCTCGTGGACGGTTTCGACTGACGCATGACTTCCTTGTGCCAGGTGATCGGCACCAGATGCCCGCGGCTGCCGTCCGGCACCCTTCACGGCGGGCGGTGGGCTTGCGTCCGTGCCACGGGTGAGCGTCACCGCGGCACCCGGCACGGTGTCCGGGGACGGTATGTCTGCGGCGAGCCAGGGAAGCGCGGTCCCCAGCCCTCGAGGGGACTGGTGTCCCGCGTGCCGTCGGTTCCGCTCCGCGCAGTGCTCCGTGCCGGTGGCACGGGTCACCGGCTGGGGAACGCGGCGCGCGCCCGGGCCAGTTCATCGGCGGTGACGGGCAACACCGTCCCCGTCCCAGTGAGGTGCACACCACCGCACCGATGGCGGGCAGGAGCAACACGGTGCTGGGGCTGCGCCGTGGCGGGCGGCGGATAGCCGGGCACGGAAGGCACGGGCGGCTCGTCCTTTCGCCTTCGGGAAGTGGGCTGTTCCTCGCAGCACACCAAGAGTTCGACATTTCGAACCGTGTTCGGCTTGCCGGGGAAACCGTAGGAGGCGACCGGTTTCACCGTCAATCCCCGTGCTGCCGCTGCCTCATGCGGACGCGGGCCCGGTGCCTCGGGTGCGTCGGGTTCGCCTTCACCGAGCTGCTCAACTTCCGCCTGCTGCCCCGGCTGAAGAACATCGGCAGCATCCGCCTGTACCGGCTCGACGACACCCCGCCCGGCTGGCCGGCGCTCGGTGGTTCGCTGACCCGGGCCATCAAGTGGGACCTGATCGAGCGGCAGTACGACCAGATGGTCAAGTACGCCACCGCCCTGCGCCTGGGGACGGCGGAGGCCGAGCAGATCCTGCGGCGCTTCACTCGCGGCGGGCCCAAGCACCCCACCTACGCCGCGCTCGAAGAAACTCGGCCGCGCCGTACGTACGGTCTTCGCCTGCGACTACCTCGCCGCCCCGGCCTCCGCCGGGAGATCCACGGCGGGCTCCAGGTCGTGGAGAACCGGAACAGCGCGAACACCGTGCTGCACTACGGCAAGGACGGCGCGCTCACCGGCCCGGACCCCGATCAGATGACGTTGACGGCGTCGAGGAAGCGGGCGGCGAGCTCGGTGTCGCCGGTGATCGTCACGTCGTTGTCGCGCCAGGACGACCGCTGCGTGCCCCAGTCGGGGAAGGTCAGCGCGGGGGCGGTGACGTGCGCGGCGACCGCGCCGTTGGACGGAGCCAGGCCGCCTGCCTCGTCGATCCACCAGGTCCCGCCGCCGGGGCCGGTGAGAGTCAGTGCGACGCGGGCGTCGAGCCCGGCGACCGGCGCCTGCGCGACCTGATTGCTCAGTACGGCGATCATCCACGTCAGGACCGCGCGCATCCTGTCCGCATCGGTGGACGGCACGGGCCGGCCGAGCGCTGGGGCCATGTCGTGGCGCAGGTGCGTGTGGTGGTCGAAGACGAGTGCGCCGCCGATCATCAGACCCACGGGGTGGCGACCGAGATCGGCCAGCGGTACCCGCACTCGGGCGGCGGGCGTGCGTCTGACGACGTTGAGGAGTGTGGTGGCTCGCCGGCTGGCGCGCTGGTACTCGGCCATTACCTTGGCACGGCTCCAGTCTCGCCGTCGGTCGACGGGGTCTTCGTTCGCCTGTTCGAGGCTGGCGGCGAAGCTCGTGCGCAGCCCGGCGGGTGTGTAGGCGCCCCGCGCCGTCGCGCCGATGTGGGCGACGACGTCGGCGATGCGCCAGCCGGCTGCGGCGCTGGGCGCGGTCCATTCGTCGTCGGTGAGGCTGCTGGTGAAGTTCAGCATCTCGGTACGTTCGGCGCGCAGGGCGGCGGCCATGTTGGGCAGGTCGGCGGGGGGCAGGCGCTTGCTCATGTCGTGGTCTTCTCTGGTTGCGGGGCGGGGCGGCGGATGGCCTGTACGGCCGTGTCGTAGAGGTCGAAGGTGTCGGCCTGTCCGCCCAAGCGCATCCACTCTTCTGTTGCTGCCTGGAGGCAGGTGATCGCCGCGGCCGCGATCGCGCGCGCCTGCAGGGCGCGGTGGTCGGACTCGGGCAGTCGCGGCTCGATCAGCGGTGCGAACAGGTCCTGCCAGCGGGCCTGCTTCTCGGCGTGCCCGGCGCGCAGGGATTCATTGCCGAACAGCAGCGTGATCATCTCGAGCCGGCGCTCGGCCGTGAGGTCGATCTCCTCGAGCGCCTGGAACGCCGCACGCAGCGACGTCCACGGGTCTTCGTCGGCCGGGCGCTCGGCGAGCCGCGCGGCTATCAACTCCCCCTGTTCAGACAGGCCGTTGAGCGCGAGGTCCTCCTTGTTGCGGAAGTAGTTGAACAGGGTCCGCTTGGAGACACCCGCTGCGGCGGCGATCTCCTCGAGTGTCGTGTCGTCGTACCCCTTGGCGGCGAACAGTTCGAGGGCGGTTCGGGCGAGTAGCGCGCGAACCATCGAGCGGGTCTGTTCCCGAAGAGGTGTCGGTTTCTGGGCCATGCACCGATGGTACATCTCTTCGCTAGATGCAATCACTTGCACTGAGTGCAAGCATGTGCGTAGAGTGCAGGCATGAGCAAAATCGACTATCGCCGCCAGACCGTCATCGTCACCGGAGCGAGCTCCGGGCTCGGCGCGGAATTCGCACGCCAACTGGCCCGTCGCGGCGCGGATCTCGTACTCGTCGCCCGCCGCGCGGACCGGCTCAAGGACCTGGCCGACGAGCTCACCCGCGCCCACGGCGTCACGGTGACCGTCGTCGCCCGCGACCTCGGCCAGCCCGACGCCGGCCGCACGCTGCGCGCCGAACTCGAATCCCGTGGCATCTACGCCACCGGACTGGTCAACAACGCCGGCTTCGGCACCCACAACGCCCTCACCGACGAGGACCCGGACCGCCTGCAGAGCATGATCGCGCTGAACGTCAGCGCGCTGGTCGACCTCAGCCGCGCCTACATCGACCCGCTGAACTCCGCCGACACCGGCATCTTGATCAACGTCGCGAGCCTGCTGGGCTTCCAGCCGACCCCGTACCTGAGCGTCTACGGCGCCACCAAGGCCTTCGTCCTCAGCTTCACCGAATCGCTGTGGGAAGAAAACCGTGGCACCGGCCTGCGCGTCCTGGCCGTGTGCCCCGGCGCCACGAAGACCGAGTTCTACGACGCCGCCGGCAGCGAGACGGCCGACTACGGCGCGAAGCGAGTCACCCCCGACCACGTCGTCAGGACCGCCCTCGACACGCTCGACCGCCGCTCCGCGCCCCCGTCGGTGATCACCAACGGCCGCCCGATCGCCCTCGCCAGCAAGGTCCTGCCGCGCCGCCTGATCGTCCGGTTCATGGGCCGCATGGCCCGCCCCTAGCCGGCACTGCTCCTCCGTCGTCCCCACCAGCAGCAAAGGACCACCATCGTGACCATCACAGAAGTCACCCCACAGCCCACGGACGCGGAGCGCTTCGGTCACATCCTCGCTGTCCAGCGCGCTGCCTACCGCCGCGACGGAGCGCCCTCACTGGCGGCGCGGCGCAGCGATCTGAGCAGGTTCAAGGCGGCACTGATCGCCCGGCGGAGCGCCATCGAGGAGGCGATCAACGCCGACTTCGGAAATCGCTCGCGACACGAGACCGCGATGATGGAGCTCGGCGGCGTCGTTCAGGGCATCGACTACCTGGAGCGCAATCTCCGTCGATTCATGCGCCCGACCGGCCGCCACACCGCCTGGCACATGCGGTTCGGCACCAACCGCATCGAGTACCAGCCGCTCGGAGTGGTCGGGGTCATCTCACCGTGGAACTATCCCGTCAACCTGTCGCTGATGCCGGTCGTCACCGCGATCGCCGCCGGCAACCGCGTGATGCTCAAGCCGTCGAAGTTCACCCCGGCGACGAACGCCGTGCTCGCGTCGATGCTGAGCGAGCTCTTCCCCCAGGAGCAGGTCACGATCGTCAGCGGCGACGGCAGCGCGTTCTCCTCCCTGCCCTTCGATCATCTCGTCTTCACCGGGAGCACCAAGGTCGGACGAGCCGTGATGAAGGCGGCGAGCGAGAACCTCGTCCCCGTCACGCTGGAGCTGGGCGGCAAGTCCCCGACCATCGTCGCCAAGGGACACGTAACCGACCGGACCGTGTCCGACATCGTCTTCGGCAAACTCCTCAGCGGCGGGCAGACCTGCATAGCCCCCGACTACGCCCTGGTGCACGAATCCGAGATCGACACCTTCGTCGACAGCTACGACAGACAGGCCAAGGCCGCCTACCCCGACGGTCCGACCAGCAAGGACTACACCTCGATCATCAACGACAAGCAGTACGCGATCCTCACCGACCTGATCGAAGACGCCCGTAGCCACGGCGCACGGATCATCGAGGTCGGTCACCGGCCGGGCGAGGCCGCCCACCGCCCGCACACCCTCGCACCGACCGTCGTGCTCGGCGTCACCGACGAGATGCGGATCGCCCACGAGGAGATCTTCGGCCCCATCCTCCCGATCTTCCCCTACCGCGACATCGACGATGCCATCGACTACGTCAACGCCCGGCCACGACCGCTCGCGCTCTACTACTTCGGCAAAGACGACACGGACCGGCGCAAGGTCCTCGACCGCACGACCTCCGGCAACGTCACCGTCAACGGCACCATCATGCACGTCGGGCAGGACGACCTTCCGTTCGGCGGCGTCGGCGCGAGCGGGATGGGCCAGTACCAGGGGATCGAGGGTTTCCGGACACTCAGCCACCCCAAGGGCATCTTCGTGCAAGGCCGCTGGAACGCCGCCCGTCTCCTGTATGCACCCTTCGGCAAGCGTGCCGAGGCTCTTCTCAACTTCTTCCTCCGCTAACCGGCGGCTTCCGCTGCCAAAGCCTGAGCGGTGTCGTGGCGTACGGCGTCGGCCGCACGCCCGGTCTGCGCCACGGTGACGGCCCGTACCACGAGGACGCCCGCCACGGCCGCGGCCACAACCGCCGCGTCGGAGAGCAGCAGCTGCCAGATGTCCGTGTAGGCACGCGCGATGACCTCGTCCGTGGAGTCGGCGTACATAAGGCCCGCCCCGCTGAGCATCCCGGTCAGCCACAGGCCCCACCACCAGTTCAGGGCGCGGGGCAGCGGCTCGCCCGGGGCGCTCGCGCGGTGCACGTCGGCGACGATGCCGCGGGGCACCCAGAGGTTCGCGACGGGGACGATCCAGCCCAGGTAGATCCAGGGCCAGGAGTAGCGCGGGCGCTCGCCCGAGAGGGCGCGGGCGTTGTCGCGGGCGCGCACGAGCCAGAGCAGGAAGACGAGCGCGCAGAGCCCGGTGGCGATGTCTCCCACGGCGCTGACGATGTGGTACGCGTCCTCCAGCGAGGTCGGCGTGCGGTGATTGCCGTTGCCCTGGTCGGGCGGCCCGGACGCCGGCTCACCGGTCGCGGCGAGGCGGATCTGCCACACGGCCCGCGCCGCCCAGGCCACGCCCGCGAGGGCGAGGGCGGCCTCGGCACAGCGGGCCGCCCCGCGCGGAGGGCGCGGGGCGGAGGCGTTCTCTGCTATGCGTACACCTTGGGGTGTGCCGGCTTGGCGCTGAAGTACGCGGTGGTGGCAAAGCCGGCGTTCTTGCCCTTGTTGCGATCCGTGTGGAACTTGACGGACTCCTTGGTGACCTGCGTGGAGGCCAGCTTGGCCCGGACTTCTTCCCGCCCGTCTCGAACAAGTCCTCGAAGGCGACGCCGAGTTGGGCCGGGGCGAGTGTGCCCACACGGGTGGAGGGGTTGACGGCGGTGGCCAACCCGGAGCGGTCGGTGGCGATCTCGGGTATCGCGGCCTTTTCCGGGTCTTCGAAGTTATGCGGTGCGGAGGTGTCCGCGGGCTCGGCGGGTGGTGACGCAGCGTGCGCGGAGGCGCTGGTTGGTCGTGTTGCGGAAGCCATAGGCGGCGCGGCCGACGAACTTGATCACGCGGTTGATCCCCTCGCTCTTGGCGTTGCTGATGCGGGTGTGGAGGAAGGCTTCGATCTCGGGCCACCAGCGGTCGATGACGCGGGCGAGTTGACGGACTTCGGGCAGGTCGGCGTCGGCGCACCAGGCGAGGAACTTGTACTTGGCCTGCGAGATGCGGTGTCGGTCGGCGCAGGTGCGGGCCAGGGCGAGGAGCGTGCGCAGGTTCTCCTTGGCGATCCAGGCCACCAACAGCGCCTGGCCGATCGGGCCCTGGTCCAGTAGCGGGTTCCACATCCGCTCGAACTCAGCGTCGGTCAGATCCTCGCGGTTGCGCAGCAGCTTGCGCCGGGCCTTCCACTCCGGGTCCGTGGTCCGGCCACGCCGGCCGCGGTGTGTGCGGGTCAGACGGCGGCGGACGAGGCTGAGCATCTTGTTCGCAAGCTGCACCACGTGGAAATGATCGACCACCACGGTGGCGTGCGGCAGGCCGGTGCGCACGGCGGCCCGGTGGGACGGTGACATGTCGATGGCCACGAATCGGATGGCCTGGCGCCAGGCGAGCGGGGTGCCGGCCAGCCAGGCCAGCACATCGCCGGCGGCCCGTCCCTCGATCTGCCCCAGCAGACCGCCGCAGCCTGCGGCGTCGACGAATCCGGTGTGCCAGCGATCGGCCGCCGCAGACCACTTCCCCGTCTGCGGGTCCTTCTCCCAGCGGGCCCTGCCCCGGCGGGTCTCGTCGATCCCCAGCACCTCGATGTCCGGCAGCGGCGCCTCGGTCACCGCAGTGGCAGCGGTACGGAAAGCCTCCATCACTACCGGCCAGGACACTTTCCACTCCCGCGCGGCCTGCACCACCGTCACCCCGGCATCACGCACCGCCCGACCGGCCGCCTGCCGTAACCGCTCGGTCAGCCGGCAGCGGGCCGGTATCTGCGGCACCTGCTCGGTGAACGAACGCCGCGGGCAGCCGCTCTCGTCGCACCACCAGCGGCGCTTGTGCCACACCAGCTCAAGCCCATGCTCGCCGTACGGCAGATCCCGCGGCCGGGTGGTCGAGCTGCCCCGCACCCGGCAGGCAAGCACCCCGCACTCCGGACAGGCCCGCGCCCCCGCGAAGTCGGTGCCAGGTGTACTCGGCGGGTGCCGTCTTCGAGCCGCTCGACCCGTACCACGGCCAGGCCGTCGAGATCGAGCAGCCGGGTCGTATCGTTGACCACGCCCGTGGCCTCTCTCGCTGATCATCCTGCGTAGCAACAGAAATGATCACCGAGGCCACGGGCACCCCAGCGCCCGGGTGCACCTCACCCCCCTGCGATCAACAGAGCGTGACCACCAGCAGGGCCCAACCGCTCAACTTCGAAGACCACATTGGCAGCGAGTCTGGGACGACTCGCTACCAATGGCGAAGGCGGACGAGCGCTCAGCGCCTCGTCTCGTACCTGGTCAGCACCACGCCGCCGGGGAACGTCCGCGTCTCCACCAGATCCAGGTTCACCCAGCTGTCCAGCGCGGCGAAGAAGGGCGTGCCGCCGCCCACCAGAACCGGATGGGTGGCGATCGCGTACTCGTCGATCAGCCCGGCCCGCATGGCCGCCCCGGCGAGCGTCGCGCCGCCGATGCCCATCGGGCCGCCGTCCTCTGCCTTGAGCCGGGTGATCTCGGCGACCGCGTCGCCGGTGACCAGGCGGGTGTTCCAGTCGACCTTGTCGATCGTCGAGGAGAACACCACCTTCGGCGTGTCCCGCCAGTTCCGCGCGAACTCGATCTCCGCCGGGGTGGCGTTGGGCTGCTGGTCGCCGGTCGGCCAGTAGGAGCTCATCGTCTCCCACAGCTTGCGCCCGTACAGCGACAGGCTGCTCGCCCGCTCCTGGTCGAGCCACCACTGGAACAGCTCGTCGCTCGGCGGCCCGCTCCAGCCGATGTCGTCGCCGGCCGCGGCGATGTAGCCGTCCAGGGTCAGGTTCATGCCGTAGATCAGTTTCCGCATGGCCCAGCCTTCCGTCCGTGGGTGTCCGGCGTATAGACCGGCGCCGTGCGGGAAACTCATCGGTGCGCGATCTGGGCTCACAGGCAGTCCTCGTGGTCAGGGCTCAGTGTGGCGTACTCGCCAGCTCGGGCACCCGACGGATCTCGACCTCGCCCTTGCACGGCAGCAGCCCGCCGGCGAACCGGACCTGGGCACCTCAACCGCAACCAGGCCGCCGAACAAGCTACGACGCAGAAAGCGCGAAATCTGAAGAAATGCCGTGGAACTGAGACTCAAGCCAAGTGATATTCCGTGAGACAACCAACGAACCCGCCGGTCAAACAAGATCGACATGTCACGCGCGCTGAGACCCTACAGGTGATGGCCGCGTTCCGCAGCGCCGCCGAGGCGGTGACTCAGGCGCCGCTTGCCGATATCGGGGTGCTGGGCATCGACGAGACCCGGCGGGGCAAGGCCCGCTGGGAGAAGGACCCGGAGACAGGAAAGTGGTCTCCGGCAGCAGATCGCTGGCACACCGGATTTATCGACGCCGCAGGTCACGGTGGGCTGCTCGGCCAGATCGAAGGACGGGCCACCGGTGATGTGCTGGCCTGGCTGGCCGGCACCCCGCTCGCCTGGCGCCAGGGGGTTCGTTTCGTGGCCATCGACATGTCCCCGTCGTATCGGGCGGCGATCCGCACCGGACTGCCGCACGCCACCGTCGTAGTTGATCACTTCCATGTCGTTCAGCTCGCCAACAAGACGCTCAATCTGGTGCGCCGCCGTCTCACCCGAAGCGTCCGCGGCAGACGTGGCCGGGCCGGAGATCCGGAGTGGAAGGCCCGGCGCAAGCTGCTGCGCAACCGCGAAGACCTCACCGACGCCGAGTTCGAGCGGATGTGGAACCCGCTACTGGACCAGGGCCCGATCGGCCAGGCGCTGCTGGTGGCCCGAGATCGAAGCCTTCCTGAACACCGGCATCAGCAACGCCAAGAGCGAGGGGATCAACCGCGTGATCAAGTTCGTCGGCCGCTCCGCTTACGGCTTCCGCACCCCGACCAACCAGCGCCTCCGCGCACGCTGCGTCACCACCCGCCGAGCCCGCGGACACCTCCGCACCGCATAACTTCGAAGACCCGGTTTGCGCTCGTGCTGGTCGGGCGGGGATGCCGGGGGAAAGGTCGCCGTACCAGCAGCTCACGAGGGTTGTCTGAGGACGAGTGCGCACAACCGGGTCCGGAAAAAGCGGACCTGGCTGCTGCCCGAGACATCCCGTCAGCTCATGGGGGGCAATCCGGGTTCCGGCAGCACCTGCAGGGAGTTCAGGGTGAAGGCCAGCAGATGGTAGTGGCCCACCAGCATCGGCAGCTCGATCAACTGGCGCTCCGTCAGGTGCCGGGCCAGCCCTTCCCACGTCGACTGGCCGATCCGGGCGCCGGAGTGCAACTCGTCTGTGGCCCGCAGCAGCAACGACTGCCGTTCCGTCCAACCCGGCGCGTCGGGACCCGCAGCGACCCGCGCCATGTCGTCCGATGACAGCCCGGCCTTCGCGGCGATCCTCACGTGTTGGCCCCACTCGTAGGGCGACTCGCAATTGCGCGCCACTCGAAGGATCACCAACTCGCGTTCAGCGAAGGGCAGGTCGCCCGCAAGCAGCAACTGGCTGCTGAAGGGAAGCCAGGCGGCGAACAACTCCGGATGACGAGCAAGCGTCGTAAACACATGTGCCTCACCGAGCGAAGACACACCGAGGCCTAGTGAACCGATGTCGGCGGACAACGTCTCCCGCACGGATTCAGCCCATTCATCCGCGGGCTGCGGAGGAATGCGGGGCGCGGCGGGCGACAGCGGCGGCTCTGACACGCGGCCACGCTACGCCAAGGGCAGTCCGGCAAAAACGCCGACGACAAGCCATGTCGCTGAAGGACTTCAGGCCACGCGTCACCGACTTCGTCGCCGCGGGCACGCCCCCTGATCGGTCACTTGTCCCGCGTCCGAGGCCACGAGTCGAGCCGGGCGGGGAGTTCTGGGATTGGGCCGGGCGCACTTTGGGTGTCCCGGCCCGCACCGCCACCGGGCAACCGGCGTGGCTGCGGCTCGTGTCCTCACCGGAGGACAAGGCTGCGGGAAGCTGTGGGACGGCGCCCTCGACGCCCAGCACATCTTCGGGGACCTCGACGGACGCCGGCCCGCCCTCCTGGCTGTCCACGACGCCGTCGACGACGGCACCGTCTACCGGGCGGAGCTGTCAGCCCGCGTCGACCAGCCGGTCCTCTCCGACGCCCCGGTCCTCCAGCACGACCTCCAGCTGCCGGGCCCCTGGTGGGAGGACCTCGCCGGGACGCTGGAGAAGGTGCCGGCCGTCGACACCGACCGCGTCGCCGTACGACAGCAGTACATGGACCGGGCGATCCCGCAGTTCGTAGGCATCCCGGCACCCGCCGCCATCTGCTGGACGACCGCCCACGCCGGCCTGCACTGGGCGAACCTCACCGCGTCGCCCCTGCGGCTTCTGGACTGGGAGGGATGGGGTCGCGCGCCGGAGGGGTTCGACGCCGCCACGCTCTACGCCTACTCGCTGCTCCAGTCGGACACCGCCGCCCGCGTCCGCACCGTCTTCCCGGTGCTGGGCAGCCCGGCCGGCCTTGCCGCCGAAGCGACCGTGTGCGCCCAGCTGCTCCAGACCGTGGCCCGCGACGACAACCCGGTCCTCGAGGACCAGCTCCGGGACTGGCGCGAGGAACTCCGCCAGCGCTGACGGCAAGGGCTGCAGTCGGAGCTGGGTGCGGCTCGTCTCGAGTGACGTCGCCCATCAGGCGCCGAGGGCGTCTCACTACTCGATCTCTCCGAAAACAGGACCAACCGTCTCGAGGAAGACCTTTTCCCCCACCCAGCGGGGCGAACCACCATCCGCATCCAGGTACTGGCACTCGTACCCGGTGTCGTCGCCGAGCGTGACCGTCTTGAGGGGCGGGATCCGGTCGCAGCGCAGTTCCTTCGCACTCTTGTGGTGCTCGTCCCAGAACCGGCCATAGACCGCCTTGGCCAGCAGCACGCCCGAGTCAGGAGGATAGACGTTGTACCTGATGAGCTGGACAATCCCACTGCCGGTGACGTTTCCGACCCACACATCCCACGTCAGCTTCACACCCTGGTAGGTGACAGTGCACAGCGTTTTGTGCCCAGCCTTCGGTGTGACCTGACCGCCTTCACATCCAGCACTGACCTTGGCACGGATTCCCGCCATGACGAGAGTTTTCTCCTGAATCTCGTCCAGCACCCTCTCGGTGAGCGGGGCGTCACCGGACGCAGGCGGCAGGCCCATTTCCGAACGTTCGGAGTCGATGTCAACGAGCGCCGGCTCTTCCGAATCGACCACGACCGGCAGTTTCTTGACCGTTGCCGTGGCGCTGGGAGCCGGGCTACCGGCCCCGTCGGAGACCGGCCAGACCGCTCTCCCAATTCCCACTACCGCCAAGCACACAACGACCATCACGAGTACCACTTCGAAGCGGCTGAGGTCCTTGAAGTACCGTCGAATCACCGGCGCAGTGTAGGGGGGCTGGCTCGGGACCGGTCCCGAGCCAGACGTTGGTCTTCAGCATTGTCTGCCGCCTGCGGCTGGACGGCACCGAGGCCGTCCTCACCCTCCGCTCGATGATCGCCAAGGGTCAGGAGTACAGGCGCTTCCATGCCGCACGCGAACGGGAACGGCCGTATCTCGGTCTGAACAGGGAAATGACAGTCTCGGGGCCTGATCGGCGACGTCACTCGAAACGAGCCGCACCCATCGTCGACCGCCTCAACGCAGACCCGGACAAGTACCCACCGCCCCTCCCACCCGGAGGCGCCGCCAAAGCACGCGGCGCCTGGAGTAAGTCGGCGGTGTGCGAAGTCCTGCGCAACCCCAAGTACACGGGCTACCAGGTCTTCAACCGGCGCGCTCGCCGAAGCCGGAGCGGCGCCCACAACGACCCTGCGCTGTGGGTGTGGTCCCCCGAACCGGTGCACGAGCCGCTGATCCCGAAGTGGATGCACGACGAGCTCGCCGAGCGGCGGCAGGCCAAGCGAGGCTCCCGGGATGGCCATGCCTCGAACGCCCATCCGCAGACCCGCCGCACCTATGTCCTACGAGGGATGCTGCTGCACGCCTGCAACCGGCGGATGTTCGGTAAACACCGCGACGGCATCACTTACTACAGCTGTCAGCCGCAGGCCAACAACCGCGGCCGCCCCGACGCCTACGCCGGCCACCCCAAGACCGTCTATCTGCGCGAGGACGCCATTCTCGAAGCGATCTCGGCCTTCCTCTCGAACCGGGTGTTCGGCCCCGAGCGCCGAGAGTTGCTCGCGGCGGAACTCGCGTCCGTCGATGACCGGGCAGCGAGACAGCGGCAGACCGAGCGAGACCGGCTTCAGCGCACTCTCGACGGACTCTCGCATCGCCAGGAGAACATCCTGCGCCAAGCCGAGACCGGCGATCCCGGAGACCCCTTCACCAAGGGCCTGCGCGAGAGCTACAACCGACTGGAGGCCGAGCGTGAGGCCACTCTCGCAGAGTTGGACGCGGCCGACGCCGCCGAACCCGCCCGTCCGACCCCGGAGGATGCGGACCTGCTCGACGGCCTGCCCTACCTGGCGCTCAACCTCGTGCACGCCCCCGAGCAGCTACTCAGGCGGCTGTTCGAGGTCATCCAGCTCACTATCCGCCTGCACTACGACCCGGCCGAGGCGACGATCAGCATCACGTTGCCAGCCGAGATGCTGCCCGACATCGCCTATACAGCGGAAAGGATGCACGACGCCATGCCTACCATTGCCAGGTCGCAGGGTCCGCGGCCCTCAGTTCGGCGTACAGATGCTGTAGGCGCCCCCGGCAGGACTCGAACCTGCGGCCAAGCGCTTAGAAGGCGCCTGCTCTATCCACTGAGCTACGGGGGCCAGGTGTGGTGGCCGGTGGCACTGATGCCCGGGTGTGGGCGGATCCGTGACCTTGCCGGGGACAAGGATAGGGCTCCCTTGCCCTGGTCCCCGGTGCTTCGCCTCCGTGGCTCAATGTGGAGGTTCGGTGAAGCGGTCCTGATAATCGCAGGCAGGTGCGATTCATGCATCGCTTTTGGCGTCTCGCGCCCCTGGTGTTGTGCACTCGTTATGCCTGCGCCCCAGTCGTCCCTTCCGCCCCGTGTGTCCGATCGGCGCGCAGATGTAGTTATATGCTTCAGAAAGCCTCCAAAATTGGGCATTCTTCGCATGTGGTGACCTTGGACGTACGGCCTCAGTTGCTCGACGCACTCTCCGCCCTGCGCGACCGTGTCGCCGCCGCACGCTTCCCGCTGCCCCTGGCGGGGGCCCCACGCGCGCGCGTCAACCGCGATGAACTGCTCGCACAGCTCGACGACTATTTGGTGCCCAGGTTGCGGGACCCCGAAGCGCCGTTGCTCGCCGTCGTGGGGGGATCCACCGGAGCCGGAAAGTCGACACTCGTCAACTCCCTTGTGGGGCGCCGCGTCAGTGAGGCGGGAGTGCTGCGGCCCACGACGCGCGCTCCGGCTCTGGTGTGCCACCCGGAGGACCACCACTGGTTCAGCGGGATGCGCGTACTGCCCAACCTCACGCGCGTATGGAGGCCACAATCGGGAACCAGGGCCGACCTGTTGCAGCCGGGCGGGCACCGCGCGCGCGTGCTGCGTATCGAAACCGCTGACACCCTCCCGCGCGGGCTCGCACTCCTCGACGCGCCCGACGTCGACTCCCTGGTGGTCGACAACCGCGTCCTCGCCGCCGAACTGATCTGTGCCGCCGATGTATGGATCATGGTCACCACGGCCGCGCGGTACGCCGACGCCTTGCCCTGGCATCTGCTGCGTACCGCCAAGGAGCATGACGCCACCCTCGTCACCGTCCTGGACCGCGTGCCGCACCAAGTGGTCACCGAGGTGTCGCGGCAGTACGGCGCCCTGCTCACCAAGGCGGGACTCGGCGACGTACCCCGCTTCACCGTGCCCGAGTTGCCCGAATCCGCCTGGGGTGGGGGACTACTTCCGGCCACCGCCGTGGCGCCGCTGCGGACCTGGCTCACGCATCAGGTGCAGGATCCCGAGGCCCGGCATCAGATGATGGCGCGTACGGCGTACGGGGTGCTCGACACGCTGAATACGCGGATGCCCGAACTGGCCGGTGCCTCGGCCGCGCAGCACGCCGCCGCGCTGCGTCTCACCGCGGCCGTCGACGGGGCATACGAGCGCGAGCACGCGCGCGTGCGGGCTCGTTTGCAGGCCGGAGCTGTGCTCGCCGGGGACGCGTTGAAGCGGTGGCGCAGCTATCCACTGGACTGCACCGCAGGTGAGCTGCTCGACGCGCTCGTCGAGAGCCTGGTCGCGCTGCTGCTGTGCGCCGTCGCCGCCGCCGATGAACGCGTCGACGAGGCCTGGCGCCGCGAACCCGCCGCGGGCGCCCCCGGCCTGACGAACCGTGATCCGGGCCCAGAAGACGCCGAGCACCGGATCGGGCTGGCCGTACGGCGCTGGCGGCGGGTCATCGAGGAGTACGCCGAGAAGGAGGTACGCCACCTCGACAAGAGCATCGCGCCCGACGCCGAGGTGGTGGCCGCGCTGGTCGCCACCTCGCTCCTGGGCGGCCGACGGGCGCGGTCCGCGGGCGAGCGCCTCGCCGAGCGGATCAGCGCGCACGGCGCTCTGCGGCTGCGCGACCGGGGCGGGCGACTGCTCACGGAGTACGTCGACAAGACGCTGCGCGCCGAACGAAAGCGGCGGCTCGCCCCGCTCGACGCCCTCGGCATCCGCCCGGAATCCCAGGCCGAACTCATCGCCGCGCTGTCCGTACTGCAGAAGGAGAGGTGACCGCGGTGGCCGCCGCCACGGATCACAGGGATCACTCCGACCACACCGGAGACGACGAGGGGCCCGGGGACGGTGAGCACGCGCGCGTGGAGGACGATTCCGTACAGGAGGACGCTCGGGTGACAGGTGATTTCGACGGGCACGCGCGCGTGGAGGGTGGCGAGGAGACCGCTTCCACGGAGCCCTGGGAGCCCATGGAGTCGATGAACTCCATGGAGTCCGCGGATTCCACGGACACGGACATGGACACAGACACGGAATCCGAAGGTTTCTGGGACGACGGGCTGATCGCACGGCGCGTGTCCGCGACGGACGAGGGACAGGCCGTACGGGAGCCGGTGGGGGAGCCCTGGTCGCCGCCCGTGGCTCCTCTGGTGTACGACAGGACGCTACGGTCGCGTCTCGACGCACTGCGCGAACTGGTGGGCCTGTCCCGGACCCGGCTCGACAGCAAGACACTCGCCGAGGCGGGGCGGGTCCTCGACGCGGCGGCGGCGCGACGCAGACTCTCCGGACAGCACACCGTCGTCGCCATCGCCGGAGCCACCGGCAGCGGCAAGTCGCAGCTCTTCAACGCGCTCGCCGGAGTGGCCATTTCGGAGACCGGAGTACGCAGGCCGACCACCGCCGTGCCCATCGCGTGCAGCTGGAGCGACGGCGCCGCGACGCTCATCGACCGGCTCGGCATCCCGGGACGCCTGCGACGGCGCCCGTTGCAGAGCCCGGAGGTCGAGGCGCAGCTGCGCGGGCTCGTCCTCGTCGATCTGCCCGACCACGACTCCGCGGTCGTCCAGCACCGCGAGCAAGTGGACCGCATCCTGAGGCTCGTCGACGCCGTCATCTGGGTCGTCGACCCGGAGAAGTACGCCGACGCCGTGCTGCACGAGCGCTATCTGCGGCCCATGGCGGGATACGCGGAGGTCACCTTCGTCGTGCTCAATCAGATCGACCGACTGCCCGGAGAGGCCGCCGACCTGGTCCTCGACGACCTCAGGCGACTGCTCGACGAGGGCGGGATCGCGCTCGGCGAATACGGCGAACCGGGCGCGAGCGTGCTCGCGGTGTCCGCCCTCACCGGGAAGGGCATCGGCGAACTGCGCGAGGCGCTCGGCTACTTCGTGGCAGAACAGAGCGCCGCGGCACGCCGGATCTCCGCCGACCTGGACTCGGCGGCGGCGCGGCTGTGGCCCGTCTACGCGAACGGGCAGTGGGCCGGGCTCAGCGAGGAGGCGCACGACGAGTTCGCCGACCGGCTCGCGGACGCGGTGGGTGCCACGGCCGCCGGAGAGGCCGCCGAGCGTGCCTGGTGCCGCCACGCCAACCGCGCCTGCGGTACGCCCTGGCTGCGGCTGTGGCGCTGGTACCAGGACCTGCGTGAACCGGCGACCGGGCGCCGGGCCGTGCGGACGTACGTCGAGGAGAAGGCCACGGCGCGTCAGCGCGTGGAGCAGGCGGTGCGTACGGTGGCCGAGCAGGCGTCCGGCGGACTGCCAGGGCCCTGGGCGCAGGCGGTGCGCGAGGCGGCCGTACGGGGATCGCAGGGGCTGCCCGAGGCGCTGGACGAGCTGGCGGTACGGGCCGGGACTCCGGCCGGGCGACCGCCGCGGCCCGGCTGGTGGCCGGTGGCGGTGCTGGCGCAGGCGTCCATGACCATCCTCCAAGTCATCGGCGGACTCTGGCTGTTGGGGCAGGTCATCGGCTTCATGTCACCGAATCTCGGGGTTCCGGTGCTGCTGATGGTGATCGGCATTGTCGGCGGGCCGGGCATCGAGTGGGCCTGCAAGCTGGCGGTACGCGGGCCGGCGCGACGGTACGGGCAGGAGGCGGAACGGCGATTGCGGGAGGCGGCCGCGGCGTGCGGTCGGGCGCGGGTGCTGGATCCGGTGGCGGCGGAGTTGCTGCGGTATCGGGAGGTACGGGAGCAGTACGTGCGGGTCACGGGGGTCGGAGCCTCGATCGGGTGACGGGGTTGTCCACAACCGGGCGGTAGCCCACAGCGCTCAGCGGGCTCGGGCCGGCGGAGGCAGTCTGAGACGGCGGCGATCACAGCGCGATCGTCGCGACAGACGCAGCCGTACGGGACGAGCCCGTGCGCGTGTGGACATGGGAGGGCTTCGGCCATGAACGAGATGACGGTGTGTGCGGTGGGGAACGTCGCTACGCGGCCGGTGTACCGGGAGACGGCGGCGGGAGCGTCGGCGAGGTTCCGGCTGGCGGTGACACAGCGGTACTGGGACCGCGAGAAGAACGCGTGGACGGACGGGCACACCAATTTCTTCACGGTATGGGCCAAGCGGGCACTCGCGACCAATGTGCAGGCGTCCGTGACGCTGGGCGATCCGGTGCTCGTCCAGGGCAGGTTGAAGGTCCGCACCGATCAACGCGACGGCAAGACATGGACGTACGCCGACATCGAGGCGACCTCGGTCGGCCACGATCTGTCGCGCGGCAGCTCGGCGTTCCGGCGGGCGAACAAGGGGGAGTTGGCTCCGGCCGCGCCGTCCCGGCCGGAGCCAAGCTGGGAAACGGAGCCGGAGGGTCAGCCGACCGTGGCTGCCCAACAGCAGGGCGAGCCAGCATTGGTGACATGACGTCAGGTGAGCCGGTCGAAGTGCGGCTTATCAGCGAATACGTCCCGAACAGTTCCGCATGGATTTGTCGACAAGCCCAGCTCGGATGCGATCTTGGCGATAACAATTCCGAGTCGGATCGGTTATCCGATGGGATGCCTGGGGAGCGTGGTGCGCCTCGTACCTAGGATGCCGGGCATAGCTCTCGGGGCTACTGATTCTGCTGGTGGGACCGCAACCCCCACGTCAACGGGTCCTGCTCGAAGGGGAATTCTGTGCTTTCTTCGTTCTCTGCGTTGTCCGTACGCGGGCGAGGTGCTGGCCGCCTCGTGGCGACGACGCTGGTGTCCGGGCTCGTCGTGGTGAGCGCGATGGCCACCGCGGGTTCGGCCGCCGCCGACGAGATCCCGCAGAGCCAGGGCGGCGCGACCGCCACCATCGGTGGCCTGAAGACGTCCGGGCTCGCCGTCATCCACGACAACGGCGAGGACAGGCAGGTGCCTGCGGGGCTGTTCGAGATGTCCGTCGACAACGGCGGCACCCTGCAGACCTACTGCGTGGACATCGACCACCCGACGCAGATGGCCGCCAAGTACCAGGAGACGCCCTGGAGCGGTACGTCGCTGAGCGGCAACCCGGACGCGGGCAAGATCCGTTGGATCCTGCAGAACTCCTACCCGCAGGTGAACGACCTCTCGGCACTGGCCGAGCGGGCCGGCGCGAGTGGTCTCACCGAGGAGGACGCGGCGGCCGGGACGCAGGTGGCGATCTGGCGGTACTCGGACGGTGCCGACGTGGACGCGGTGAACCCGAAGGCGGAAAAGCTCGCCGACTACCTGCACAAGAGCGCGCGGAACATCGCGGAGCCCGAGGCCTCACTGACCCTGGGGCCGCCGGCGGTCTCCGGGCGCGCCGGTGAGCTGCTCGGCCCCGTCACAGTCCACACCAACGCGGACAGCGTGCGGGTGACGCCGCCCGCCGACGCGACGAGCGGGGTGAAGGTCGTCGACAAGGACGGCCGGGCCATCACCTCCGCGGTCGACGGCAGTCGGCTGTTCTTCGACGTGCCCGAGGACGCCGCGGACGGCTCGGCCGCGCTGACGGTGCAGGCCTCGACCACGGTGCCGGTCGGCCGGGCCTTCGCCTCCGAGAACAGAAGCCAGACGCAGATCCTCGCGGGCTCCAGCGAGTCGACGGTCTCCGCGACGGCGACCGCGAACTGGGCCGAGAAGGGCGCTATACCCGCGCTGTCGGCCGAGAAGAACTGCGCGAAGGGAGCCGTGGACATCACGGCGGCCAACGCGGGGGACGAGCCGTTCACCTTCGAGCTGATGGGGGCCGAGCACACCATCGAGGCGGGCACCTCGCAGACCGTGACGATGCCGCTCCAGGAGGACCAGGCGTACGACTTCACGATCAGAGGGCCGAACGGCTACGAGAAGCGGTTCAAGGGCGTCCTCGACTGCCAGACGCAGAGCAGTGCGGGCGGTGAGACCACGCAGACGCTGAGCGAACCGAGCCCGGCCACCGTCGGCGGCACCTCCACCGGAGGCACCGACCTCGCCGAGACCGGCAGCTCCAGCGCCACCCCGGTGATAGCCGAAATCGGGATCGCCCTGCTTGTGATCGGCGGCACCGCGCTGCTCCTCGTCCACAAGAAGAAGGCGCCGGCGCGGGACTGAATGACGCGGAACTGAACGCCGGACGACCGCACCTTGAGAACTGCACAGCGAGTGACCGAGCGCGTCAGGCGCACTGGTTGGTGTGGCTGATGTCGAGGACGAAGCGCTCTGGGGAGTGCAGCTTGAGGGTCTTGTACGTGGGCCTGGTGTGGAAGGCGGCTCCGAACGTGACCGTGCCCTCGAAGTCACCGGTCAGCGCGAGGCCCTTGAGTTTGGGCAGGTGGATCTTCAGCAGCCTGGGCCCCTGGTAGACCGACCGGCCCGCCTCGTTGTGCGCGGCAGCGGGGAAGAGCTTGATCTCCAGGAAGTACTTCCCGGCGAGCGGGACCTTCGCTCCGGTGCCGTCGTAGCGCAGTTCCCTGACCGGTTTCACGGTGACCGGGGGCATGGTGCCCCGGACGTCGATGACGATCCGGTCGTACGAACAGTGCCCGCCCCAGCGGGCGTTGACGACGAGTGCGGTTGCGGGGGGCTGCCGGGATGCCTCGGCCTGTGCGGAAGCGGAGGCAGGGGCGGAGGCCGAGGCGGAGGCGGGAATCGTGGTGCCGACCGCGGCGGTGAGAAGGATGCCTGCGACGATGGCCGCGCGGCGTGGATGGTGTTGCATGACGCCCCCGATTTCTCCTGGTGAGGGGCAGCGATTTCATTATGTGTGACATCTGACCGAGTCATACGGTTGCGTCACTTGTGATGCTGTTCGCCGGATTTTCCGGGCGTATCAGGGGGCGTATCAGTCGTCCGCGGCCAGCTCCGCCGGTGTGGCGATGACGTCCACGAGGGCGTCGCCGCGTAGCGCGGTCAGGGCGAGTGGCCGTCCGATGGCGTCCTCGAGCATCAGCCGTTGCAGGGTCTGCGCGCTGGTGACCGGCTCGTCGTGGGCGGTGAGCAGCAGGTCACCGGCGCGCAGCCCGGCGCGGGCGGCGGGCGAGGCGGGTACGACCTCGACGATGCGCAGGCCGGTGCGCTGGTCCAGCCGTGCCCGAAGCTGCGGCGGCAGCGGTGCGGGCGTGCCGGCGAGGCCGAGGTAGGCGCGGCGGACTCGACCGTCGGCGAGCAGGGCGGCGACGATCCGCCGGCTGGTGTCGTTGACCGGGATCGCGAGGCCGAGGCCGATCTCGGCGATGGCGGTGTTGATGCCGACGACCTTGCCGTCGGCGGTGGCGAGGGCCCCGCCCGAGCTACCGGGGTAGAGGGCGGCATCGGTCTGGACGACATCGTCGATGACGCGGGTCGCGGAGCCGGTGCTCGCCGGCAGCGACCGTCCCAGGGCGCTGACGACGCCCGCGGTGACGCTGCCGGCCAGCCCGAGCGGGTTGCCGACCGCGACCACCAGCTGGCCCACGCGCAGTGCGTTGGCCTCGCCGAGGCGGGCCGGCGGCGGGGTCGGCCCGTCGGCGCGGACCACTGCGAGGTCGGACAGCGGGTCGGCGCCGATGACATGGAAGGGGGTGGTCGTACCGTCGGCGAAGGAGGCCGTACCGGCGTCGGAGTGCCCGACGACATGGGCGTTGGTGAGCAGGAAACCGTCGTCCGTGAACACCACCGCGGAGCCGGTGCCCATCACGAATCGCCCTCTGTAGCGCCGGTGCGCGACGTTCAGGGCCGCCACCTTCGGAGTGAGCTCGGTGGCGACCGAGACGACGATCTGGGAGTACGAGTCGAGCGCGGCCTGCTCCTTGCGGGAGCGGTCGGGCTCGGAGACTGTCTCGGCCACGAGTCGACCCTTTCGGCTTGCCCAAGGTTTGAATTACATGATTACAACCTTGCGCCGCTTGGTGGGTCGGACTTCGCTGTGGGCGGAGCGGACGGCGGTGTGACTGGTGGCGTGAGCCCGAGAACGCCCACCGCCCCACCGCCTAATCGTCGAGCTCGGTGAAGAGGGTCAGCTGGAGGGCACCCGGGGCCTCGAGCCGGGAGTTCAGTGAGTTCCAGGGGGTGCGCGTCGGCTCGGCGAGTACCTGGGCTCCGGCGGCGGCCAGCTGCGCGGTGGTGGCGGCGGAGTCGTCGACCTGGAAGGCGACCCGGATGTGGCCGGCGACCCGCTGCCCGACCTCGACCTCGTCGATGAAGGCGGCGTGGTTCGGGTCCGTCAGCTCCAGCGTGGCCCGGCCGGCGTCGAGGATGGTGACCCGTCCGCCGGGGGAGGAAAACGCTCCGCGCTCGGTCAGGCCGAGGACGTCGCGGTAGAAGTGCAGCGCCGCGTCGTAGTCGGCTGCCGTGACCACCAGGCGGAGTTCGCGTACGGCGGATTCGTCGGGCATATCGGCTCCTTGGAGATCTCGAACGTGACCAGGGGCGCCCCCAGCCTGCCGCTCCGGGAGGGGTCCCGGGGCCACGGCGGTAGAACCGTCCTGTGTCCATCCGGATTCCAACTCCCTTCCATGGCCAGCCGCTTACGCCGTCCGCAGACTCGGGGAGGCAGGCGCGAAAGCCGCAGGAGAGGGCGGAGGTGAGCGTGGCATGCGACCGGCGAAGCTGAAGGTGACCTCTCCTGGGGGGAAGGCGCGCGTATACGTACTGGAGGGCGACCAGTACACGGTCGGCCGCGTCGCGCCGAACCACGAGCCGGACATCCTGTGGCGCGCCCTTGTGGCCGCCCGCGAACTCAGCATCGCCAGCGGCAAATCCCTCACCGCGTTCACCACCACCAGCGCGGACCAGCAGGACGCCCCGTACGACAGCGCCGCACGAAACCGCACGGTAACCGTGGTGATCACACCCGGGTAGCAGAGTGGCACCAACAGGCCCCGGCCCGATCGCAGACAGCCACCGACTGGCTAGACTTCGGGGCCTCGTGCCCTCGTGCACGTGATCGCGCCACGTACGGGTCATGCCGTTCCCGAAGGGTTTCGACGCTTGATAGCCATCGAAGATGTCAGCAAGCGATATGCCGACGGCACGGTGGCCGTCGATCGCCTGTCCCTGCAGATTCCGAACCACTCCATCACCGTGCTGGTCGGGCCTTCGGGGTGCGGCAAGACCACCACGTTGCGCATGATCAACCGCATGGTCGAGCCCAGCAGCGGCACGATCCGGGTCAATGGCGAGGACGTCCAGCGTCAGCCGGTCAACGCCCTGCGCCGTTCCATGGGTTACGTCATCCAGAACGCCGGCCTCTTCCAGCACCGCACCGTCCTCGACAACATCGCCACGGTGCCGCGGCTGCTGGGCTGGTCCAAGCAGCGCGCCCGGGCCCGGGCTTCCGAGCTGATGGAACGGGTCGGCCTGGACCGGGAGATGGCCCGCCGCTACCCGTACCAGCTCTCCGGCGGCCAGCAGCAGCGGGTCGGCGTGGCCCGCGCGCTGGCCGCGGACCCGCCGATCCTGCTGATGGACGAGCCGTTCTCGGCGGTCGACCCGGTTGTCCGCCGGGGTCTGCAGGAGGAGTTGCTGCGCATTCAGGGCGAGCTCGGCAAGGCGATCGTGTTCGTCACGCACGACATGGACGAGGCCATCACGATCGGCGACCGTATCGCCGTGCTACGCACCGGTGGCCAGCTCGCCCAGTTCGCGGCGCCGGACGAGCTGTTGTCGTCGCCCGCCGACGAGTTCGTGGAGGAGTTCCTGGGCGGCGACCGGGGCATCCGTGGACTGTCGTTCCTGTCCACGCGCGATCTCGAACTCGACCGCTCCCGGGTCTTCCCGATCGGCACGGACCGGCAGCGGATCGCCGAGGCCACCGGCTCTCAACACACCGATGCCCAGCCGGTTCTGGTCACCGACGCCGACGGCCGACCCCTCGGCTGGACCGACCCCACGGCATGGGACGGCGACGCCGCGACCCTGACGCCGTACGGGCAGAGCTTCCAGATCGGCCGGGACTCCCTGCGGATCGCCCTGGACCGGGCGGTCCTTTCGCCCACCGGTCACGCGGTCGCCGTGGACGCGTCGGGTCGGGTGCTGGGGATCGCCGGTCAGGAGACGATCGCCGCGGCGATCCGCGCCGCCCGGCAGCAGCACGCCGCCGGCTCCGGGCAGGGCACTGACTCCCCGCAGGACCCGCCCCCGGTGAAGGCCACGCGATGAACGGCTTCTTCGACATCCCGAGCGACCTCCAGAGCAGCTATCTCGGTCTCATCTCCACGCACCTGCAAGAGGCTCTGATCCCGGTGCTCGTCGGCTTCCTGCTGTCGCTGCCGATCGGCCTGCTGTGCGTTCGCGTCCGCTGGCTCTACCCACCGGTGCTGTGGACCACCACGGTGATCTACGCGATCCCGTCGCTGGCCTTCTTCGTGGTGCTCATCGACTACACCGGGCTGAGCAAGCTCACGGTGATGATCCCGCTGTGCCTGTACAGCCTGGTCGTCCTCGTCCCGTCGGTCGTCGACGGCATCCGGTCGGTTCCCGAGGAGACGAACGCCGCCGCCCAGGCGATGGGCATCGGCCTCGTACGCCGCTATCTCCAGGTCCAACTGCCCATCGCCGTACCCGCGATCATCGCCGGACTGCGGGTGGCCACCGCCTCCAGCATCAGCCTCGTCAGCGTCGGTGCGCTGATCGGCAACCAGGGCGCGCTGGGTAATCTGCTGACCACCGCGCTGCTCTACCAGCGCCCCGCCCTTGCCCTGAACTCGGTGCTCACCACCGCCGTACTCGCCGTACTCGTCGACGCCCTGCTCGTCCTCGCGCGCCGGCTCCTCACCCCCTGGCTGCCGCCGTCCGACAGCAAGGCCAGGCGCACGGCCCTGCGTACCGCCGCGGGACCCACAGTGCCGGACACGTCCACAACAGCGGGCGCCGCCCGCGCACCGGAGCGCGTCTCGTGAACGTACTGAACTTCATCGAGTCCTTCTTCAGCGACAGCGCCCGCTGGAGCGGCTACGACGGGATCCCGCAGCGTGTGTGGGAGCACCTTCAGTACTCCGCCGCGGCGCTCGCGATCGCCGCGGCCATCGGCCTGCCGATCGGTCTGGTCACCGGGCACACCGGCCGCGGCGGCAATGCGATGGCGTTCGTGGCGGCGGCGGCCCGCGCCCTGCCGACGTTCGGGCTGCTGGTGCTGATGTTCGTCTGGCTCGGGCTGAGCGTGCTGCCCGTGATGATCCCGCTGGTGGTGCTGGCGATCCCGCCGATCCTCATCACCACCTACGAGGCGGTGCGCACCGTGGACCCCTCGCCCGTCGACGCCGCCCGCGGAATGGGCATGTCACAGGCGGGGATTCTGTTCCAGGTGGAGGTGCCGGCCGCGCTGCCGCTGATCCTCAGCGGGCTGCGCTCGGCGGCGATCCAGATCGTCTCCACGGCGACGATCGCGGCGTACGTCTCGCTGGGCGGCGTCGGCCGGTACATCGTGGACGGCCTTTACCAGCGGGACTACGAGAAGGTGGTCGGTGGGGCCACCCTCACCGCCGTCCTCGCTCTGTTCGTCCTCGTGGTGTTCTGGGCCGTGGGCCGGACGGCGGTGTCCCCCGGGGTGCGCAGGCACGGAGCGGCCTGACCCCCGCGGGGGGTTACCGCTGCTCGGCGGTGGCCAGGGCGTGTTCCAGGACGACGAGCAGCGCGTCCCGGACCGAGCCGCGTTCGCGGGCGTCGAAGACGGTGAGCGGTACGTGGTCGGCGACGTCGAGGGCCCACCGTACGTCGTTCAGGTCGTGCTCGACCTTGCCGTCGAAGGCGTTGACGGCCACCGCGAAGGGGATCTCCCGGTGCTCGAAGTAGTCGACGGCCGCGTAGCAGTCGTCGAGGCGGCGGGTGTCGACGATGACGAGCCCGCCCAGCGCGCCGTCCACCAGGTCGTCCCACATGAACCCGAACCGCTCCTGGCCGGGGGTCCCGAACAGATAGAGCTTCAGCGTCGGGTCGAGCGTGACGCAGCCGAAGTCCATGGCGACGGTGGTCGTCATCTTCTCCGGGGTGTGCGAGAGGTCGTCGACACCGGCCGCGACCGAGGTGATGGACGCCTCGGTGGTCAGCGGCTCGATCTCGGAGATGGCGCCCACCGTGGTGGTCTTGCCCACGCCGAAGCCGCCCGCGATCACCATCTTCACCGGCAGCGGCGGCCGGGTCCCCGAGGCCTCATCGTTCACGGACCCGGCCCCGGGAGTCGGGGATGTCTCGAAGACCATCGATAACCCTTCGCAATACAGTGGCGTCGCGGGCGGAACCGTCCTGCGGTGCGTACAAGGCCAGTTGACCGTCCGCGCGCAGATCGTCGGCGAGCACCCGGATCACATTGAGGTGCATCCGCAGTTTCGCCGCGATCTCCGCCAGCGACTGCGGCTGGCGGCAGATCATGATGATGTCGCGGTGCTGGTCGAAGGCGAAGGCGTCCAGCGTGGCCAGACCCACGTCGGTCGCGATCACCTGTGTCTCGATCGGAATCGGCGGTACGAGGCTGTCGCCGCCGGCGATCCGCCCCGCCGTCAGCAGGAACGGCCTCACGAGAGGCGCGGGAGGCTCCGGCCCCCACACGACGTCGTCGGCGGCTGGTGGCTCACCGGCCGTCATCACGTTCCCCCTTCACCTTCACGGGCGCCATTGGTCGGGCGACGCCCCCGGTTCCCGGCCGTCCGTCACCCGGCTGGCGCGATCCCCACGGTGTTCTTCAGCTCCATGACCAGCTGCGGGCTCAGCGCGGCACCGGCGCGATTGGCGAAGAGGGTCATCTCGTACGCGATGTTGCCGAGCTTCGCCTCCTTGGACGCGACCACGCCGAGCACCGCGCCCGCGCCGAGCGCCGACACCAGGACGTGCCCGCCCTCGAGGTCGATGATGACCTTGTTCAGGCCACCGAGTCCGTAGTTGCCCGACGCCCCCATGGCGAGGCTGGTGATGCCGGAGACGATCGCCGCCAGCCGTTCCGAGTCCGCCTGTCCGCGCAGTTGGGACACCGCGATCAGCAGACCGTCGGAGGAGACACCGATCACGTCGACGACCCCGGCGGTCTCGGTGGCGAAGCGGTTGAGCAGCCAGTTGAAGTCGGCGGCGGCGGCCTTCATGTCCGTCACCGGCTCCACGGCCCCGGATTGCGGTCCACCTGTCCACATCGTCACTTGCTCATGCCTTCCGGGAATGGGGATCTGTAGGTCTCTGGTCTGTGGGTCTGTGGGTTGTGCCCGGCCGGGTCTCGGCCGCGGCCTCGCGCTGAGCCCGCTGGACGGCGGCCTCGAACTCGTCGAGCTCGGACCGCGTCGCCTCCGCGTCGGCGGGCTGCCAGGCGGACGGCCGCTGCTTGACGGGCGCACGCTTGGGCTGGCGGCTCGAGGCGGTGGTGGCCCCCAGGGTCGCCCCGCGCACCCGGCGCCGCAGCGGCCCGGGAGCGTCGGGCCTCGCCGGGGCCGTACCGGAGGATCCGATGTCGCCTCCACCACCGCGCCCGGCCGCCTCGTGAGCGCCGACTCCCGTACCGGGTGCGGGCCTTGGCGAGGTGGCACCCCGTCTGGGCAGCGGGGGAGTGCCGGGGCCGTACGGAGTGTGGCCCATGGCCTGCTCGCGTCCGCTCTCCGCCGTGGCTTCCAGGCGGCGCGCGTGGCCGGGGGACAGGGGCTGAACGGGGGAGCGGGGCGGCGGGGCCTGCTCCGTTCGCGTACGCGCGGGGATCCGGCGGGGCAGGGACGAGCGGCCGGGTGCCGCCTCCACCATCGCGGGACGCGGCTCGGCCGGGCCGTTGCGGCGGGCGGGCGGCAGGATCTGCGCGGGCCGTGCCGGCGGCGACATCGGGTCGGCGGACAGCAGATGGGCCGGGGGAACCGCGACGGTGGCGGTGACACCGCCGCCCGGGGTGCGGGAGAGCTCGACCTCGATGCCCCAGCGCCGGGACAGACCGCCGACCACGAACAGGCCGAGGACCTCCGTCGGCGCCAGGTCGAGCCGTTCACGGCGGATCAGCCGGGCGTTCTCCTCGGCCAGCCGCTCCTCGCTCATCCCGAGACCGTGGTCGACGATCTCGACGAGGGCGCCGCCGCCGGAGCCGTGCCGGGGCCGCAGGACCACCTCGACGCTGGTGTGCGCCGGGGAGAACGTCACCGCGTTCTCCAGCAGTTCGGCGAGCATCAGCGTCAGATCGCCGACGATGTCGGGGGCGACGGTGACATCGCCCTCGGCGTGCGGAGTGACCCGCTGATAGCCCTCGATCTGGCCGAGCGCGGCCCGGACGATGTTGCTCAGCCGCATCGGCCCGGTGTTCAGACCCGTCTCCCGGATTCCGGCGAGCAGCATCAGGCTGTCGGCGTTGCGCTGGAGACGTACGGCGATGTGGTCGATGCGGTAGAGCCGGTCCAGTACCTGCGGATCGGTCTCGCCGCGCTCCACCGAGTCGATCAGCGCGAGTTGACGTGTTGTCAGGTTGCTGACGCGGCGGCCGACGTTGCCGAACATCTCGGCGATGTTGCGGCGGCTGACGACCTGGCGCTCCAGCAGGGCACTCGCGGTGACCTGAACCTGGTTGAAGGATTCGGCGAGTTCACCGAGCTCGTCGCGTACGGGCACGGGTACGGCTTCCAGACGCGGCGGGCTCGCGTCGTCCGCGTCGTCGTCCGCGACCCGGGCCAGCTCCGTCTCGGCCGCGGCGGCCACGTGCTGGGCCGCACCGGTCAGGGTGCGTACGGTCCGCACCACGGAGCGGCGCACCAGCACCGAGAACAGCAGCCAGGCCCCGAAGGCGAGCAGCGTGCCGGCGACCAGCCAGGCCACCTGCCACCAGGCGGTGTTCGACGCGGACTGGGTGTCGGCGGCGATCTGGTCGATGAGCGACTGGGTGATCTTCAGCCGGTTCTGCGCCTGGCGTTCGTAGGTGGGCTCGGCCTGCAGCGCCTGGTCGAGGGCCGTACGCAACTGGGTCGCGTTCTCGGCGACCAGCGCGCTGGGGTCGACCTGGAGCGAGACATAGTGCTGGGCGATGACGCTCTGGTACGGGCTCTGCTCGATCCCGGCCAGTTCGGCGCCCTGCTCCTGGCTGGCGAACCGGGTGAACCGCTCGGCCTGGTGGGTGTACTGCTCGAAGTCGCCGACGGCGGCGGTGAACTGGATGAGCGCGTTCGGGTCCCGGGTGCGGGCGGCGAACACGCTGGTCTCGAAGGACGCGTGGGAGGTGTCGGCCCGCAGCAGCGCGTCGAGCAGATTGCCCGCGGACGAGGAGGACTCTTCACCCGACTCACCGAGTCCGAGTCCGCTGATCAGGCCCTCGATCACCGATCCGTACGCGGGGTCGATGTTGTCGGCGGGTATGGGCCCCGACTCCACGGTCTGCCGGAGGCTGTCCAGGCCCTCCAGTTCCTTCAGCGCCTGGGCCTCGCCCGCCGGCAGCCGCTCCCCGTAGGTCTCCCGGACCGTCTCTATCTGGGAGTTCACCTTCTGCTGCGCCTCGAGATACGAGGAGGTGTCGGGCGGACTGTCGTCGGGGCGGGCGGCCTCATGGCGCAGGGAGACGAGCAGCGCCTGCCGGTGCTCGGTCTGCACACCGTCGATCAGCTTGGTCACCTGCGCACTGTCGCGCACGAGTTCAGCGGTGGAGGCGGCGGAGCGGGCCTGGTCGACCTGGGCGTAGACGACGTAGGCGAGCATCGCCGAGACGACCGCAAGCGGAACGATCACCAGAACGTTCAGTTTGCGCCGGAAGGGCCAGCGGTCCAGGAGGGGCGGCGTCGGGCCGGTGCGGGGCGCTGCGGGTGATTGTTCCCCGGCAACCTTTCTGTGCGCGGGCACCGAACCTCCTTGCTTCTTGCATCACATGGGAAGCCCGCTGTCCGAAACTCATGGGTTGCAGGGTCGCGACAGCGCGCTTCGACCGACAAGTGGAACCAGGTGGAACAGGACCCCCGACGCGGCCAACATTAGCGGCTGCCGCAACAGTACGGCCATGATCAAACAAAAACTGGCACGGGGATACGCCGGATTCGCTCGTATATTGGCCCCGTTGCGCACACAGGACGAAGCCGTCCGGTGTCCATCGGTGATCAATTCGTGTCTTGACGGTCCGTGATCCGGCTCGCTTGGATCGTCGCGACGCCGCAACTATGGCCGTACTCGACCACACCGCCACCCCCGCCAAGTCTGGATGACGAACGTGACCTTCGCACGAAGCACCAGAAAATCCGCAACGTACGCCGTTTCCCTGCTGGTTGTGGCCACGGCCGCGCTGGCGGGCTGTGGTTCCTCCGACGACTCCTCCAGCAGCTCCGACCCCTTGCAGGAGGACGACACCAAGGGCGGGACCGTCGTGGTCGGTTCCAACAACTTCCCCGAGAGCATCCTGCTTGCGGACATCTACGGCGAAGCCCTCAAGTCCAAGGGCATCAAGGTCAGTTACAAGCTGAACATCGGCAGCCGCGAAACGACCTACGGTCTGATCAAGAACGGCACGATCACGGTGCTGCCCGAGTACAACGGGGCGCTGCTGGCCTATCTGAACAAGGACGCGCACGCGACGACGCCTGAGGAGACCAACAAGGCCATCGCGTCCGAACTCGACTCAAAACTCACGCTGTTGGAGTCCTCGGAGGCCCAGGACAAGGACGCCGTCGCGGTCAACGAGGCCACGGCCAAGAAGTACAACCTGACGGAGAAGTCGACGCTCGCCGACCTCGCCGAAGCGGCGCCTGAGCTGGTCATCGGCGGTTCGCCCGAGTTCCAGACCCGGCACCACGGGCTGCCGGGCCTCAAGGAGGACTACGGGCTCGAATTCAAGTCCTTCAAGGCGCTGGACGCGGGCGGTCCGCTGACGGTGGCGGCGCTCAAGGGCAACAACATTCAGGCCGGGAACATCTTCACGACCGACCCCGGTATCGAAAAGAACAAGTTCCTCATCATGCAGGATCCGAAGAATCTCTTCGGATTCGAGAACGTAACTCCGCTGACATACAAGAGCGATCTCCCGGCAGAGGGAGTTTCCGCGCTCAATGCCGTATCGGAGAAGCTCGACACGGAAACTCTGATCAGCCTCAACGGTGAGGTGCAGAACGGCAACAAGGACCCGCTGGAGGTGGCCAAAACCTGGCTGTCCTCCAACGGACTGACCTGACGGATTCAGGGCCGGGGCGGGCTTCCGCTCCGGCCGCTGCCACCGAGGGCTCGACCACCTGTGCCTCGCCGCCCTCGGCACGGCCCGCCACTCCGCCGCCCGCCTGTCGGCCCTCGGCCGCCCTGAACTGACCGGCCTGCGCCCCTACTTGGCCGACGAGGCGTCCGCGGACTCGGGAATGATGATCCTCGAGTACGGCGCTGCCGCCGCGACAGCCGAGATCCAGACGTACGCCACCCCGGTCGCCCCCGGCCACGGGGTGCTCTCCCGGGGAGTGGAGGAGGCGGCGAGCTTCGCCGCCCAGGCGGCCCGCAAGACCCCGCGCCCGGCCGACGCCTACCGCCAGGTCCTGGCCTGCGAACTCGTGGCCGCTGTCCGCGCGTTGAGCCAGCGCGGCACGGCGCCCGCTCCAGGAACCCCGGCGGGCCGGGCGTACACCCGCGTGGCTCAGGTCCTGAATCCCGCCATGGAGGACCGCCCGCTCACCAGCGATGTGACGGCCGCGGCAGCACTCCTGACGGAGTTCGCAGAGCTCACCTGAGCCCCGTCAGCCGCAGGGCCGGGCGCGAGAACGGCTGAAAAGCGCCCCGAACAGCCCAATTCCCCAGTTGTGCTGCGTATTCACGCCGATACAATCTGTAGTGAATGAATGCGCAACCATCTTGAGGGGGAGACGGAATTGACCCGCGCCTGGGAAGCAGACCCGTCCGCGTTATTCGAGCGACGGCTGGGAAAGTCGGCCAAAGAGCTGGGCGCGACGGACGGCCGTGACGACTGCCCGGACATCTGGCAGCTCGACAACGGCGATATCGCCGTCATCGGCCGGGACCTCACGGCCGCCTACGGCCCCCGCCTCCCCGACGGCGTGACCCTCGCCCCCGACGAGCGGTTGGTGGTCATTCCCGGCAGCATGCTCAGCTCGGCAAAGGCGGACATCCCCGATGCTTGACCTACTCGCTCCGATCCTCGTGCCCGAGCAGGGCGAACGACTCACTCGCGACGCCTACAAACGGGACTTCCGAGAACGTGACGCGCTGATCCGGGACGCGGACTCCTGGAAGCTGGAGCGTCGGCAGCACTTCGAGGAGCAGGGCAGTCCCAGCCGGGACGCACTGCGCCGCGGAGACTGGCAGGAGGCTCTCAGGCTCCTCGGAGACCGGCGTGACGACCTGCTCGCCACCGCTCGGGACGACGCCCGCAAAGACCATCGCTTCCACCGGGTACGGGTGGTCGAGCAGCCGCTGACGCCGTACGTCCAGTGGGAGCTGCACTCCCATCGGCAGCGCGCCCAGTACGGAGAGCTGATCCGCGTCGTCGGCGCCGAACAGGTGGCCGCCGCCGAGCGCGAGCACCTGCTGCCGGAAGTCGTCGTCCTCGGCCACGACACGCTCTTCCAGGTCCTCTACTCCCCGTCCGGAGCCACCCTCGGCGCGGTTCGCTACACCGACCGCGAGCTGATCAACAGCTGGGAGAGCTACATCCGCAAGCTCTACGACACCGGGGACGACGTGCGGGCGTACTTCGAGCGCGAGGTGGCCCACCTCCCCCCGCCCCAGACCGGGACGCCCCAGACCAGGACGGAGTAACCGATCACAGAGCCCCGCCCCCACGACAACGACAAGCACCCCGGCAGCACGCACTCCGAAGTGTCGGGGTCGTCCTCGCGTGACGTCGTACAGGCCAGGGACGTCACCGGCGGAATCCACTTCCACGAACAGGCGAAGGCGGACCACGGCAGCGGATCGGCGAACCCCACACCACGGCAACTCCCGGCCAACGTACGCGGCTTCGTCAACCGCACCGACGAACTCGACCAGCTGAACGCCGTCCTGACCGGTGACGGTGACGACCCGCTCGTCGTCTCGGTGTACGTCATCGCCGGAACCGCCGGCGCCGGAAAGACCTCGCTCGCGCTGCGCTGGGCCCACCAGGTCCAGGGCCGCTTTCCGGACGGCCAGCTCTACGTCAATCTGCGCGGCTACGACCCCGGTCAGCCGGTCACCGCCCAGGAGGCGCTGCACCGTTTCCTCGCCGCCCTCGGGGTGGGCGCTCCCTCCGTACCGCGGGATCTGGACGCCGCCGCGGCGCTGTACCGCTCGCTGCTGGCCGACCGCCGGGTCCTGGTCGTCCTGGACAACGCGGCCACGGTGGGCCAGGTCCGTCCGCTGCTGCCCGGCAGCGCGAGCAGCCTGGTCGTCGTCACCAGCCGCAGCCGGCTCTCCGGACTCGCGGTCCGGGACGGGGCACGCCGGCTCACCCTCGGCACCCTGCCGGAGCGCGAGGCCATCGCCCTGCTGCGTACCGTCACCGCCGGATACCGGCCCCAGGACGACGAACAGCAACTCGCCGAACTGGCCCACCTCTGCGCGCGACTGCCCCTCGCCCTGCGTATCGCCGCCGAACGGGCCGCCAGCGACCCCCATATGCGGCTGGCCGACCTGACGGCCGACCTGCGCGACGAATCCGCCCTGTGGGACGCGCTGAGCACCGGCGACGACGAGGAGGCCGAAGCCGTCCGCACCGTCTTCGCCTGGTCCTACCGCGCCCTGCCCGACCAGGCCGCCCGGCTCTTCCGGCTGCTCGGCCTGCACCCCGGCCCCGAGTTCGGCCTGCACGCCGCCGCGGCCCTCACCGGCGGGAGAACGACCCGGACCCGCCAACTCCTCGACTCCCTGGTCGGCGCCCACCTGCTGGAGCAGACCGCCCCGGACCGCTACCAGTTCCACGACCTGCTGCACGCCTACTCCATCGACCAGGCCCAGCACGAGGAGCCCTCCGAGGAACGGAGCGCCGCGCTGCGCCGCATCCTGGAGTGGTACCTCCACACCGCCGACGCCGCACAGAGCTGGATCGATCCCGCCGAGGACCACCTGGACCTCGTACCGCCTCCGGAGGGCGTACGTCCCCTGTCCTTCGCCGACTACGACGCCGCCGTGGACTGGTCCGAGCGCGAGCACACCAACCTCCTGCGGGCGGTACGCACCGCGTCCGCCGCCGGAGAGGACCGGCTCGCCTGGCAGCTGTGCGCCGTCCTGTGGAACGCACAGTTCCCTTCCGCCGCCGGGGCCGACTGGCTGGGCGTGGGCCCCACCGGCCTGGAAGCGGCACGCCGGTCCGGCGACCGCGGAGCCGAGGGCCTGCTGTGCACGGACCTGGGCATGGCGTACGCGCGGGTCAACGACCTGGACCGGAGCCTCGAATGCCACCGCAGCGCACTGGAGATCTGGACCGAGCTGGGCGACCGGCTGGGCGAGGCGCACTCGCTCAACCTGATCGGGCTCAACCATCTGCGCCGCCGACGGCTCGACTCCGCCGCCCGCCGCTTCGAGCAGGCCATCGCCGCTTTCCAGGAGCAGGACTCGGCGCACTGGGCCGCCACCGCGCTGTCCAACCTCGCCACCGCCCACTACCGGGCCGGCCGCCTCCAGGAGGCCGCGACCGTCATCGAGCAGGCCCTGACAGCACACCGGGACCTGGGCAACCAGCGAGGCGAGGGCAACATCCTGAGCCTGTCGAGCGGCCTGGAACGTGAACAGGGCGATATCGAGGCGGCCTTGGCCTCGGCCCAGTCCGCGGTGGACATCGCCCTGGGACTGCGCAACCTCCGCATGGAGGGCTACTGGCTGCTCACGCTCGGCGATGCCCAGCAGGCAGCCGGCCGGTTCGCGGACGCGCTGACCTCCTACCAGCGGTCCGCCACGCTGCATCAGCGTCTCGGCGACCGCACCAGACAGGCCTGCGCCTGGCACGGCGTGGGCGAGGTCTACCGCCGGCTCGACCGCCACCCGGAGGCGGCCGACTTCCACCGCCAGGCCGCCGCCACCCACCACGACCTCGCCGACACCTGGCACGAGGCCCTCGCCCTCGACGGCCTCGCCTCGGCCCTGCTCGACAAGGCCCCGGACGAAGCTCGCCGGCACTGGACCCGGGCCCTGAGGCTCCTCGCCGACTACGACGATCCGAGGGCGACGGCGATGCGCGACACCCTCGAACACCGGCTGGCCGAAGCCAACTGACGGATCCGGTACGTCACTTCAGCCGACATCTCGTACGCCCACTCCGGGGCAGCCGGAGGAACGGCCCACCCGGCGAACCCTCCCCTCACTCCTCTAACCTGTCGCCCATGAACGCACCGGGGGACATGATCGACGGCCGCTTCGAGTTGATCGACCGGCTCGGCAGTGGCGGGATGGGAACGGTGTGGCGGGCGCGCGACAACGTGCTGCACCGGGAGGTCGCCCTCAAGGCCGTACGGGCGGACGCGGCGACGTCGGACGCCCTGCGGGAGCGGGTGCTGCGAGAGGCACGGGCGCTCGCCCGGATCAGCCATCCGAACGTGGTGACCATCCACCACATCGTGGACCACGACCCGCACCCCTGGCTCGTGATGGAGCTGGTGAGCGGCATCTCGCTCCAAGAGCGCCTCGACAGCGGCCCGTTGCTCCCCGCCGAGGCCGCCCGCATCGGCCGTCAGGTGCTCGCCGCCCTGCGGGCCGCGGACGCGGCCGGCATCCAGCACCGCGACGTCAAGCCCGCCAACATCCTCCTGCGCCCCGACGGCACCGCCGTGCTCACCGACTTCGGCATCGCGGCCCTCCAGGGCTCGACCTCTCTGACGGCCACCGGCGAACTCATCGGCTCCCCCGAGTACATCGCCCCCGAGCGGATCCGCGGCAACGACGACGACCCGGCGTCCGACCTGTGGTCCCTGGGCCTCGTGCTGTACGTCTGCGTCGAGGGCGTCAGCCCGATGCGCCGCGCGACCACGCTCGCCACCCTGGCCGCGGTGATCGACGACCCGGTACCGCCGCCGGTGCGCTCCGGCCCCCTCGCGCCCGTACTCCAGGCGCTGCTGGTACGGGACCCGGCGGCCCGCCCCGACGCGGCACGGCTGGACGCGATGCTCGCGCAGGTGGAGCACGGCGCGAGCCCGCACTGGGCGCAGCCGACGGTGACGACGACGGCACCGCCGGCCCCGGATCCGGTGCCGCACCCGCTCACCCAGCTGGACACCCCCCGGCCGACGCCGCACCCCGGGCACGACCACGCGACCGGCCGCGCGCGCAGCCGTACGTCGATCGTCATCGCGGTCATCGCGGTCGCCCTCGCGGTCACCGCCGCCACCGCGCTCGCCCTCGTGCTCGGCGATTCGACCGACAACGAGGCCCGCAGCAGTACGTCCCCCACAACGGCGACCACAACGGCGACGCAGCCGACACGCCAGACCCCCGAGCCGAACCAGCCGCCGACCCCCACACCGACCCCGCCGAAGCAGACCGCCCGCCCGCCCGCCGCCCCCAAAGGCGACCGCTGGATCGCCCAGCTCTACTCCGAGCCCGTCAGCGCGGGCACGGCCGCCAGAGACCAACGGCTCGCCAAGATCCGCCAGTCGATCCCCGGGGCCATCTACGTCCGCAGCGACAACTTCGCCTCCCTGCGCCCCGGCTTCTGGGTCATCTACGCCCCGGGCCCCTTCGCCAACGGCCGAGCCGCCCTGACCTTCTGCCGCGAACGAGGCCGCACCACCGCGAACACCTGCATGGGCCGCTACCTGAGCAAAAACGCCTCGGACTTCGCCCTCCAGTGCCGCCCACCGGCCGCCAACCCGACGGGCCGCTGCACCCGCCCGTGATCAGGGCCATCCCAGCCAGCAGTAAAACCGCAGGTCAGAGCCCCTCGGTCATATGAGTTTCCCCCCAGGGGTGGCCGTCGGGCAGTATGGGGTGTATCTGCCCACTGCCGATTTCAAGCGTCCGGACGGTTTCTCTTGGCTGAGTACATTTACACCATGCGCAAGGCGCGCAAGGCGCACGGCGACAAGGTGATTCTCGACGACGTCACCCTGAGCTTCCTGCCCGGAGCGAAGATCGGTGTCCTCGGCCCGAACGGTGCCGGTAAGTCGACCGTCCTCAAGATCATGGCCGGCCTTGAGCAGCCGTCGAACGGTGACGCGTTCCTGTCGCCCGGTTACACCGTCGGCATCCTCCTGCAGGAGCCCCCGCTGAACGAGGAGAAGACCGTCCTGGAGAACGTCCAGGAGGGTGTCGCCTCGATCAAGGGCAAGCTCGACCGGTTCAACGAGATCGCCGAGCAGATGGCGACCGAGTACACCGACGAGCTGATGGAGGAGATGGGCAAGCTCCAGGAGGACCTCGACCACGCCAACGCGTGGGACCTGGACTCCCAGCTCGAGCAGGCCATGGACGCCCTGGGCTGCCCTCCCGGTGACTGGCCCGTCACCAACCTCTCCGGTGGTGAGAAGCGCCGCGTCGCGCTCTGCAAGCTGCTGCTCGAGCAGCCCGACCTGCTGCTCCTCGACGAGCCCACCAACCACCTCGACGCCGAGTCCGTGAACTGGCTGGAGCAGCACCTCGCCAAGTACCCGGGCACCGTCGTCGCCGTCACCCACGACCGGTACTTCCTCGACAACGTCGCCGGGTGGATCTGCGAGGTCGACCGCGGCCGCCTCCACGGCTACGAGGGCAACTACTCGCAGTACCTGGAGACCAAGCAGGCCCGTCTCAAGGTCGAGGGTGCGAAGGACGCCAAGCGGCAGAAGCGTCTGAAGGAAGAGCTCGAGTGGGTCCGCTCCAACGCCAAGGGGCGGCAGGCCAAGTCCAAGGCGCGCCTTGCCCGTTACGAGGAGATGGCCGCCGAGGCGGACAAGATGCGGAAGCTGGACTTCGAGGAGATCCAGATCCCGCCGGGCCCCCGCCTGGGCAATGTCGTCGTCGAGGTCGAGAACCTCACCAAGGGCTTCGGCGAGAAGCTTCTCATCGACGACCTGTCCTTCACGCTGCCGCGCAACGGCATCGTCGGCATCATCGGTCCGAACGGCGCGGGCAAGACCACGCTGTTCAAGATGATCCAGGGCTTGGAGGAGCCGGACTCCGGTGCGATCAAGGTCGGCGACACCGTCAAGATCAGCTACGTCGACCAGACCCGCGCGAACATCGACCCCAAGAAGACGCTGTGGGCCGTCGTCTCGGACGAGCTGGACTACATCAACGTCGGCCAGGTCGAGATGCCCTCCCGCGCGTACGTCTCCGCCTTCGGCTTCAAGGGCCCCGACCAGCAGAAGCCGGCCGGCGTGCTCTCCGGCGGCGAGCGCAACCGGCTGAACCTCGCGCTCACCCTCAAGCTGGGCGGCAACCTGCTGCTCCTCGACGAGCCGACCAACGACCTGGACGTCGAGACGCTGTCCTCGCTGGAGAACGCGCTGCTGGAGTTCCCGGGCTGCGCCGTGGTCGTCTCCCACGACCGCTGGTTCCTGGACCGGGTGGCGACGCACATCCTCGCCTACGAGGGCGACTCCAAGTGGTTCTGGTTCGAGGGCAACTTCGAGTCGTACGAGAAGAACAAGATCGAGCGGCTCGGCCCGGACGCCGCCCGTCCGCACCGAGCCACCTACAAGAAGCTGACCCGGGGCTGATCTTGCGGCACATCTACCGCTGCCCGCTGCGCTGGGCGGACATGGACGCGTACGGCCACATCAACAACGTGGTCTTCCTCCGCTATCTGGAGGAGGCACGCATCAACTTCCTGTTCCGCCCGGACAAGGATTTCCAGCAGGGGTCCGTGGTGGCACGCCATGAGATCGACTACAAGCAGCAACTGGTGCACCGGCACACACCGGTGGACATCGAGCTGTGGGTCACAGAGATCAGAGCGGCGTCGTTCACCATCACGTACGAGGTCAAGGACCCGGACCAGGTGTATGTCCGGGCCTCGACGGTGATCGTGCCGTTCGACTTCGAGGCGCGGCGACCGCGCCGTATCACCGCCGAGGAGAAGGCCTTCCTCGAGGAGTACACGGAGTCCAAGGACGACGAAGATCCCTCGGAGGCCGTCGCCGCATGACGGCCCTGCACCTCGCCGACGCCGGGGAGGCGGCGGACCTCGCCGCCTTCCTTGCCCGGCTGATCCACTACGACCGCGCGGCAGCCGTGCGGTTGCAGGGGTCGGGGACGGCGCTCGCGGTGTTCGGTCGGCCCCCGTCGTTCGAGGTGCTGGCGATCCGTACGGCGCGACTGGCCAAGCCGTACGAGAACGGTCTTGACGTCTCGCTCGATGTGACCGTCTCGGCCGGTGAACTCCTGGAGTCCCTCGACGAGTCGGCGGCCACGGCCATCGTCCCGGCCGCCGTCACCGGACCGCCGTGGGCCGGCGTGCTGCCGCCGCGCGGCGGCTGGGGACAGGAGCCGGGGCTGCCCGCGCTGGAAACGGTGCGGTCGATGGTCGCCTCGGCGGTCGCCGAATTCCGCTCCCGTATCGGGGAGTTGGCGCCCGAGCGGCGTACCCGCGCCGAGCTGGACCGGATCGGGCGGGAGATCTGGTCCCGGCCGATCGGCGACACCGAACTGCCGGTGCGGGCCGCACACGCGGCGCAGTCGCTGGGATTCCTGAGGCCCGCACGCACGGCCGCGCCCGACGAGGCCGCGCTGGGGCTGCTCTCGTCGGGCGCGTGGCTCAGGCTGCGTACGCCGTACGGATCGATCGCCGTACGCAGGGCGGGACTTGGGGCGCTGGACGTCAGCGTTCGCTGAGCTTCGTGGCCCGCGCCCCGGCCCCGACTCCCGCCCCGGGTACTACACCAGGGGCCACAGGGCGGCCGCGAGCGCGAAGCCGGTCAGCCCCATCGCGGTCGTCAGTACCGTCCAGGTGCGCAGGGCGGTACTCACATTGATCCCGACCAGCTTCGTGAAGATCCAGAAGCCCGAGTCGTTGATGTGCGACAGGGCGAGTGCTCCACCGCCCATGGCCAGGGCGACCAGCGCCAGCTGGGGCGAGGACAGGTCCACCTCCTTCACCAGCGGCCCGAGGAGACCGCCGACGGTGACCAGCGAAACCGTGGCCGAGCCCTGAGCTACACGCAGCACGAGCGTCATCACAAAGGCCAGGGCGAGCAGCGGCAGACCGCTGGCCTGCAGCAGGTCGGAGACGGCGTCACCGATACCGGTCTTGACCAGCACCTTGCCGAAGATGCCGCCGGCGCCGGAGATGAGGACGACCAGAGCGATCGGAGGCAGGGCGGAGCTCAGGACCTCTTCGATGTGGGAGGCAGACCAACTGCGGCGGACGCCCAGGAGGTAGGCGCACAGCAGCACGGCGATGAGCAGGGCGACCATCGGAGCCCCGATCACGCCGAGGACGGTGCGCACCGACGAGCTCTCGGCCAGGGTGTTCGTGCTGACCGTGCCGAGCATGATGAGCACGATGGGGGTGAGGACCAGGGTGAGGATCATGCCGAAGGTCGGCGGGCGCTCCGTCTGCTGCGCGTCGCTGGGCGCCGGCGCCAGAACCGTGGCGCCGCCATCGCCCTTCTCGACAGCACCGCTGCCCGCTGCCGGGGCGGATCCGCCGCCGGTGCCGTCCGCGTCCGGCGAGTCCGCCTCGCCGTAGATCCTCTGGTACGCATCGGGGTCGATCGGGTACTCACGGCGGGTCAAGCGCCGGGCGAGCAGGAACCCGACCAAGGTCACCACGGCGGTGATCGGGATGCCGAAGAGCAGGATCATGCCCTGGTCGGCGCCGATCAGGCCGGCCAGTGCCACCTGTCCCGGGTGCGGGGGCAGCAGGGCGTGCACGGTGAGCATCGCTCCGGCGAGCGGCAGGGCGTACGTGAGGATCGGCTTGCGGGAAACCCGGGCAACACCGACGACGATCGGCATCAAGATGATCAGCCCGACGTCGAAGAAGATCGGGATGCCGAGAATGAAACCGGCCACGGTCAGTGCCAGCGGTGTTCGGCGCTCACCGAATCTGTCGATCAGTGACTGCGCGAACGACCGTGCGCCGCCCGATATCTCGATCATTCGGCCGACCATGGCGCCCAGCGCGATGATGATGGCGATGTAGCCGAGGGTCTGGCCCATGCCGTCCTGGATGGTGGTGACCAGCTCTGCCGCGGGAGTGCCCGCGGCCAGCGCCACGCCCATGCTCACCAGGAGCAGGGCGATGAATGCATGGACCTTGAACTTGATCACCATCAGCAGCAGCAGGGCAATGCCGCCCGCCGCGATCAGCAGCAGTGTGGTGGAGCTCATTCGCCGGTCTCCTTCGGTGAGAGCACGGTAACGATGGCGGAGTCGTCGTGGGCGGCGAGGCCTGAGCTTTCGCCGAGGAGGTAGAGCTGCTGCGCGGCGGACGCGAGGGGGACCGGGACGTGGGCGTCCCTGGCGATGCCGGTGACGATGCCCATGTCCTTCACGAAGATGTCGAGGCGGGACTTCACCTCGGGGTCCGGGCCGTCCTCGTACGTCTCGACCATGCGGGGGCCGCGGTCGGCGAACATGAACGAGCCCGCGGCGCCGTGGCGGAGGCTCTCCACGACCGTGGCCGGGTCGAGGCCCAGGCCCCGGGCGAGAGCGACGGCCTCCGCGGCGGCGGCGATGTGGACGCCGGCGAGGAGTTGGTTGATCGCCTTGAGTGCCTGGCCGTCGCCCGGACGGGGGCCCACGACCGTGAGGGTGGAGGCGAGGAGGTCCAGGACCGGGCGGGCCAGGTCCAGGGCCTTGTCCTCGGCGCCTACGACGATGAGGAGGTCACCGTTGCCCGCGCGGACAGGGCCGCCGCTGACCGGCGCGTCGACCGTGAGGATGCCCTTTTCGGTGAGGCGGGCGGCTGTGGCGCGGGCCGCCTCCGGGCCGACCGTGCTGGTGAGGACGACAGTGGCGCCGGGGCGGAGGGTTTCGGCTGCGCCGTGCTTGGCGAAGAGGGCGCCTTCTACTTGGGACTGGTCTCGGACTGCGAGGAGGACGATGTCCGCGTTGCGGGCGGCTTCGGCGGGGGAGGTGGCGGCAGCGCCGCCCGCCTTGGTGACCAGGGCCCGGCGGTCTTCGGCTATGTCGTAGGCCGTGACCGGGAGGTGGGCGGCCAGGCGGGTGGCCATGGGGAGGCCCATGGCGCCCAGGCCGATCACTGCCGTGTGGGGAGCGGTTGACATGTGAGTGTCCTTTGGGGAGGGGGACGGGGGTGCTTTGGGGGTATGACTTCGGCTGCGGGTGGGGTCGCCCAAAGCAGGGCCGGAGCCGGATGGGGAGTGTTTTCCGGCGTGGCGGCAGGGCGCAGCGCCCGAGCTGGATGGGCAGGCCCTGTTGTGCCGCCGCCCGAGGCCGCGGGAGCCCCAGCGGGCCCTGAACTACGCGTGCCGTGGGGTCAGTTGTACGCCTCGGTGAGGGCCTTCAGGCCCGGTCAGCGGCATCAGGCAGCGCTCCTCAGGAGCGCGAGGGCGTCGGAGAGGGCGTCGTCGCCGCCGACGTTGCCCGCGAAGACGACGTACGGGATGCCGGCGGCCGGGCCGTCGACGGGCTGCCAGAGGGAGACGATGCCGGGGAGCAGGGTGCCGCGGGCCCAGGCGCGGCGGATCTCCAGGCCGTGGGTCGCGGTGTCGCTTGAGGTGATGCCGCCCTTGGCGATGACGAAGGCGGGGCGGCGGGCGGCGTTGACGAGGCGTACCGCTTCGACGAGGGCGGCGGAGACGCGGCGGGAGATGGCGAGGCTGGCGTCCGGGTCCGTACCGGTGACGAGCGTGCGGGTGGTGCGGATGACGGCGTCGGAGGTCTCCAGGGCGGCCGCGGCAGCGGTGGCGATCTCGCGGATGTGGGTGTCGCGGCGGGTGTCGTAGAGGAGCTGGGCGACGTCGAGTTCGTACTCGGTGAGGTTGCCCTGCTGATTGCCCTGCCGCTCGCGCAGGCGGTCCAACTGGCGGGTGGTCAGGGAGACATGGGAGCCGACGACGATCAGGCCGTGCGGGGCGTCGCCGCGCAGGGGGCGGAGTTCGGCGGGGGTGAGCGGGGGGTGGGCGGACTGGCCGGCCCGGGCGCGTACGAAGGAGGGGCCTACGCGGTAGAGGAGGTGGGCGCCGTTCTCCTCGGCCTCGGCGAGAGCCAGGGCGAGGACGCGGAGGTCGTCGTCGCAGACCGCGTCCACCACGGCGGGGGCGCCGTCGCGGAGGGTGGAGAGGAGGGTGGCGACGTGGGCGGGGCCGTGCGTACGGAGGTCGGTGAGCGTGATGCGGAGGACCTTGTCGGCGGGGGTGCGGCCGTGCGTCTTCTCCTCGATCCAGTCGGGGAGGCGGGAGGAGCGGTAGCCGAAGGTGGCGTCCCTGGCGAACTCGCTCTCGCCGACAGGGAGAAGGCCGTCCGGGGTGCGCATCCAGTGGGTCGAGTCGGCGGTGAGGCGGCCGGCCTCGATGTAGGCGGGGACGAGGACGACTCCGTCGGGGGTGGGGGCGCCGACGGACGTCAACTCCTCGGCCAGTACGTCGGTTTCGAGCGGGAAGTGGCCGCGCAGGGTGGAGTCGCTTCGGGAGGCGATGGCGTAGGGGATGCCTTCGGCCCGGGATGCCTGGTGGAGGGCGTGGACGATCTCGCGGTTGCGGGTCGCGGTGTCCTCGGGGGAGAGGCTGCGGGTGTTGGTGAGGACGAAGAAGGCGGGGGTGTTCTGGCGGAGGGCCCAGCGGAGATCGTCGACGGTCCAAGTGGTGAGGACGGGGATGTCCTTGATGGTCTGGGTGCCGGTGGGGTCGTCGTCCAGGACGACGAGGCGCGGGGCGGACCGGATTCTGGCGGCGACTTCCGATGCCGGGACGGCCCGGACAGGCGGGAGGCCGGAGAGGACTTCGTGCTCGGGGAGGGCATGGCGGGGTAGGGACATGGCGGTTCCTGGGTGAGGGCGGGGGATGGGGATCGTTCGGGGGTGAGCACACTCGTGCCACCCCAGTGGCACGAGTGCCTTCGGCCACGTATCGGCTACGTGTGCCTACAGCCACGCAGCGGCTACGTGGTCAGGAGCTGTGCGCGTCAGCGGTGGTCGGGGTCCTTGATCACGTGAGTGCGCAGGTCGTTCGCCGTCTGGTTCATATGGGCGTCCATCGCGCGGCGGGCCTTCTCGGGGTCGCCGGACTCCAGGGCCACCAGGACCGCTTCGTGATGGGCGATCGCGTTGATACGGATCTGGGGGACCGCCGACGTCTCGCGGCGGCCCTCCGTCAGGAGCGGGCCGAAGGGCTCGAACAGGAGCGGGACGAAGAGGTTGCCGGTCGCCCGCATCACCGTGGCGTGGAAGTCGATGTCCGCCTGGACGAACTGTTCCGTGTCCGCCGTGTCGGCCGCCTCGCGCATCGACGCGAGGTGCTCGCGCAGCTCCGCGAGGTCGGCCTCGCTCCTGCGGACGGCGGCGAGTTCCGTCGCGCCGTTCTCGATGAGGCGGCGGGCCTCGATGAGTCGCTCCGAAAGGGCGGTGTGCGAGGAACGGGACGCCGCGCGGACCACGTGTTCCATGGCGGTCCAGCGGTCCGGCGGGTTCACGTAGGTGCCACGGCCGCGGACCACACGTACGACGTTCTGCGCGCGCAGTTGCTTCACCGCCTCGCGCACGGTCAGACGGCTCACGGACGACTGCTCGGCGAGCTCGGCCTCCGGGGGGAGGGCGGCGTCCGGCGGGTACGTGCCGTCGATGATCGCGCTGAGCAGTTGCTCGGCCAGGTCTTCGGAGAGCGACATCGTTGGGCCTCCGGCGGGCGGGTCTCGACGGGTGGTGACCAGAAGTCTGTCATCAAGTGATCGCAGTGCGATCAAGAGATCTGACGTCAGACATCTGATGTCTCGATGGGCGTAACCATGACACCGGGGTCGGGGCCCGTCAATACCTCTGCGTGATTGCTGTTCGGTTACGGCAATAGATCAAGCGTGGGGCTCAGCCCGCCGTGTTCACCATCGACGCCGCCGCGTACGTCAGGTAGTTCCACAACGTGTGCTCGTGCTCCTCGGAGAGGCCGAGCTCGTCGACGGCGACGCGCATGTGCTTCAGCCAGGCGTCGTGCGCCGCGCGGTCGACGGCGAAGGGGGCGTGGCGCATCCGCAGCCGGGGGTGGCCGCGGTTCTCGCTGTACGTGGTGGGGCCGCCCCAGTACTGGATCAGGAACAGCGTGAGGCGCTCCTCGGCCGGGCCCAGGTCCTCCTCGGGATACATGGGCCGCAGCAGCGGGTCCTCGGCGACACCCTCGTAGAAACGGTGGACGAGGCGGCGGAAGGTCTCCTCCCCGCCGACCTGCTCGTAGAAGGTCTGCTCCTGAAGCGTGCCGCGCCGAATCTCATTCACGTGGGTTGGCCTCACAAATATCGCTCGGGGTGGCCCCGGTCTTCCCGGCCGGGGGTCCGGGGGCTGTCCCCCGGGAATTGCAGCACTCGTCCATGGTCTCAGACGGGGAGACCGAGGACTCAAGGCCTAGGACCACCGCCCAAGGCTTGGGGACCCCCGGCGGAACGGCGCATTCAGGCGCTCGCCTCCGGGAGCCGTGCGCCGCACAGTGGAGGTATGAGCGCGCACGTCATCGGCCATGGCCTGGACGACCTCGCCGCCACGGCTCGGGCGGCGCTGGTGCGTGAGATCGACGCGGGCGGGGCCTGGGACAGCGACCCGGTCTGGCGGGAGGCCTTCGAGAGCGTCCCGCGCCATCTCTTCGTGCCGTACTACTACGTCGGTGCCGAGGACGGCTACGAGCGGCTGTGGGGCGAGGACCCCGACCCGCGCAGGCGTGAGCGCTGGCTGCGCGGTGCGTACGCCGACTCGCCGCTGGCCACCCGGGTGCGCGACGGCGAACTGCTCTCGTCCAGCAGCCAGCCGTCCCTGATGGCGAAGATGCTGGCCGAGCTGGAGGTACGGGACGGCAACACGGTCCTGGAGATCGGCGCGGGCACCGGCTACAACGCGGCCCTGCTCGCCCACCGGCTCGGCGACGAACGGGTCACCACCATCGACCTGGACCCGGAGATCACCGAGTCGGCCCGGCGGCATCTGGCCGCCGCCGGGTACCACCCGGCCGTCGTCACCGGCGACGGCGCCCGCGGCTGCCCCGAGCACGCCCCGTACGACCGCGTCATCGTGACCTGCGCCGTGACCTCGATCCCGCGCCCCTGGCTCGCCCAGTGCACCCCCGGCGCCCACATCCTCGCGCCGATCGCGACCGGCGTGATCGACCTGCGCGTACGCGACGCCGAGCACGCCGAGGGCTACTTCCTGCTCACACCCGCCTACTTCGTGCCCCTGCGCGGCACCGGGCGGCCGGAACCGCGGCCCACGGTCGACGGCGGCCTGCCGCGCCGGGCGATCCAGAACGAACTCTTCCGCTTCCTGCTGGCCCTCACCGCGGGCGCCCTCGATCCGCACGAGGCCCTGGCCCTGTGGGAGCGCGAGGAGCAACCGGAACGCGTGCGGTACGGGATCACGGTCAGCGGCGAACGCGAGTGGGCCTGGCTGGACGACCCGGAAGGGCCGTACGCCTGGCCGCTCGCGTAACGCACATCACGCCGATCACCTGACGCCGCTCAACCCCTGCGAATCGTGATCGTCGTCCAAGCCCCCACGTGCACCCGGTCGCCGTCCTGCAGCGGTACGGGGACGAAGGGCTGGATGGGCTCCTCGCCGCCGTTGACGGTGGTGCCGTTCGTGGAGTTCTGGTCGACGACCGCCCAGCTGCCGTCCGGCTGCTGGACGAGGACCGCGTGCTGGTGCGAGACGCCCGGGTCCTCCGGCGGCACCGCCAGGTCGATGTCCGGGGACTCGCCCGTGGAGTGGCGACGGCGGCCGATCGTGATCTGGTTGCCGATGAGCGGGCGCTGCTGCTCGGGGGAGTACGCGGGGAGGTTCAGCCCTGCGGCCTCCGGACCGGAGCGCTGCATCATCGCCATGAAGTACTCGCGGTCGGGCCCGATCGTCACGTTCCAGGCCATCGGCTGCTGCTGGTACCCGGGCGGGGCCTGCGTCGCGCCGGGCTGCGGGTAGCCGTAGCCGCCCTGGCCCTGGCCCTGACCACCGGGACCGCCGCCCGGCGGAGGGAGGACCCAGTCGTCGTTGCCCCCGTAGGGCTGCCCGCCCGGACCCTGCGGATGGCCGGTCTCCTGCGGGTACCCGGTCTCCTGCGGATATCCGGGGGGAGCGGGCTGCTGGTACGCCTGAGCGGCACCGGGGCCACCGGGCCCGCCCTGACCCTGACCACCGAAGTTCCCGGGACCACCGGGGTACCCACCCTGGCCCGAGGGATCGCCGCCGTACGGCGAGAGCGGCTCGGCAGGACGGTTCATCTGCGAGGGCCGCGAGCTCTGGTAGTCGTACGAATCATGGCCGGAACCGTGCTGTCCGGGCGGCTGCTGCTGGAACCGCAGCGCCGGGTTCGGGCCGCCGGGACCGGCACCGGGAGGTGCGGCCGGGGTGTACGAGGTCGCCGTGTTCGTCAGGAAGTTCCACCGGCACTCCTCGCAGAACGGCGCCGCGCCTTCGCGCGGTGTGTGGCACTGCGGGCAGTACTCCGGCTCGGGCGACGGGTCCGGTACGGCGGACAGGTGCGGGCGCCCGCCCTGGCCGGGCGGCGGATAGCCGTAGCCGGCTGCCGGGGGTGGCGGCGGAGGCGGGGGCACGGCACCGGCCATGCGGTGACCGCAGACCTCGCACCAGTCGTCGGAACCCGACTGGTGTCCGTTCGGGCAGGTCGGCATGTCGGCGCTTCCCCCTTTCTTCTTCCGGCCCCGGGGGACCGAAGTTCTCCGTCCCCCTCGGTACAGGGTCCGGGCTCGCAGCTCCGGCCCCCGGGGAGGGGCCGGACCACCTATTTCTTTACACGAACAGTCTTTGTCGACCGCGTCTCGAGCGTCATCTCGTCGGCCTCTTCGACCTTTGCCTTCAGTCGCACAGTACCTGCCGGGGCGTCGACCACGTCCACTACCTTCGCAAGCAGTTTCGCCGTATCCGCGTTTCCGGAGATGCTGGCGAGCTGAACGGCGCGGCCCAGCTTGGCCGTTGCCCCATCGATATCTCCCGATTTACGGGCGTCCAGTCCCTGTTGGATGACCTGTGCCAGTTCGGCCTGGCCTGTGTAGTGCGCGACCTGCGGGTTGATCGACGTGGACGCCACCATGTCGTCGGTCCACACGGCCCGTACGAGACCCTGCGCGCCCAGCGTCTGGGCGGTGCCGTCGGGCTGCGGGATCACCAGGGAGACCCGGGCCGCGAGCATTTCCTGGCCGATGCCCGCCTCGGGCACCTCGACGCAGACGTGGTAGTCACGGGACTCGTCTCCCCAGGAGCCGGTCGGGTAGTCACCGGCGCGCGGGCCCGCCTCCGTGCGGCGGTCGGTCAACTCCTCGACCGTGGGCGCCACTTGCTTGACGAACTTGATGGCTGTGCCCACCGGCGTCCACAGCCGCAGCGCGACGTCCGCGACCTCCTTGCCCATGGCCGTCTCCATCATCTGCGTGAAGTCGGCGGACAGTCCCGCCGGGTCGGCGACGATGTCGGCGGTGCCGAGCAGCGCGGAGGCGATCCCGGTGACCTCCTTGACCTCCCAGTCGGTGCCGACGCCCCGCGCGTCACAGGTGAAGCGCCCGGCGCAGGCGTCCAGCGCGGCCTTGAGATCCTCTGCCGACTCGTGTTCGTTCCGTCCGTCGGTGAGCACGATGCCGTGCCGGATCGCGACGTCCGCCGATGCCAGCAGCCGGTCCGCGAGCCGCAGCCAGGTGCCGATCGCGGTGCCGCCGCCCGCGCTCAGCTTGCGCAGCGCCTGCTTGGCCTGCTCGCGGGTCCCCGCGTCGGCCACCGCGAGCTGCCCGCCGCCCGGGTAGACCTCCTTGGCCACATGCGTGCCGCCGATCACCGCGAAGTGCACTCCGTCGCGTACGGCGTCGATGGCGGCGGCCGTCGCGTCCCGGGCGCCGCGCATCTTGGTCGGCGGGTAGTCCATCGAGCCCGAACAGTCGACCATGATCGCCACGGCCGCGTCCGGGCCCTGCCCCGGTGTGTAGAGGTGCGGCGCGGCGACCGCACTCCCGATGGTGCCGCCGCCGGTCGAGGTCACCGTCACGATCGCGTTGACCTCGCGCCCGCCTTCCGGCAGGTACTCGTTCTGGTACACGTCCACCGAGAACTGCGGCACGTTCGACTTCGAGAAATTGGCCATGCCTTCTTTGCTCCCCCTCAGGACCCCCACGAACCGTGGGTGATGTCGGTGAGCGGACCGGTCCCCTCCGGTCCACGGCCGTTCCTGCCCGGCCTCAGGCCGGTCCTGCCCGGCCCTAGAGACCGTTCCCTGTCCGGCCTCAGGCCGATCCTGCCCCCATCGAGGGGGCCGGGAACGGCAGGACGGCCACTGTTACGTTGTCGTGGCCCCCGCCGTCCAGGGCGTGGCCGACCAGAACCTGGGCGCTGTGCAGCGGGCGGAGCGCGGCGTCGGGCGGGATGACCTGCGCCAGCTCCTCGGCCGCCTCCGCGTAGTTCCACAAGCCGTCGGTGCACACCACCACTACACCCGGCCGGTCCGGCTTGAAGGAAGCGGTGTGCGGCTCCAGTTCGTACGCATCCGCGCCGAGCCAGCCGGTGATCGCGTGGGCGCGCTCGTCCGCGTACGCCTCCGCCTCGTTCATCAGGCCCGCGGCGACCATCTGCGCGGCCCAGGAGTCGTCCTCGGTGAGCCGGGCCGCGGGGGAGGTGCGGTCCACGGGGATCCAGTAGGCGCGGCTGTCGCCGACCCAGCCGACGATCAGGAGAGTGGGCGTGACCACGGCGCCCACGAGGGTGCAGGCGGGCGCGTTCTGATGCGGGGCGTGCTCGGAAGGGGCGGCTCCCGCAAGGGAGTTGACCGCCCGGGAGGCGGCGACGATCGCGTCGTGCATGGCCTGCTGGGGGTGCGTGCCCCGGGGCAGGGCCTCCAGGAGCGACTCGTTGGCGGCGCGGGACGCGGCGAGGGAGGCCTCGTCCGGGCGGGTCGCCGAGGACACCCCGTCGCAGACGATCGCGACGACGGCGGAGGAGCCGTCGGGCAGCGCGGTCGAGGAGATCGCGAACGCGTCCTCGTTGCGATGGTGGCGCAGCCCCCGGTCGCTGACCGCGGACACGGCGTCCAACTCCTGTTCCATATGGTCCCGTTCACGCGGCTGTGCGTGGCCGCAGTTCTCGCAGTAGCCGTCCCGGTCGACCTGGCCCGCGCGGCAGGCCACGCACACCTTGGTGCCCGCGGACGGGGTCGTCGCGAAGTCGGCGGTGCGCGGGTCGGGTGCCTGCAGAGTGTACTCGTCCGGCTCCGGGGGCCCGTCGAACCGTACGCCCGACGCGTGGGCCGGGAGTTCGTGGCCCGCCGAGTCGGTGCCCTGGATCTCCGACGGCACATGGACTGGGGCGGGCCTGTGGGAGCTGTCCACCTCGGGGGCGACCGGCCAGTCCACCGAAGGGGCGGCCGACGGGGGGTGCGCTGCCATGCCGTTCATGGTGATCGTGGGGTTGTCGTCCGGCGGTGCGGGCACGGCCGACAGGTCGTACCCGCACGCACCGCAGAAGCGGTCGCCCGACTCCAGCGGCTCCTCGCAGCTGGGGCACTTCGACAACGCCGGGGGCATCTGCGACATCAATTACACCCACGTCCGGGGGCGGTAGCGGTTGGCGCGCTCCACCAGATCGATCCTCTCCTCGCCACCTTGGGCGAGCCGGGCCAGTGTCCGGTACGAGCGCTCCAGACCGAAGCGGAGGCCTCGCTCGTCCAGGTCACTGCCGAGCAGTACGGTACGCGCCGGTGTGCTCGGTGGCGCGGAACCCTGGCTACCGGAGAGTACCCAGTCCAGGGCGCAGCCAAGGACCTCTGTGGACAACTGCTCGCGTCGGACCGCGTCCAGGCCGTATCCGCCGAGCGCCTCGATCTGCCCCGCCGCCGCGGTCAGGTCGTCCAGGAACTGGGCGTCCGGGGCCGCGTTCATCCGGTGCCGCAGCCGTGCCCGTACGGCGGCGACGCGGGCCGCCGTGTAGTGGATGTTCGCCTCCGGCACCGACTCCAGGGTCCGTACGGCACCCCGCCGGTCGCCCGCCGCGAGCTGTACGCGGGCCAGTCCGAACGCCGCGCTCACATAGCTCGGGTCGGTCGTCCACACCAGGCGGTAGTACTCGGCGGCGTTGTCCAGCTGCCCGAGGACCTCCGCGCACAGGCCGAGGGCCAGCTTGGGGGCGGGCTCGCCGGGGAACGCGTCGTAGATCGCGTCGAAGGACAGCGCCGCCACCTCGTGGTCGCCGGTCGCGAGCGCGGCGACCCCGCGATACCAGACCACCCGCCAGTCGTCGGGATGGTCCGCCTCCAGGGCCGCGAGGGTCCCGGTGGCGCTCTCCAGCTCGCCCATCTCCAGGCGGGCCCGCAGCTCGCGCAGCCGCAGCTCCAGGGAGCCGGTGGGCGCCGCGTGCAGCGCGGAGATCAGCTCCGCGGGCGCGGACGCCATGAGGCCCGCGAGGAAACCGGCGTTCGGGTCGCCGGGGTCGACGCGGGGGACCGGCAGAGCGAGTGCGCTGGCCGCGCTCTGGACGGGCTTGACCAGGGCGGTCGGCGGCGGCGCGAGGGCGTCGGCCGCGCTTTGGGCGGGGGTGGCGGCTGCACCGCCTGCCTGCCCGGCGCCTCCGGCGCCGAAAGCGTTAGTGGCTCCGCCGCCAGACAGTGCGGCGCCTCCGCTGCCGAGAGCGCCAGCGGCTCCGCCGCCCAACTGCCCAGCGCCTCCGGCGCCAGGACCGCCCGCGGCTCCGCCGCCGGACAGCGCGGCATCTCCGGTGCCTGAAGAAACGGCTGCACCGCCGTTGCCCGCCGCGACCAGCGCCCGGCCTCCGTTGGTCCCGACAAGCGCCCGGCGCCGCCGTCCCACCGGCACCGCCCGTGCCCCCAGCCGCGACACATCCCCCTCCAGCTCCCCGAACAACTCCGTGTCCGTGACCTTCAGTTCGGGCCCGAAGAGCGTGGACAGGGAGGGGCGGGGGCGGCCCGTCTGCAGCGCCACGACCTCGCGCAGTACGCCCGTCAGCTGCTCGGCCATCTCCTGCGCGGAGGCGAACCGGCGGGCCGGGTCGGGGTCGGTGGCGCGTACGAGAAGGCGGTAGAACGACTCGTACTGGCGGAAGACCTCGATGTTGTCGGGGTCGGGCAGGGAGTCCACGAAGACGTTCGTGTAGCCCTGGAAGTCGAAGGTCAGCACCGCGAGCGTACGGGCGACGGTGTAGAGGTCGGAGGCGACCGACGGGCCGAGCTCGGCGACCTCCGGCGCCTGGTAGCCGACCGTGCCGTAGATGGCCGACTCGTCGTCGTCCATCCTGCGCACCGCGCCCATGTCGATCAGCTTGAGCTGGTCCTCGGTCTGGATCGCGTTGTCGACCTTGAAGTCGCAGTACAGCAGGTTGCGGCTGTGCAGATGACCGAGCGCCTCGAGCGCCTCGATACCGTACGCGCAGGCCTGCTCCACCGGCAGCGGGTCACGCTTCCCGGCGGGCGTACGACGCTCGTTGGCGATCTCCTTGAGGGACTTGCCGCCGACGTACTCCATGACGATGTAGCCGTCGAGGGAGCCCGTGCGCTGGTCGAGGTGCTCGACGAAGTTGTAGATCCGCACGATGTTGGAGTGCTCGATCTCGGCGAGGAAGCGGCGCTCCGATATCGCGGCGGCCATCGCGTCCTGGTCGCCCGTGTCGAGCAGGCCCTTGAGCACCACCCAGCGGTCGGACACCGCGCGGTCCACGGCGAGGTAGATCCAGCCGAGCCCGCCGTGCGCGAGGCAGCCCACGACCTCGTACTGGCCGTGCACGACATCGCCCGCGCGCAGCTTCGGCACGAACGAGTACGGGTGGCCGCACTTGGTGCAGAAACCCTCCGTACGCCCCGGCCTCTCACCCCGCGCACGCCCCACCGGCGCCCCGCAGTCGGAGCGCGAGCAGAACCGCTTGCGCTCGGGTACCTCGGGGTTCTCCTGGACCATCTCGCGCGGATCGGGCCGCGGCACGTCCGGGACCTGGACGAGGCCGACGCCCAGCCGACCCCGACCGGAGGACCCGGCCGTCGAACCGGAGCTGCGCACCGACACCGAACGGCCCGATGTCCGCCCCGACAAGGAGCGCGACAGACGCCCCGACACCGAGCGCCGGGACTGCGAGGAGCGTGCCGAGCGCGACGACGACCGGGAACTGGAGCGCGAGCTGGCACTGCCGCGGCCGGAGCCGCGCGAGCCCTTCCCGCCCGCCGTGATCCCGGTCGGCGGCGAGCCGACCATGCCGCTCGCGGAGACGACCGGCGCCAGACCGCATGTGTCGCAGTACAACTCGCCGCCGCCCACGTCCTCGTACGCCCCCGTGCAACCGGGGCGCTGGCACTGCTTCCGTTCGCCCGCGTTCTCTTCGCTCACACTGCATCACCTTTATCCCTCACGGGAGGGCCCCCTCCGGTCCTGTGGCCCCCCGTGGCCGGCCTGGCCGGGGACCTTGGGCACCAGCAAGTCGGCGGCCGCGTGCTGGTAGCGCAGCACCGCCTGTTCCGCCACGCGCAGATCGCAGGGTGCGCTCCACAGCATGCGGCGCGCCGCGTCGTAGCGCTCCACGAGCAGCGGGTCCTCGGCGAGGCCGTGCCGGGCGACCTTCGCCTTGTACGCGTCGAGCCGGCCGCGCAGCTCCGCGCGGACCGCGAGCGGCGCGGTGACGGCCGTCAACGACTCGCGCGCCCTGAGGAGTTCGTCCTCGGCCTTCTCCTCCAGGGCCTCAAGGAGCGGCGAGAGACGGTGCCACTGCGCGTGTCTGCGGTACTCGGCGGCCGTCGCCAGCTGCTCCTGCAGCGCCGTCGGCGGGCCGCTGACCGCGGGCACCTCCGACGCGGCGATCTTCGCCAGCACCTCACCGCGCGCGGAGCGCGCCTCGGCCAGCGTGCGGTCCGCACGCGAGAGCACGTCCCGCAGCTTCACCAGCCGCGCCTCCGCGTCCTGCCTCACGCTCAGCACCGCGTCGATCTCGCGGCGCACGTCCTCCAGCGCGCGCGCCTCCCGGTCGTAACGCGTGGTGTCGGGCCGCCCGCCGCCCGGCGCCGAACTGCCCTGCGTGGGCAGCCAGAACGCCAGCGGATCGGACACCACCTGCTCCCGCAGCGACGTCAGCGTGCGCGTGATCCGCTCCAGGTCGTCGCCCGCCGGGTGCTCCCCGGGGCGTACGCCCACGGAGTGCGCGAGCTGGCGGGTGCGCTGCAACTCCGCGGCCAGCAGGTCGATCCGCGCGGGCAGCGCCGACCAGACGGCGTCGGCCGCCACGACCATGTCGAGGGACTTCGCGTACAACTCGTTCATACGCTCCACGAGTTCGGCCAGGGTGAAGCGCTCGCTGAGCTTTCCCGTGCCGGCCATCGTGGGCGCGGAGGCCGTCGCTGCGGCGCTGCCCGCCACCGTGACGCTCTCGCCGCGCAGCAGCTCCGTCAGCTCCACGAGGTCGTCGCGGTTCGGCCAGCGTCTGCGGGAGCGCACGTCACGCGCGGAGCGCAGGGCGTCCGCGTACGCGTCGAAGTACGTCCACAGGAGCGAGATCGACGCCTCGGCGGCCGTCCAGCGCTCCCGGGTCGTCCCCGTGAGCTCGGCGCCTTCGAGGAGTCTGCGGCCCGCGTGGTCCTGCAGGGCGAGGAGCGAGGTCTCGATGGCCTCGTGCTCCGCGCCGAGCCGCGCCAGCGCACGGTCCACCTCGTCCCGGTCCATTACCGGCCCGGAGGGTCCCGCGGCGCCCATCGATCACCTCTCGCTCTTGGTCGTTTCCGGTACGCGTTCCCCACGCGGCCCGGGCAACTCTCCAGTCGTATCAGCTTGGCTTCTGGTACTCGGCTTCAGTTACTGGTACTTAACGGCGGGCGGTCCCGCCGAATCCCCGAGGCTCGCCGCGAGCCACTTGTCGTACGACTGCTGCCAGCCGTTCTTGCGGTAGTCCACCAGCACTTGGTTGACCCGGCGCACCAGATCGTCGGCGCCCTTCTTCATCGCCACTCCGTAGTACTCGGTCGTGAACGGCTCCCCCTTGAGCTCGACCGTCGGGTCCTGCGCGGCCTGGCTCGCGGCGAGCGCGCCGTCGGTCACCACGGCGTCGACCTCACCGAGCTGGAGCCTCACCAGGCAGTCGAGTTGGTTGGGCACGGTGGTCTTGATGTCGGCGGAGGCGACCAGGTCGCCGTCCTTCTTGTCCGCGTCCAGGTTCTCCCAGGCGGTGGAGCCGTCCGCCGAGCAGATCTTCTTGTTCGCCAAGGAGTCGTCGTACCCCGTGATGTCCGAGGTCTTCGGGGCCAGGACCTGCTGTCCCGTCTCGAAGTAGGGCGAGGAGAAGGCCACTTCCTCCAGCCGGGTGCAGCTGATCGTCATCGTGCGGACCACCATGTCGACGCGGTCGCCCTGGATCGCGGGGATCCGCTCATTGGTGGGGATGGCTTGGAAGCGGATCGCGTTGGGGTCGCCGAGGATCTCGCCCGCTATCGCGTGCGCGAGATCGATGTCGAAGCCCTCCAGCTCACTGGTTTCCGTGGTGCTGTTCGGATCGCGGTAGCCCCAGCGGTAGCTGTTCTGATCGACGCCGACCCGAAGATAGCCGCGGTCCCGGATGGCCTGGACCGTCGCGCCGTTCTGGTCGCCGGACGGCGGCAGGCTCTGGTCCTGTGGGTCGGTGCACTCCTCGGCCTTGGTCTGCGTGCCCTCGGCCACGCCCTGGCCGCCGGTGCCCGTGCTGCCGTCCCCGCGGGACTGCGACAGCGGCAGCACCAGCGCGAAGACCGCCGTCAGGGCCAGGACGACCGCCATCGCGCCGACGCCGCCCCAGCCCTTCAGAGCGGCCCGCACACGTCGTGCCTTCATCGTCATGCCCCCTCTCACCGGTACTCCGACAGCCGGCGCCCGATACCGAGCACCGCACCCGAGGCGCCCAGCACCGCGAGCACCGCGGCACCCACCGGAAGCCCCGTCATCGCGCCCTTGCCGTCCTCGGCCGCCAGCTCGAACTCGCCCTGCTCATGGGTGAGCGCCTTCTGCAGATCGGTGTCCACGTTGTCGAAGCACTCGCCCGTCGGCTTGTCGTCCTTGGAGCCGATCACCTTGTCCAGCGCGCCCTGGTAGTTGCCCGAGTCGTCCGCGGTGCGGGCTTCCTTGTGCCGGTCCTGCCAGACCTGCATGTTCTCCGTCGCGCCCTTCACCGGAGACTCGCCCGCACTGTCGTCGGCGAGGTCCTCGGCGGCGGCCAGCTTGGCGGAGAGGTCCTTCATCTGGTTCGTGTAGTCGTTGTCGTACGCGTCCACGATCTCGCCGTCGACCTCTTTGGTCTCGGCGCCCCGGCTGACCAGCGTCAGCGTCTCGTTGCCGCGGGCCTTGAGGGAGGCGATCCGGGCGTCGTTCAGCACGTTCAGCGACCGTACCCCGTGGTCGTACGACTCGTTCAGGCCTGCCCTGGCGAAGCTGTGGCCGACCACCAGCCAGAGCAGCACCACTGTGGAGGCGGCGGTCGCGGCGACCATGCCGTGGTTCAACACCCGGTTCGTACGCTGGTAGTTGCGGCGCTGGGCCCAGACGAGGCCGCCGATCGCGACGACGCCGACGCCGATCGCTATCCACGGGTAGGGCGTCGCGGCGTCGTAGTCGGAGCGCAGCCGCTGGTTCTCCATCTTGTAGAGATCCTCGGCGTCCTTGAGCATGACCTGCATCTTCGCGTTGGCGTAGCGCAGGTAGGCGCCGCCGAGCGGGTAGCCCTGCCGGTTGTTGGACCGGGCGCGCTCGATGAGGCCCTTGTACTCGGGCAGCCGCGTGTTCAGCCGGGTGATGGTCTCCGCCGACTCGGAGCCCGGCTCGGAGTTGGCCGCCGCGTTGACCAGCTTGTCCGCGGCCGTGGTGATGCCCCGCTCGTACCGCTGACGGGACTGGGCGGTCTCCTGGCCGCCCGCGAGGAAGCCGCTGGAGGCCGCGGTGTTGGCGTCGGCGAGCGAGCGGTAGATGAGCGCGGCGTCGGCGCTCAGCGGCTGACTGCTGTTCAGTACGTCGTCGGCGGCGGCCGAACGCTCCGTCATCTGCCAGGCCGTCATCGCGCCGAACGCCACGACCAGGAAGGCCAGCACGGCACCGATGATGCGCAGCCGCCCCGGCTCCGTGGTCGCCGCGGCGCGCAACTTGTCGACGCCTTCCGCCCAGGCCGTACGGCGCGGGGGCGTCGTGTCGGGCCCGCCGGGACCGGCCGGACCGGGCTGCGCGGCGGGCGGCGCCGTCGGCACCGCGACCGGTGGACCTGGCTGCGGCGGCATTGCGGGCATTGTGGGCGGTCCCGCGCCAGGTGGCGCCGAGCCGCCGTTCGGCGTGTATGTCACTTGACCTCCCCCATGGTCATCCCTCCGTCACGTCCGCCCGCGCGTCAGGACGCACGGGAAGAGGTGCACGGCCGCAAGTATCCCCGCCAGGACTGACATCGCACAGTCCCAGACTGGATCTTGTTCGTATCGCAGTGCAATTCGTACCGCAGCGCAACCATGAATACGCGATCCAGAACCCTACGGTTCCCTGCGCGAGCCCTCGTAATGCGCCCGCACGCGCGCGTGCACCTCGTCGGGCGCCTTCAGGTGGTCGAGGCCGAGCAGCGCGGCGCCCAGGACCGGGCTCGCGGTGACCACCCGGGGTACGGCCTTGGGGGCGCGTTCGGCCAGCAGTTCCCTTGTCCGGTCGTCGAGTTGGGGGTGCCGGGCCGCCAGGATGCTGCCGCCGAGAAGTACGGGGGCCTCCTCGTCGAGCAGTTCCAGACGGGACAGGGCGACGCTCGCCATGGTCGCCACCTCCTCCGCGAGCCGGTCGACGAGCGCGCGGGCCACCGGGTCGCCGGCCGCCGCCGTGGCGAACAGGACCGGTGTCAGCTCGTGACGCCGTTCGTGCCTCAGGTATCTGAGGTGGAAGGCCTCGATCAGCGCGTACATGGAGTCGAGGCCGAAGTGGGCGGGCAGGGCGCGGGCCAGCGCGGTCGGGCCGCCCCGGCCGTCCTCGGCCCGCGCCGCATGCCAGATGGCCTCCTCGGCGAGGCCCCCGCCGCCGCCCCAGTCACCGGAGAGGCGGCCGATGGCGGGGAAGCGGGCGATGCATCCGTCGGGCCGCATACCGACGCAGTTGATGCCCGCGCCGCACACCACGGCCACCCCACGCGGCTCGGCGACCCCGGCACGCAGGATCGCGAAGGTGTCGTTGCGCACCTCGGTACTCGTGCCCCACGCGCGCGCGTGCAGCGCGGCGGCCAACTGCTCCTCCTCGACGGGGAGATCGGCGTTGGCGAGACACGCAGAGACATGGTCCACGGAGCTGACGCCGGCCTCGGCGAAGGCCCGGTCGACGGCATCGGCCAGTGTGTCCACGGCCTGCCGCACGCCGACCACGGGCGGCCGGAAACCGCCCGCGCGCGCCTCGGCGAGCACCCGCCCGTCCCGCGCGACGACGGCCACGTCGGTCTTGCTGTTCCCGGCGTCGATGGCGAGAACACCCGCTCTTATGCCCACGCGAGGTGCTCCCGGTTGTGCGCGAGCAACTGGTCGGTGAGGACGTCGGCGTACGCGTACTGGCCCACCAGGGGATGCGCGAGCAGCGTGCGGAACACCCGCTCGCGTCCACCGTGCAGCGCGGCCTTGAGCGCCAGGTCCTCGTACGCGGTCACGTTCGCCATCAGGCCCGCGTACAGCGGATCCACCGACGGCACCGGCAGCGGAGTGGCCCCGCTGGATCCGACGGCCGCCTGGACCTCGATGACGGCGTCGTCCGGCAGGAAGGGCAGCGTCCCCTTGTTGTACGTGTTCACGACCTGGTACGGACTGCCCGCCCCGCCACCGAGCAGCGAGGCCGCGAGGTCCACGGCCGCCTCCGAGTAGTACGCCCCGCCCCGCTTGCCGAGCAGCGCCGGCTTCTCGGCGAGCTCCGGGTCGCCGTACATCTTCAGCAACTGCCGTTCCATCTCCGCCACTTCGGCGGCCCGCGACGGCTTCGTCCGCTGCTCCCGAACGACCTCGTCGTGCGCGTAGTAGTAGCGCAGGTAGTAGGAGGGGACGACGCCGAGGCGGTCGACGACGTCGCGCGGCAGGCGCAGGTCGGCGGCGACGGCGTCGCCGTGCTCGGCGAGCAGCTTCGGCAGGACATTCTCGCCCTCGGGCCCCCCGAGTCGTACACCCGTCTCCCAGGTGAGATGGTTGAGCCCGACGTGATCGAGGTGCACGTCGACGGGCGCGACGCCGAGCATTCCGGCGAACTTCCGCTGGAAACCGATCGCTACGTTGCACAGCCCGACCGCTTTGTGACCGGCTTCGAGCAGGGCGCGGGTCACGATGCCCACCGGGTTGGTGAAGTCGATGATCCAGGCGCCCGGATTGGTTCGCCGTACGCGCTCCGCGATGTCCAGCACCACCGGCACCGTACGCAGCGCCTTGGCGAGCCCGCCTGCACCGGTCGTCTCCTGGCCGACGCAGCCGCACTCCAGCGGCCAGGTCTCGTCCTGCTCGCGCGCGGCCTGTCCTCCGACGCGGAGTTGGAGCAGGACGGCGTCGGCGCCGTCGATGCCCGCGTCCAGGTCGGAGGTCGTGACGATGCGCCCGCCGTGCCCCTGCCTCGCGAAGATGCGCCGCGCCAAGCCGCCGACCAGCTCCAGCCGTTCGGCCGCCGGATCGACGAGCACCAGCTCCTCGACGGGCAGGGTGTCCCTCAACCGGGCGAAGCCGTCGATGAGTTCGGGGGTGTACGTCGAACCCCCGCCCACTACTGCCAGTTTCACGGTCGGTCAGCCCTTCACTCCGGTCAGCGTGACACCCTCGATGAACGCCTTCTGCGCGAAGAAGAACACGATGATCACGGGGGCCATGACCAGCAGGGTCGCGGCCATGGTCAGATTCCAGTTCGTATGGTGGTTGTCCTTGAACGACTCGAGTCCGTAACTGAGCGTCCAGGCAGCCGGATTGTCACTCGCGTAGATCTGCGGGCCGAAATAATCGTTCCAGCAGTAGAAGAACTGGAACAGCGCGACGGCCGCGATCCCCGGCTTGGCCAGCGGCACGACGATCCGCAGGAGGGTGCGCAGTTCTCCGCAGCCGTCGACCTTCGCCGCGTCGAGATACTCGTCGGGAATGGTCAGCAGGAACTGGCGCAGCAGGAAGATGCTGAAGGCGTCGCCGAAGGCCATCGGGATGATCAGCGGCCACAGCGAGCCGGTCATGTGCATCTGCTTGGCCCAGAACAGGTACATCGGCACGATGATCACCTGCGGCGGCAGCATCATCGCGGAGATGACGAGCATCATCGCGATCCGGCGCCCGCGGAAGCGGAACTTGGCCAGGGCGTACGCCACCGGAAGGCTGGAGACGACGGTGAAGAGGGTGCCCAGGCCCGCGTACATCAGGGTGTTGCGCCACCAGGTCAGAAAGCCGGGGGCGTTCCAGACGTTCGCGTAGTTGTCCCAGTTCCAGGACCTCGGCCACAGGGCGCTGGTCAGCGTCTGCTGATCGTCCATCAGGGACGTGAGCAGGATGAACACGAACGGCATGATGAAGAACAGCGCGGCGGCGATGCCCAGACAGTGCACGGCGATCCAGTGCAGCAGCGCCTTGCGCCGGGCGGTACGGGCCGCCGGGCTCGCGGAGGCCCTGCCGGACGGACCGGCGGGTTTGGTGGGGGCAGGCGGGCGGGCGGTGACGGTGTGGGTCATAGGGATCAGTCCTCCACCGTGATCAGGCCGCCGCGGCGGCGCATCAGCAGCGCGGTGAACGCCATGGACAGAGCGAACAGCACGAGTGCGACCACACAGGCGGAGCCGGTGTCGAAGCGCTGGAAGCCCAGGGTGTAGACGAGCTGGGGGAGGGTCAGCGTGGACTTCCCCGGGTAGCCGGGCTCGTAGATCTGGCCGGCCCCGGCGCCGATGACACCGCTGGCCGTCTTACCGGCGATGATCGGCTGCGTGTAGTACTGCATCGTCTGGATCACACCGGTGACCACGGCGAACAGCACGATGGGCGAGATGTTCGGCAGGGTCACGTACCGGAAGCGCTTCCAGGAGCCCGCGCCGTCGAGTTCGGCCGCTTCGTACTGCTCCTTGGGCACATCGAGCAGCGCCGCCATGAAGATCACCATCAGGTCGCCGATGCCCCACAGCGCGAGCAGCGTCAGCGCCGGCTTGGACCAGGTCGGGTCGTTGAACCAGCCCGGCTGCGGCAGGCCCAGATCGCCGAGTACCTGGTTGACCGGGCCGGTGCCCGGGTTGAGCAGAAAGGCGAAGGCCAGGGTGGCGGCGACGGGCGGGGCGAGATACGGCAGATAGAAGAAGGTACGGAACAGCCCCGCACCCGTCTTGATCTTCGTGATCAGCAGCCCCACGCCGAGCCCGAAGACGACCCGGGCCGCCACCATGATCACCACGAGCCACAGGGTGTTGCGCATCGCGGCCCAGAAGAACGGATAGTCCGTGAAGACGTACGTCCAGTTGGTCAGCCCGTTGAAGGTGGGCGGCTTGAAGCCGTCGTACTTCATGAAGGAGAAGTAGACGGTCGAGAGCAGCGGATAGACGAAGAAGACGCTGAAACCGATGAGCCAGGGGGAGAGGAACGCCAGCGTACGCAGCCCCTCCCGGCGGCGCTTGCTGCGAAGCGCCGCCGAATGGCCGTGCAGGATCGTCATGGGTTACTGCGCCTTGGCGATGTCGGTGTCGATCTGCCCGGCGGTCTTCTCCAGACCCGCGTCCAGGTCCTTCGCCTTGCCGGACTCGAAGTCGTACGCGAAGTTCTGCAGCGTCTCCTGGTAGGCGCTGCCGTTGACGGCTGCGGGCGCGGTGTTGCTGTTCGGGTTCTGGGCGATCTTCACGAAGGCCTGCATCGTCGCGTCGTTCTCGAGCTTCGGGGACTTCAGCGCCTCGAAGGTCGAGGGGACGTTGTTGATGGCGTTGGCGAAGGAGACGACCGCGTCGGTGTCCGTGGTCATGTACTTCACCAGCTCCCAGGCGGCGTTCTGCTTGCTGCTGGTGCTGGCGAGCCCGATGATCGTGCCGGTCAGGAAGCCCTTGCCGTACGTGTCCGCCTGGTCGTCCGGGACCGGGAACGGCGCGACCCCCACCTCGAAGTCCACGCCCGCGTCCTTCATCATGCCGCCGCGCCACTCGCCGTCGATGTTCATGGCGATCTGCCCGGTGTGCAGCGGGTTCTGGGCCGACCACTCGTCACCGAAGGCGGAACGGTACTTCTCCAGCTTCTGGAAGCCGCCGAGCGACTTCACCATGTCCTGCTGCCAGGTCAACAGCTCCTTGAACGCAGGGTCCTTGGCGACGTTCGACTTGCCGTCGGCGGTGAAGTACTCCGGGCTCCACTGCGCCGCGAGGTGCGGGACGGTGACCTCGTAGCCGTGGAAGTTCGGCATGAAGCCGAGCTGCGAGTAGCTGTCGCCCTTGGCCTTGGTCAGCTTGACCGCGGCGGCCTTGAACTCGGAGAGCGTCTTCGGCGGCGACTTGATGCCCGCCTCCTCGAACATCGTCTTGTTGTAGTAGAGCCCGTACGCGTCACCGAGCAGCGGCAGCGCGCAGCGCGTCCCCTCGAACTGGGTGTAGTCCAGCATCGGCTTGGGGAAGGTCTTCGCGGTGTCGATCTTCGACTTCTCCAGGAAGGGATCGAGATCGGCGAAGACACCCGACGAACAGAACTTGCCGACGTTGCTGGTCTCGGGGGAGGCGACCACGTCCGGGGCGTTCGAACCGCCCGCGCGCAGCGCCTGGTTCACCTTGTCGGCGTCGACGTTTCCGACGACCTTGACGTCGATGTTGGGGTGCGCCTTCTCGAAGGCCGCGACGTTCGCCTCGATCGCCTTGACTTCGTTGGGTGCGCTCCAGGGGTGCCAGAAGGTGATGGTGGACGGCTTGCTGGCGTCGTCGGTTGCGCCGGATGTGCTGGATCCGGTGCAGGCGGTGGCGGTCAGGGCGAGCGCGGTGGCCGCCACGGCGAGACGTACGGGACTGATTCTGGGCATGACGGAACTCCTTGGGGCGTGCGCGGGGAACTTTTGGGCGTGCGAAGGGAATTGGGCGTGCGTGGGGAGGGGACGGGGCGGGTCGGGGGCCCGCGGATCAGGTGGTACGGGCAGGCAGTACCGGTCCGGCCGTACGGGGCTGCCGTCCCGGTCAGGCAGTACGGACCAGGCGGTGGTGGATCAGGCGGTACGGGTCAGGGGGTGCGACCCGTGGTGTCGAAGACCTCGTCGCGGGTGGCCGCGAGGGCGGACTGCAGGGCGCCGGTCAGTACGGGGCTGTCGGGTGTCGTACTGAGGCGGATGGTGGGGCGGGGGACGGCCAGTTCGGCGAGCTCGGACTGGATCAGGGAGCGGAGGGGTTCGCCGCCGGCCGTGATCACCCCGCCGGCCAGGATGATCAGTTCGGGGTCGATCACCGCGACGACCGCGGCGAGTCCGGTGGCGAGGCGGGTGGCGAAGTCGGCCAGGAGGGCTTGACCCGGTCCGGGCCTTTCGGCCGTACGGGCCGCTTCGGAGACCACCGCGGCGGCCTTCTCGGTGAGGGTGCCGCTGCCGGTTCCGGGCGGGGGCGTCAGGCCGTGCTCGCGGGCCAGGCGCAACACGGTCCGGCGACCGGCCAGTTCCTCGAAACCGCCGGAGTTGCTGCGGGCGACATTGCGTACGAGCGGGGCTCCCGGCAACGGGAGGAAGGCGACTTCGCCGGCGCCTCCGGTGGCGCCCCGGTGCAGCCGGCCGCCGATCACGACCGCGGCGCCGAAGCCCCGTTCCCCCCAGAGCAGGGTGAAGTTCTCGCAGCCGCGCGCTTCACCGATGCGCTGCTCGGCGATGGCGGCGAGGTTGACGTCGTTCTCCACTTCGAAGGGGATGGGGCCGAGCGCGGCGGCCATGTCCTCCAGCAGCCGGGGCGAGTGCCAGCCGTGCAGGTGGCTGGCGTAGCGAAGGTTGCCGGTGGCGGGGTCGAAGGCGCCCTGCGTACCGATCACGATCCGGTGCACGTCGGCCCGGTGCAGCCCGGCGTCCTTGACCGCGCCGTCCAGGGCCAGCAGTACGCGGTCGATGGCGCCCTGTGCGCTGCGGCCGGGGGTCGGCAGTTCGAACCGTCCGACGGTCTCGCCGGTGATGTCGGCGATCGCGGCACGGATTCCGGTCGGGGTGACGTCAAGGCCCGCGACCCGCGCGGCGGCGGGGTTCACCGCGTACAGCTGGGCGTTGGGCCCCGGCCGCCCCTCACTGGTGCCGGTCACGACGACGAGACCGGCGGCTTCCAGGCGTGCGAGGAGCTGCGAGGCGGTCGGCTTGGAGAGGCCGGTGAGGTTGCCGATCCTGGTCCGCGACAGCGTCCCGTGCTCCAGCAGCAGATCGAGAGCGGCCCGGTCGTTCATGGCGCGCAGGACGCGCGGGGTGCCCGGGGTACCGGCGGATCCTGCCATCGCTGTCGTCACCTGTCCTTCCGTTGGCCAGCTTTTCAGCGATTTGGTGCGGGCGTCCATGCGGGACCTCGCTGGGCCCCGCCTGGATCACTGTTAGTAAACTTTCCTATTGGTTGAGGAAGGTAGGCCTTCGGCCACGGAGGCGTCAATACCGGCCACTGGCAGGCAACAAAGTCGTTACGTGAGGCTGTACGGCTAGGGTCTGGCCATGGCTGGCGAGGACGACGCGCTTGTGGACCATGGCCTGCTGCTGGACGATGCCCTTCTGGCGGAGCAACAGGCCTACTACCGGGCCAGAGCGCCCGAGTACGACCGGGTCTATGCCGAGCGCGAGGACCTACGGAACCTGCTGGCTGCAACCGACGAACTCCCCATCACCGGGGACGTGTTGGAGCTGGCCTGCGGAACGGGCCAGTGGACCGGCGCACTCGCCGAACGCGCCCGCTCGGTGACCGCGCTCGACGCGGCAGCGGAGACGCTGGACATCGCGTGCGCCCGCGTCACGTCCCCCAACGTCCTGTTCACCCAGGCCGACGTCTTCACCTGGCATCCGTCCCGCCGCTACGACACCGTCTTCTTCGCCTTCTGGCTCTCCCACGTCCCGCCATCGCGACTGGCCGACTTCTGGAACACGGTCCGCGCGGCGCTCGCCCCGCAGGGCAAAGCGATCTTCATCGACGAGGGCCCGGCCGAGTCCTGGCGCGAGGAATTTCTCGCACCGCAGTCCGCTTCCGCGGTGGTACGCCAACTCGACGACGGCAGCCGCCATCGCGTCGTGAAGGTCTTCCACGACCCTGAGACGCTGACCGACGATCTCGCCACCCTCGGCTGGTCGGCTGACGTCCGGCTGGTGGGCGGGAGTTTCATTGTGGGGGTGGCGGAAGCGGTGGGGAGCGGGGGTGACGGGGGGAGCGACCGCGTCAGCATCCCCGAGGCGAACCGTCGTACCGGGTGAGTGCGCGGGGCCATGGCCCTGGGGACCCGTACTCATGCCCCCTCACTGCCCGGGAGTGCCATCTGGGCCAAGGCCTCCGGGCGCTCTGCTCGCACTCCTGGTTGTGGCGGCGGTCTACTACGGCATCAGAGGCTGCACTGAAGAGCGCACGGAGGTTGAGGGGCTTGGTGACGACCGGGTCCTATGGTCCCGCGCTGGAAGGCTTGCGGGATCCGGACGGTGGCTGAGGGCCACCAGAGTGCCCTCGGGATCGGAGTCCGCGCCATGGCAGGGTTCCTGTCGAGCCGGCTCGCGCCGACTAACGGGTCAGCCGGGGGCACGATGCCGTGAAGTGCGCCCAGGCTTCCGGGGTGAGGCGGAGTATGGGGCCATCGGGGTCCTTTGAGTCGCGGACAGCGATGGTGTGGGGGGCGTTGCGGGCGACTTCGACGCATTCGCCTCCAGTGTTGCTGTAGGTGGACTTGACGAAGTCGAACTCACGCATGGGGTCACATCTCCTGGCGGATGGTGTCGATCAGCAGGGCTGAGTCGTGCTGGGCAAGGCTCAGCCGGGCCGTACGGTCGAAGAACGCGCTGTACGCGGCGCTTTCGGCCTCGTTTTCCACCCACACAGTAGACACGATGGTGTCGGCGTGGACCACGTCCACAGCCTCGGTCTCGGCGAACGAGACGATGGTGAACGGGCCCGTGATGCACGGGTGTCCGCCCGCCCGGAACGGCAGCACCTGGAGGCGTACGTTCGGGAGCTTGGTCACCTCCAGCAGGTGCTGAAGCTGGGCGCGCATCGTTTCGGAGCTGCCGATCAACTGTCGTAGCGCCGCTTCCCAGATGACGGCGTACACCTGGAGCGGGCGCTCGTCGTCCAAGCGTGCCTGGCGGCGCATTCGGATCTCGACCATGCGCTCGATCTCGTCGGGGTCATCCCAGACCCCTGCACCTTCGGTGACGATCAGCGAGCGGGCGTACTCGGCAGTCTGAAGAAGGCCGGGAAGGGGATGAGGCCAGCGTCGTATCGATCCGGATGTTCTACCAGCCGTGAGGCTCGTCGTTGAGATTGAGCGCCATCCCGAGATGGCACGCCGACTGCACGCCGCCGAGCAGGCGATCAGCAGCCCGGACCCGGCCGTGCGCGACCGTGCCATCCGGGAGGCCGGTGACATCGTGCACGCCGCGCACCGCGAGGTCGCCGGTGGCTGACTGGCACTGGGAGCCGTGACGGTTCTCGTCAGCGAATGTCGTGGTCGGGGTGGGTCTGGTCGTACGCGTGCCGTGCTTCGGCGATGCCGGCACGGTGGGTCAGGGACCAGTCGGCGAGTGCCTTGACCAGGTGGGTCAGGCTGGCCCCGGTCTCGGTCAGGCGGTAGTCGACCTGGGCCGGGACGGTTGGGTACACGGTGCGCAGCACGAGGCCGTCGCGTTCGAGTCTGCGTACGGTGAGGGTGAGCATCCGCTGGGAGATGCCGTCGACGGCGCGCTGTAGTTCGCGGAACCGGCGCGGTCCGCCCGCGAGTTCAACGATCACGAGCACCGACCACTTGTCCCCGATGCGGTCCAGGACGTCGCGGATGCCGCAGTCGGGGTGGTCCTCGCGTCCGCAGGGATCGAGGTCGGCGGGGGCGGCGGTTACCCCGGTGTGCGTGAGTGACATCGAACTGCCTTCTTGTAGCCCGTGGGCGTGCGGTCAAGGATCAAGCGTAGTTACCGATGAGAACCACGACGGAAGACTGTGATTGACATGATCTTGGTGACCGGAGCGAACGGGAATCTAGGCTCGGCCACTCTTGCGGCGCTGCGTGCTCGCGGCGCCGTCGCGACGGGTGGCAGCCGCACGCCGGGCGAGGGAATGCGGCGTCTCGACTTCGACGACCATGGGGGCCTCGATCTCGCCGGTGTGTCGACCCTGGTGCTGATTTCTGCCGGTTATGCCGAGGACGACCAGGTCGTCGGGCGGCACGCGGCAGTCCTGGACGCCGCCGTCCGCGATGGCGTCCACCACGTCGTCTACACAAGCCTGACCGGTGCCGGCGACCATCTCGGTTTCGCGCTCGCGCACCGTGCGACCGAACGCCTTGTTCGGACAAGCGGATTGCCGTGGACGATCCTGCGCAACGGCCTCTACGCCGAACTCTTCGGCGGTCTCCTGATGTGGGCCGACAGTGGCGTGGAGTCTGCGTTCGGGGACGGCGCCCTGGCCGCGGTCGCGCGAGGGGATCTCGCCGATGCGACGGCGATCGTTGCGGCGAATCCGACACGGCACAGCGGACGCGTATACGACCTCGTCGGCACCCCGATCACGGCGGGACAGGTGGCCGACCGGCTCGGGGTCCCGCACCGCACCGTCAGCCTGGCCGAATACCGACGCAGGCTCCTCGACGAGACGCCGGGGCTGCTGCCGTTCCAGCCGCCCATGCTCGCCTCGATCGCCACGGGCATCCGACACGGCTTCCTGGACAGCACCGCCCCCGACCTCACGGACCTCCTTGACCGCCCCGCCCGCGACCCACTGGCTACGGCCACTGCAGCCGCGTCCGCCGCAAGACCAGAAGCAAGCGTTGAGCGGCGGGCGATGCGCGCATAGCAACGAAAGGAGTCCTCCCGCCGATCGTGGCGGGAGGAGTCACCTGTGTCACCAGGCTGCTGAGCGCGCGGAACCGATCGGCATCCGGCGTCCCCCTGACCGCGCGCAACTTCGGACTCATGCGCCCAGCAGGCTGGACCAACATCGTCGCCGTAGCCGATCACTACCGGTCACACCCCGGCATACGACCGCCAAGCCCGGCTCGAGTCCTGAGTACGCATCAGCTCTGCCAGTACTGGGTCCAGCCATTCCCCTCAAAGCTTCACGGACACATTCCCCACGGTGGCCAGTATCGTCAGCTCCCCGCCAATGGCCTGGAGGTATGCCGCCATCGTCGACGTGTCCAGCCGGACACCCCCACGCTCGATCTGACTGATACGCCCCTGAGTCACGCCCATTGCTTTCGCGACCTGAACCTGTGTCATGCCCTGAGCTTTGCGAAGAGCGGCGAGTTCGTAGCCACGCTCCGCGTCGAGCATCTCCCGCTTGATCTCGTCGATGCGGGCGCGCTTTTCCGGAGTGATGTCGGCCGTCAGGTCTGCCATGGTGCCGAGTTCAGGCTTCATGCTTCTTCTCCTCCTCCAGGGCTTCAAGGTACGCGCTGTACTTGGCGTCAGCTTCTTTGATCGCCTTGGGATACCACGCTGCCCACTGCCGTCCGCTGGCCTTGTTCCCCGCTACGAGGAACACCGCGCGTCGGACGGGGTCGAAGACGAACAGCATCCGGATGCTGACCGAGCCGCCGCTTCGCGGGCGCAGCTCCCGCATGTTGCGGTATCTGCTGTTCTCGATCGCGCCGACAGTAGGTCGCCTCAGGGCAGGGCCCGACTCCTGTAACCGCTCCAGCGTGGCGATCACGTGATCGTGGCTGTCCGGATCCTCCTTTGCCAGCACATGGATCCACTCCAGGACATCAGCGAAGAACCTCAGCTCGTACGGGTCGTCCACAGGGCGATATTAGCACTGACTAATGTTGCTGCGCCAATGGCAAGGGTGCCTGCCCGGAGCAGGGCGCGTGCCGCTTCCAACTCCACGTTGCCAAGCTCAAGCCCGGCCGACCGGCTCCCAGTAACCTCCCCCATATGTCAACAGCCATGGACGGCAAGCTCATTGATGAGATCGCAGGCGAGATCGACGGCGAGCTGATCGCGCTGCGTCGCGCGATTCACCGGCATCCGGAGCTTGCCGGGGACGAGCGGCATACGGCGGCCCTTGTTGCCGAGCGGCTTCGGGACGCTGGGCTGGTGGTCTCGACCGGGGTGGGTGGGCATGGCGTGGTGGCTGTGCTTGAGGGGGCGGGTGCTGGGCCTGTCGTCGCGTACCGGGCTGACATGGACGCGGTTGACGATGATGAAGCCTTCGACGCCGAGTTCGCCTCACGCGTGCCTGGCGCGGCACACCTGTGTGGTCACGACCTGCATACGACGATCGGGGTGGGCGTCGCCCAGGTCCTCGCGCGGCTGCGGGAGTACGTGAACGGGCGGATCGTCTTCCTCTTCCAGCCGGCCGAAGAGACCCTTGAGGGCGCACGGGCGATGATCGCGAGTGGCGTCCTGGCGCGGACCTCGCCCCAGGAGATCCAGGAGATCTACGCCCTGCACTGCGGGCCGTTCCCGGTCGGCACGTTCGCGGTCATGCCCGGCTTTGGATTGCCCGGTCAGGATCACTTTCAGGTCGAGCTGACGGGGCCGGAGGCCGTTGCCGACGCGCAGCGCCTTGTCGCCCTCGTCGATGGCTGGTCGACCGTCGAGTATCCGCAGACGCCCGAGCAGTACGCGCGGCTCGTTCGCGACATCCGGACACCGGACGGTCCGCTGGCACGCTTCGTCTTCCTGCGATCCCGGCTGACAGCCGAGCCCGATGGCGCGGTCGTACGGGCGTCGCTGCGCGCCTGGCCCGACAGCCGGTACGCCGAGATCCGCGACGCGGTCCGGGCGGTGGTGAACTCACTCCCGCGCGCCCGAGGCGACTTCGCCGACGAGCCGTTCCCCGCCATGGTGTGCTCACCCGAGCTGAGCGAAGCCGCGGCCACGTATCTGCGAAGCGCCCTCGGCGACGACGCGGTCACGGTGCTCCACGCGGCGTTCCCCTTCAACGGCGAGGACTTCGCACTCTTCCTGCGAGACGTCCCCGGAGCGATGTTCTTCCTCGGCGTCGCAAACCCGGAAGCCGACCTCAACGGGACACCGCACGCCCGGGACTTCGGCGCGGACGAGCGGGCCCTCGGTATTGGAGTCCGTGCCATGGCCGGTTTCCTGTTCAGCCGACTCACCACCTAGCTGGGGCCGCCACAGGACGTGGCCCTCAGTCGGCGGAGTCCTGGTTTCCCCGTGGTGCGGCGCGTAGCCCGTCGAGCACGATCGCCAGGGAGCGCCGTGGATCCGCGGCCTTGTTGGCGGGGTGGCGCAGGGCGAGGAGTACGCCGCCCAGGACCGCCATGAGGTCGGCGGTGTCGATGTCGGCGCGGACCGTGCCGTCGTCCTGGGCGCGGGCGAGGATGTGGCCGATCTCGTGGCGGAGGTCGGCGGCTGTTGCGGAGACCGTTGTGCGGACCTCGACGCCGGCGCCGGACAGGGCCTCGATGAGGTCGGCCTTCTCCGCGGCGTCGGCGACGACACGGTTGAGGATCGTGAACAGGGCCGCTCCGGGGTCGTCGGCGCGGGACGACAGGGTTCGGGCCTCGTCGACAAGACGTCGGAGGCGCTCGTGGACGACGGCCTCGAAGAGCGCCTCTTTGGTGGGGAAGTGGCGGTAAAGGGTGCCGGGGCCCACTCCGGCCCGGCGTGCGATCTCATCCAACGAGACGGACAGCCCCTCGGTGGCGAAAGCCTGCCTCGCCACCTCGAGGAGCCGGTCCCGGTTGCGGCGGGCGTCGGCGCGCAGAGGGCGGTTCTCCGCCGCCATGTGGGGCTCCTTCCTCAGTCGGTCCGTCCATTCGAAGCGGGGCGATGTCTCCGGTTATGCTAGCGCCACCTTAACCGGGGCGCAGTCTCCGATTACGGTCCCGAGGCCCCGTTTCCTCTTGAAGGAGATCTGATGACCCTGACCGATCAAGAAACAGCAACGCGGACGGCTTTCCTCGCGCTGGACTTCGCGACCTACATCGTCGAGAACTTCAGCCACGACGCCGCCGTAGCGGAGCACGCGTCGAACGCCATGGCGTCGGCCCGGGACGCGGGGCTGCCCGTGTTCCATGTCCTCCACGAGGCGATGCGCGAGCAGATCCACCCGCTGCTGGCGCCCGTCGGGGACGAGCCCGTGCTGGGCAAGACCACCCTCGGAGCGTTCGCCACCACCAACCTGCACGAGCTGCTGCGCGCGTCCGGCGTCGGCCGGATCGTCATCGCCGGTGTGGCGACGTCGGGGACGGTGCTGTCCACCGCCCGGTGGGCGTACGACGTCGGCTACGAGGTCGCCGTCTGCGCCGACGCCTGCGCCGACCCCGACCCGCAGGTCCATTCCGCGCTGCTCGACGAGTCCGTCTTCCCGGAGAGCTGGATCGGGCTCTGGCGCATCGCCGGCGTGGTGAAGCCGACCGAGATCACCGACCTTCGCCCGTGACCGAAGCGACCTCGCCATTACGCGGTCGCCGTGCACAAAGCGAAGCGGCGCCCGGAACCCTCCGGACGCCGCCACCCTCGTACGAACCGCTACTTCGAGGCGTTCGCTGAAGCCGAAGCCGCCGGTGCAGGGGTAAGCGGCGTAGCCGCCTGGGCCTGTGGGGACGACGTGTTCGCGTACGCCGACGGAGGGGCCATGCCCGCCGTCGGGTCGCCGGCGGGCGCCTCGGCGTCCGGCTGGAGCGGGAGGCCGCCCACGATCTGGATGCCGGCCGCGTCGAAGGCCTTCTTGATGCGCCAGCGCAGCTCGCGTTCCACGGACAAGGCCTTTCCGGGCATCGTCTTCGCCGAGACGCGGACGACCATGGAGTCCAGGAGAACGCTGTCGAGGCCGAGGACCTCGATCGGGCCCCAGAGGCGCTCGTTCCAGGGCTCTTCCTTGCTCATGGTCTCGCCGACCTCGAGGATCTTGGCCTTGACGACGTCGAGGTCCTCGTCAGGGCGGACCGTGACGTCGACGCCGGCCGTGGCCCAGCCCTGGGAGAGGTTACCGATGCGCTTGACCTCGCCGTTGCGGACGTACCAGATCTCGCCGTTGTCGCCGCGGAGCTTCGTCACGCGCAGGCCCACCTCGATGACCTCGCCGGAGGCGACGCCCGCGTCGACGGTGTCACCGACGCCGTACTGGTCCTCCAGGATCATGAAGACGCCGGAGAGGAAGTCCGTCACCAGGTTCCGCGCGCCGAAACCGATCGCGACGCCCGCCACACCCGCCGAGGCCAGCAGCGGGGCAAGGTTGATCTCGAACGTGCCGAGGATCATCAGCCCGGCCGTGCCCAGGATCAGGAAGGACGCGACCGAGCGCAGTACCGAACCGATCGCCTGGGAACGCTGACGGCGGCGCTCGACGTTGACGAGGAGACCGCCCAGCGCGGTGCCGTCGACGGCCTGGGCGGTGCGGTTCATGCGGTCTATCAGCTTGGTGATGGCCCGCCGGATCACCACTCTCAGGACGCCCGCGATCACGACGATCAACAGGACTCTGAGCCCGATGCTGAGCCACGTCGACCAGTTCTGCTCCACCCAGCTCGCGGCGTTGGTCGCACTCTCCTGGGCGTCCTGGAGCGATGGCGCCGACGGTTCGTCCGAGGGATCGGCGACCGACAGGACGGACAAGAACACGGCAGGTACCTCCAGGCGTAGCGGCCCGCCCGCGGCATGGGGGTCACAGGAGAGTCACCGGACGGGCAGACTCAACACACTAACGGGGCACCATGTGTGGATTGCCCCAATGTTCGAGGGAGAGACTGTGCTCACCTGGGGATGAACGCGAAGAAGTGAAAACGGTGTGGTCGAAAACACTCCCAGCCCGTTACCGGGACATGGTGGCGCTTCCACCAGGCATGAGGGGAGACTGACTACAGATCGTCCCGGCGCGAGCCACGCGCCGCCGGCGTACAAGGAGGCATCCGTGCCGCATGTCCTGGTCCTCAACGCGTCGTACGAGCCACTCGGCGTCGTACCGCTCCGCCGCGCGCTCGTCCTCGTCCTCGAGAACAAGGCTGTCTGCCTCGAGGAGTCCGGCGCCTTCATGCATAGTGCGACCGTTACTGTCCCCGCACCCAGCGTGGTCCGGCTGAAGAGGTTCGTACGGGTCCCTTACCGGGGGCCCGTTCCACTGACCCGTCGGGCACTGTTCGCCCGCGACGGAGGCCGGTGCATGTACTGCGGTGGCGTCGCAACCAGCGTCGACCACGTCATCCCGCGCTCCCGCGGGGGGCAGCACGCCTGGGAGAACGTGGTGGCGTCCTGCCGCCGCTGCAACCACGTGAAGGCCGACCGCCATCTCTTCGAGATCGGCTGGCGGCTGCGCCACAAACCCGCCCCGCCCACGGGCCTGGCCTGGCGCATCATCGGAACCGGGCATAGGGACCCGCGCTGGCTGCCCTACTTGCAGCCGTACGGCGCGGATGACGCGATGGCCCGGATCGACGGCATTTCCGCCTGAGGATCCGGGCCTTCGTCTTGTCTCGGTACGTCGATCCGGCCGACCGGCCCGTTAAAGGCATCACGGCTGTACGGCTCTGAACTGCGGTGTTACGGCTCTCCGGGAGGTCCCCTCGTGCCTCCCGGAGAGCCGAGCCTTGCCGACCCGCACGGGTCACGCGGCGCTACGCGTAACGCAGCTCCCCCGGCTGGGCCACCCGCCGCAGCAGCGGCAGTGCCGTGGCCGCGGCGAGCAGGCAGGACACGTACACGGCCAGCGGGAACAGCAGCGGCAGCAGCAGTGGGACGGAGAGCTCCGCCACGATCCCGTACGCGAGATACACCGCCGTACCGCCGAGGCCCGCGAGCAGCATCGCCGGGGCCAGCGGCAGCGCGGTCTCCAGGAGCAGCGCCCGGCCGAGCACCGCCCGCGGCACCCCGGCTGCGGCCTGCACGGCGAGGCCCCGGCGCCGGGTGGCCAGCGACTCGGCGGCGCCGACGGCGAGACCGCTCAGGGTGATGGCCAGCGCGACCAGGACGGCGGCGCCCGTGAGGTTGATGCCGGTGGTGTAGAAGGCCATGTCCTCGGCGGAGTAGTTGTGTCCCGGGCCGTTCAAGTCGTCGACCAGCAGCTGCCGTATGCCCAGGAAGCTCACGCCCACGATGGCCACCAGGAGCACGGCGGCGTGGGTGCGCGCGGCGGCCCAGGGGTCGGTGCGCAGGCGCTCGGCCGCGATCAGTACCGCCGGGTTCCCGGTCCGCGCGGCGAGCCACCGGCCGGTGATCTTCGCCGTGGCCCCGGCGACCGCGACCGAGCCCACCGCGGTCAGCAGTACCGCGCCGAACACCGCCAGCGGGAACGCGGTGGAGCTCGCCTGCGAGCCCCACACCAGAACCAGTACGGCCGCCGCGAACACCAGCAGCGCAGGCGCCCCCAGGGTGAGCCACGCGCTCCCGCCACGCTCGGGCCGCACCCGGCGCACCCACCCCAGCGGCGAGGCCACCACCCGGCGCAGCGCGACCACGCTCACCAGCGCGGCGACCACCGGTACGGCCAGCGTAACCAGGGCGAAGCCGGCCCAGAGCAGCAGCGGGGGCCGATCCCACAGGCGCAGCAGCAGGGGTACGGAGACCGCCGCGCCGAGAGCCGATCCCAGCAGGCAGGCGAGGCCCGCCTCCAGGGCTGCGATACGCCGCACCTGCAGGGCCGTCGCCCCGACCAGGCGCAGTGAGGCCAGCCGCCGGTCCCGGTGCACGGCGCCGATCCGCGCGCACTGCCCGAGGAACCCGAGCACCGGCACCAGCAGGAGCAGCAGCGCGACGACCACCCCGGGACGTATCCCCGGCTCATCCAGCAGGCCGTTGAGATACGGGAAGTGTCTCTCCCCGCGTACCGCTCCGATCCCGAGTGCCGCGAGCCCGAAGCCGGTGGCCAGCGCGGCTCCCACCGCCGTCAGCGTCACGCGCCACCACTCGCGCCGGTCGGAACCCCGCGTCAGCAACCAGGCGAGCCGCAGATCCTCCCTCACCGAGCCCTTCACTGCGCCACCTCCAGGTCCACCGAGTCCTGCCGGACGACGCCGTCCAGCAGCCGGGCCTCACGGTCCGCGTACGCCGCGACCTGGGCGTCGTGCGTGATGAGCAGCACCGTCGTGCCGGACTCCCGGACGGTGTGCACCATCGCCGTCATCACCTGCTCACTCGCCAGGGAGTCGAGAGCACCGGTCGGCTCGTCGGCGAAGACGACCTTCGGGCCGGTCACCAACGCCCGTGCCATCGACACCCGTTGGGCCTGACCGCCGCTCATCTCGCCCGGCCTCAGCTCCTCCTGGCCGCGTACGCCGAACCGCTCCATCCATTCGCCCGCCCGCTTGTGCGCCTCGGCCCGCCGCACTCCCGCGAGCATCAGCGGCAGCGCCACGTTGTCGATCGCGGTCAACTCCGGGATGAGCTGCCCGAATTGGAACACCACCCCGAACTCCGTCCGCCGCAGCTCGCTGAGCTGCTTCTCCGGCAGCTGGTCCAGGCGCCGCCCGTCGTAGACCACCGAGCCCTCGTCGGGGCGGACGATCCCGGCCAGGCAGTGCAGGAGCGTGGACTTTCCGCTGCCGCTGGTGCCGGTGACGGCGAGGATCTCGCCGGCGCGCAGTTCGATCGTGGCGCCGCGCAGCGCCTGCGTTCTGCCGTGCGTCTTGGCGAGGGCACGGGCCGCCAGGAGCGGCACTTCGTTGCTCATGCTGCGTCGACCTCCGCGGTCAGAGTGGTGAGCCGGGCCGCGGTGGTGGTCATCCAGCGCAGATCGGCGTCGAGATGGGACAGGGCGTAGTCGGCCGAGAGGACCGTCGCGAGATCGGCGTCCTTGGCGGTCTTGACCGCCGTGAGCTGCCGCATCCGCTCCATGTGCGCGGCGCGCTGGGCGCGCAGATAGTCGGCCGGGTCCGTCGAGGCGAGGATCGCGCAGACGACCTTGGCGAAGATCTCGTTCGTCACGAAGGGCGCGGGCGGTGTGATCTCGCCCGCCCACTTGGCCAGTTCACGGGCTCCCTCGTCGGTCGACCGGTACCGCGTCCGCTCCGGGCCGCCGGCGGAATCGGTGCCGTCGACCTCGGCGAGACCGTCGCGCACCAGGCGTTGCAGGGTCGTGTAGACCTGCCCGTAGGCCAGCGGACGGGCCTGCGGAAAACGTTCGTCGTGCCGTCGCTTGAGGTCGTAGCCATGGCTCGGCCCACCGGCGAGCAGCCCCAACAGGATGTGGCGGGTGCTCATGGGGACCAGTATGTACTCGGTATATGTAGCGAGTGAATAGTTGTCCCGAAAAAAGATTTACGAAGAACAGCGCCGGATGCGGGAGAAAATGTGAGCACCAACACGTTCCCCACTCGTTTACGTCTGTGGCCGCGCCCGCTGGGTATGGCTGCTCCTGACCCGCACTATCGACTTCCCAAGGAGGCCACCATGGCCGCATCGGCACCGCTTCTGCTCTCGGCCCTTTCCAAACGCCCGGAAGAGGGCCTGGAGGACCCCTCCAAACGCCTGGCGGGCCTGCCCGCCGATCCCGACCCGCACCTTTGCGTCTTCAGTGCCGAGGGCTCCTGCGCCGAGGCTCCGCTGACCAGTGAACCGCCGCTGCCCGACGCCGAACCCCTCACCAGTGAACCGCCCCTTGCCGACGCCGCCCCCCTGACGAGCGAACCCACCTCCACGGGCGCCGCCGCCGGCCTGGACTTCCCGGGGGTCTGATGCCACTGTCCCGGCTCGCCGCGTTGCACGGCGTCGCCACCTCCTACAGCCCGTCCCCGGACCGTACGGTCCAGGCCTCGGACTCGGCGGTGATCGCCGTCCTTGGCGCGCTGGGCGTGGACGCTCAGACTCCGGACGCCGTCCAGAGGTCGCTCGCGGCCCGCGAGACGGAGCTGCGGGAGCGGCTGCTGCCGCCGACGGTGGTGTGCTGGGGCGGAGCCCCAGCCATGAGCGGCGACCGGGAACCCGCGGCGGACGACCCCGCGCCCACCGCCCGAGCCGGGCGTCCGACGAGTGGCCCGCTGCCCGCCGCGCTCACCGCACTCCCCGCGGGCACCCGCCTGCGGATCCGCACCGAGCAGGGCGAGACCCGCGCCTCGGCCGAGCAACTCCCGTACGGCGTCCATGAGTTGGAGGCCACCGCCCCCGACGGCCGCACCGCCCGCGCCCACCTCGTGGTCGCCCCCTCCCGGCTGCCGGCGCCTCCGGGACGTACGTACGGACTGCTCGTCCAGCTCTACTCCCTCCTCTCCCGGCGCTCCTGGGGCATGGGCGACCTCGGGGACCTCGCCGAGCTGACGGCCTGGGCGGGGCGGGCGCTCGGCGCCGGATTCGTGCAGGTCAACCCGCTGCACGTGGCCGTGCCCGGCGAGCCCACCGACCCCTCCCCGTACCGCCCCTCCTCGCGCCGCTTCCCCGACCCGGTGCATCTGCGCGTCGAGGACATCCCGGAATTCGCGTACGTCGAGGACCGCGACCGGGTTCGTACGCTGCTGGAGCGGGCCGACCGGCTGCGTGAATCCGTGCTCCACAAAGGCGCGTTGATCGACCGCGACGCCGTATGGGCACTCAAGCGCGAAGCCCTGGAGCTCGTACGCGACGTGCCGCTCGGGCCCGGACGGCGCGCCGCCTACTGCGACTTCCTCGCCGAGGAGGGCGAAGCCCTCGAGGACCACGCCACCTGGTGCGCGTTCGCGGAGAGATACGGCTCCGACTGGCACAACTGGCCGGCCGGCCTGCGCGATCCCCGCTCGCCCGAAACCGCCCGCGCCCGGGCCGAGTTGATCGACCGCATCGACTTCCACAGCCGTCTCGTCTGGCTCACCGACAGCCAGCTCGCCACCGCCCAGCGCAGCGCGCGCGACGCCGGCATGCCCGTCGGACTCGTGCACGACCTCGCGGTCGGCGTGCATCCCGGCGGCGCCGACGCCTGGGCGCAACAGGAGTACTTCGCGGCGGGCATGTCCGTCGGCGCGCCCCCCGACGCCTTCAACGCCCGCGGCCAGGACTGGGGCCTGCCCCCCTGGCGCCCCGACCGGCTCGCCGACTCCGGCTACGCCCCCTACCGCCGCCTGCTGCGTGCCCTGTTCCGGTACGCCGGCGCCCTGCGCATCGACCACGTCATGGGCCTGTTCCGGCTCTGGTGGGTCCCGCAGGGCGAGGCACCGACGGAAGGGACGTATGTCCGTTACGACGCCGAGGCCATGCTCGCGATCCTCGTACTGGAGGCCTCGCGCGCCGGAGCGCTGGTGATCGGCGAGGACCTCGGCACTGTGGAACCGGGCGTCCGCGACACGCTGCACGAGCGCGGCGTGCTCGGCACATCCGTGCTGTGGTTCGAGCGCGACTGGGAGGGCGACGGCCTGCCCCTGCCGCCCGAACGCTGGCGCGCCGACTGCCTCGCCACCGCCACCACCCACGACCTGCCGCCCACCGCCGCCCGCCTCACCGGCGACCACGTCGAACTCCGCGACAGCCTGGGCCTGTTGACCCGCCCCTTGGAGGAGGAACGCGCCGAGGCCGCCGCGGACGCGGGGGAGTGGTTGACCCTGCTCGCCCGCCTCGGCCTCCTCGACGGCCTGGGCGGCGGAGCCGCCGTCTCGGAGGAAGCCGAGATCCAGGCCGTCCACCGCTTCCTGCTCCGCACCCCCGCCCGCATGATCGGCATCTGGCTCCCGGACACGGTCGGCGACCGCCGCCCCCAGAACGTCCCCGGCACCTGGGACCAGTACCCGAACTGGCGCCTCCCGATCGCCGACGCGGAGGGCCGCCCGGTGACGCTGGAGGAACTGGCGGCTTCACCTCGGCTGCATGCGTTGCTGGATGTGGTGCGGGGGAGGACGCCGGGTGGTGCGTGATCGGCCGGGGGTCCGGGGCGCAGCCCCAGGGACGGCCGCTGTACGGCACCCCGGGCGAGCGACCGGGCGAGCCGTTCGTTACCTTGGCTCCGTGGACAAGAAGAACGCCCTGCGAGCCGGCGCCCTGGCAGCCGGTACGACGCTGATGATGCTGCTCATGTCGTCCCCCGCCCTCGCGCTGACCCGCGACGACGGCGACGACCCCGGCCCGGGCCTGAGCGTCATCGAGACGCTGGGCCTCTTTGTCGTGGCGCCGATCGCGCTCTTCGCGGTCATCGCCGGGCTGGTCATGGTCTTCGACAGGTCGACGGACCGGCAGCCGAAGCCGAAGCCCGGGGGCAGGGCGCAGGGCAGGATGCAGGGCGAGGACCAGGTGCAGGCCTCCTGACCTCGGTCCTCTCCGAGCTTTCTTTTGAGGGCGCCGTCCTCGCATACGTACGCAGCTTTCCGGTACGTGGGTGAGGACGGCGCCCTTCACGTGTTCTCGCGATGCTGTTGGCGAATCCCGGCGGTGGTGCGGGCGCATCGGCCGACGCTGCCGGGCCCCGGTATGTGGTGCGGGAAAGTGTGACACTTTTCGGTGGAGTGTCACACTTCCCCGCGACCGGTGACCTGGCCGGGGGATTCGCCGACCTCATTGTGTTCTCAGCGGAGGGGTACTCCCGGGTGGGGCGCGGTGAGGTAACGCTGGAGGGACGGTCCCAGCCAGGCCAGGATCTCCTCGCGATGCAGGGCGACGGCGGGCGGGAACTTCAAAACGTACCTGGTCAGGGCCATCCCGAGCACATGTGAGGCGCAGAGCGCGGCCCGCGCCGGGGCCTGCTCGGGGTCGGGACAGACGCGCATGACCACCGGCAGCAACTGCTCCTTGAAGATGTTCTGCATACGCTCGGCCCCGGCTTCGTTGGAGACGCCGACCCTCAGCAGCGCGGTGAGGACCTCGTTCCTCTCCCACATGTCGAGGAAGTGCTGGGCGAACATCCGGCCGGCCTCCTCCTTCGGCACCTTGTCCGGCACCGGCATCCGCAGGTCGACATCGATCGCCGCCGCGAACAGGCCCTCCTTGTTGCCGTAGTAGCGCATCACCATCGACGGGTCGATGTTCGCGTCGCGGGCGATGGCGCGGATGGTCGCACGCTCGTAGCCGTCGGCGGCGAAGCGTTCGCGGGCGGCGGTGAGGATCGTGGCGCGTGTTGCGTCGGAGCGACGGGGTGCCTGCGGCGCGGAGGTGGAGGAGGCGGGGGAGTCGATGTCAGCCATGCCAACAAACGTAGGCCAACACGTGTTGACAGTCCAGTGGGGTCACCCTATGTTGGCAAACGAGCGTTGGCCAACAAGCGTTGGCCCTGAGGTGTTGGCCAACGCACGTTGACCAGCGCACCTTGACCAACACGCGTAGGCATCAGGAGGCCGCCATGAACACCATGAACACCAAGACCAGCACCAACACCAAGACCGACACGAACGGCACCACCCGACCCGCCGCCCCCCGCAACGTCATCGTCGTCGGCTCCGGCCCCACCGGGCTGCTGCTGGCCGGTGACCTCGCCACGTCCGGCATCCCCGTGACCCTCGTCGAAAAGCGGTCGCACGAGATCAGCAACCTCTCCCGCGCCTTCGCCGTGCACGCCCGCACCCTGGAACTGCTGGATGCCCGCCCGTCTCCCACCACCGCCCTCAACGGACGCGCTTCGCGCGAACCTCTTTCGCGGAGTCTCGCCGACGATTTGGAGGCCAAGGGGCAGCCCCTCGACCGGATCCGGCTCTTCGGCCGGCTCGCCATCGATCTCGGCACGCTCCCCTCCCGCTTCAACCACCTGCTCGTTCTCCCGCAGTACGAGATGGAGGCGGCGCTGGAGCGGCGGGCGGTCGAGGCGGGGGTGCGGTTCGCGTACGAGACCGAGGTGACGGGGCTCGTCCAGGACGCGCACGGCGTGACGCTCCGCGTGCGCGGGCCCAGCGGGGAAGCGGATGAGCTGCGGGCCGCGTACGTCGTCGGGACGGACGGGATGCGCAGTGCCGTACGCGAATCGATCGGGCTGCCCTTCCCCGGCCGCTCGGTGATCCGTTCCGTGGTCCTCGCCGACGTCAAGCTCGCCGAGGAACCCGAGACGATCCTCACCGTCAACGCCGTCGGCGACGCCTTCGCCTTCCTCGCGCCCTTCGGCGACGGCTACTACCGCATGATCGGCTGGCACCGCGGCCGCAACGTCCCCGACAGTGCACCCCTCGACCTCGACGAGGTCAAGGAGATCACCCGGCTCGCCCTCGGCCGCGACTACGGCATGCACGACGCCCGCTGGATGTCCCGGTTCCACAGCGACGAGCGGCAGGCGCCGGCGTATCGCGTGGGCCGCGTGTTCCTCGCCGGGGACGCCGCGCACGTCCACACCCCGGCCGGCGGCATGGGCATGAACACCGGCCTCCAGGACGCCGCGAACCTGAGCTGGAAGCTGGCGGCGACGCTCAACGGGCACGGCCCCGCGGACCTGTTGGACACCTACCAGGCCGAACGCCACCCCATCGGCAAGGCGGTCCTCCGCAGCAGCGGCGGGATCGTACGGCTCGCGATGGCCAAGCGGCCGTGGACGCTCGCGGCCCGCGCTCTGGTCACCACGTTCCTGAACCACGTCCGTCCGGCGCGCACGCGGATGCTCGGCGAGATCACCGGGATCGGCTTCAAGTACGCCGCTCCACGCGGCGCCCACCCGCTGGTCGGCCGGCGCGTCCCGGACGTGGCCCTGCGCAACGGCCGCCTGTATGAGGCCCTGCGCGGCGGCAGGTTCGTACTCGTCACTCCCGCCGACGCCACCCTCGCCGACGTCAACGCCCGCAAAGACCGCCTCACGGTGGCGAGTTGGGCGAGCGACCGGCGTACGACGCTACTGGTCCGTCCCGACGGTTACGCGGCCTGGGCGGCGGACTCCGCGGACGCGGGGGAGGTCGAAGCGGCGCTGGCTAAGGCCGTGGGCTGACCGTGCCCGCGAGCAACTGACGCAACAGGTCGGCCAGTTGGCCGACCTGTTCCTCGTCGAGCGCCGACAGCGCCTCCGTCTGGAGGGCGAGCCCGGCCTCGACCGCGTCGTCGACCATCGCCAGGCCCTTGTTCGTGAGGGTGACGTGGAGGGCCCGGCGGTCGTGGGGGTCGGGGGATCTGCGGAGCAGGCCGGCCCGTTCCAGCTTGTCGAGCCGCCCCGTCATGCCTCCGGTGGTCAGCATCAGCGTGTCCGAGAGCCGACGGGGCGAGAGGGTGTACGGGGCGCCGGACCGCCGGAGCGCGGCGAGTACGTCGAACTCGCCACGCGAGACCCCGAACCGGGCGTACGCCTTGTCCATCTGGTCGCCCATCGTCCGCGAGAGCCGGTAGACGCGGCCGAACACCTCCATCGCGGTCGTGTCGAGATCGGGCCGTACGGCGGCCCACTGGTCGATGATCGCGTCGACGGCGTCCCGGGGGGTCTTGGGCGTGCTGCTCATGGGGGCGAGTATCCGTGCCGGGTCGGTCGCTCGCAAGAAAGTAACTTGACGAGAAGTAGCTTGCCCGAAAGTAGTTTGGAACTAATCTACTGACCCTGTCACCGCTGCCCTCGGCTGCCCTGGCGACCGAGGGCCTCCGTCGCACCAGCCCCAACGCCCCCTCCGCTCCCCCGCACCGCGCCCTTGACTCCCTGACCCGGCACCTTGAGCCTTGACGAGGCGGTGGGCCTCGGGCCGTGGTGGCCGTCATGAACGCTCGACACCCGTGCGGAAGTGAGGAGTTGGGGGCGTGATCCTCACTGTCGACGAGCTGACGCGGACGGCGCGGGCGATGGTGGTGGCTCGGCCCGGGGTGGTGCGGATGCGGAGTGTCGGGGACTCGCGGGACGGGCGGCCGCTCTGGGTGCTGTCCGTCGGGCGTGGTGAGCGGCAGGTGCTCACGGTGGCCGGGGCGCATGCCAATGAGCCCGTGGGCGGGGTGTCCGCGCTTGCCCTCGCCGAGGAGTTCGTACGCGACCCCCGTGTCCTCGAAGAGTGGGGCTGCACCTGGCACTTCCTGCTCTGCCTGGATCCGGACGGTGCCGCCCTCGCCGAGCGCCGGTTCGCCGAGCGGCCCACGCTGGAGGAGTACTACCGGGGCTTCTACCGGCCCGCTTTCGCCGGGCAGCCGGAGTTCCCGCCCGTCGAGGCCGATCCGCGTCCGCCCCTTCCGGAGTCCCGTGCGCTCACCCGGCTCCTCGACGAGCTGCGTCCCGTCGTGCAGTTCTCGCTGCACGGGGTCGAAGCAGGCGGATCGTTCCTGCAACTCACCCGCCCTGTGCCCGGCGCGCCACGCGCCTTCCGCACTGTCGCGGCGGAGCTCCAAATACCCCTGGAATACCGGCCGTTCGACGGTATGGGCTGGTTCGTCGACAGCCCCGGCGTGCTCGTTCTGCCGGACGGCAGCCCGGCCGACGACGAGCGCGACCCGTCCGGCTACACCTCCCGCTCCACCTGGACGTACGCGATGCGGCACGGCACCGTGTCGGCCGTCGTCGAGGCGCCCCTGTGGAGCGTGGCGGCCGTGAGCGACCCGAGCCGTGTCGCCGACCCCGGACGGGAGATCGACGGTGCCTCGGAACTCCTGCTCAGCCGTTCCAAGCAACTGGAGGAAGTACTCGGCCCGTTGGCCGACCGGCCGCCCCGGGACCCCGCCCGGCTGCCGTTCTACACGGCCGCCCGCGAACTCATGGACATCGGCCCCGGCGTGGTCGACACCTGGACCACGCATGACGCCCGGGGCCTGGGCGACGCCGAACTCGCCACCACCGTCGGCAACTCCGTCTCCCTCGGCATCGCGGCCCGCCGTATCCCGCTGCGCGCGGCGGCGATGATGCGGGGTGCCTTCGGCGAGGGGACGACCGGAGTCTCCAGTACGCCCGAAGGTACGCACGAACTCGCCGCCCTCGATGCCCTGGTGAGCGACTGGAGCCGCGAGCTGGACGCCACCTTCGACGCCCGCTGGGTGCCGGTCCACCGCCAGACCGCGCTGCACACCCGCACCATGCGCCGACTGGCACAGCAGCTCCTGGACACGTGACAAGAGCCGGGACACGTGAAGGGGGCGCCCGGTACGACACCGGGCGCCCCCATCCACGTACGGACTACCCCTTCGAGTCAGCAGCCGCGTCCGCCGCCTGCGCTTTCAGCGCACGCTCCACGCCCGAGCGGGACTCCGAGATCAGCCGCCGCAGCGCCGCGTTGGGCTCGGCGGAGGCGAGCCACGCGTCCGTCTTCTCCAGGGTGTCCTGGGAGACCTGCACGGCCGGGTAGAGGCCGACCGCGATCTGCTGGGCCATCTCGTGGGAGCGGGACTCCCAGACGTCCTTGACCGCCGCGAAGAACTTCTCCGTGTACGGGGCGAGCAGTTCCCGCTGGTCGGTCTGGACGAAGCCGCTGATCACCGCTTCCTGCACGGCGTTCGGCAGCTTGTCGGACTCGACGACCGAGGCCCAGGCCTCCGCCTTCGCCGCCTCGGTCGGCCGGGCGGCCCGCGCGGTCGCCGCGTGGCGCTCACCGGCGGCCGTCTTGTCCCGCTCGTACTCGGCGGTGATCTCCGCCTCGTCGAACCGGCCCACCGCCGCCAGCCGGTGCACGAACGTCCAGCGCAGCTCGGTGTCCACGGCCAGCCCCTCGATGGTCTCGCTGCCGGTGAGCAGCCCCTCCAGGAGGTCCAGCTGCTCCGGCGTACGGGCCGTCGCCGCGAAGGCGCGCGCCCAGGCCAGCTGGTGGTCGCCGCCCGGCTCGGCCGCGCGCAGGTGCTCCAGCGCGGCCACGGTCCAGCGGGTCAGGCCAGTCTCGCGCCAGGCCGGATCCGCGTACAGATCGAGGGCCAGCTTCACCTGGCGGTGCAGCGACTGCACCACGCCGATGTCGGACTCCTTGCCGATGCCGGACAGGACGAGCGACAGGTAGTCGCGGGTGGCGAGCTCCGCGTCGCGCGTCATGTCCCAGGCCGAGGCCCAGCACAGGGCGCGGGGGAGGGACGCCTCGAAGTCGCCCAGGTGCTCCGTGACGAAGGCCAGCGACTGCTCGTCGAGGCGGACCTTCGCGTACGAGAGGTCGTCGTCGTTGAGGAGTACGACGGCCGGGCGGCGCCTGCCCACCAGCTCGGGGACGGCGGTCAGTTCACCGTCGACGTCCAGCTCGATGCGGCCGTTCTCGTCCTCGCGCAGCAACTTGCCGCTGTCGTCGTCGAGGTCGTAGAAGCCGATGGCGATGCGGTGCGGACGGAGCGTCGGCTCGCCCTTCGCGCCGGCGGGCAGCGCCGGGGCCTCCTGGCGGATGGCGAAGGAGGTGATGACGCCGTTCGCGTCGGTCTCGAACTCGGGACGGAGGATGTTGATACCGGCGGTCTGGAGCCACTTCTCGGACCAGTTCCCCAGGTCACGCCCGCTGGTCTCCTCCAGCGCGCCGAGGAGGTCGGACAGCCGCGTGTTCCCGTACGCGTGCGTCTTGAAGTACGCCTGCACACCACGGAAGAACTCGTCCATGCCGACGTACGCGACGAGCTGCTTCAGTACGCTCGCGCCCTTCGCGTACGTGATGCCGTCGAAGTTGACGAGGACGTCGTCCAGGTCGCGGATCTCCGCCATGATCGGGTGCGTGGACGGGAGCTGGTCCTGGCGGTACGCCCAGGTCTTCATCTGGTTCGCGAAGGTGGTCCACGAGTGCGGCCACCGGCTGTCGGGGGAGTACGCCTGGCAGGCGGCCTCGGCGTAGGTGGCGAACGACTCGTTCAGCCACAGGTCGTTCCACCACTCCATGGTCACGAGGTCGCCGAACCACATGTGCGCCAGCTCGTGCAGGATCGTCGAGGCGCGCATCTCGTACGCCGCGTCCGTCACCTTCGACCGGAAGACGTACTGGTCACGGAGGGTGACCGCGCCCGCGTTCTCCATCGCGCCCGCGTTGAACTCCGGCACGAAGAGCTGGTCGTACTTCTTGAACGGGTACGCGTAGTCGAACTTCTCCTGGAACCAGTCGAAGCCCTGCCGTGTGACCTCGAAGATCGCGTCCGAGTCCAGGTACTCGGCGAGGGAGGGACGGCAGTAGATGCCGAGCGGGACGGACTGCCCGTCCTTCTCGTACACGCTGTGGACGCTGTGGTACGGGCCGACGACGAGCGCGGTGATGTACGTGGAGATCCTCGGCGTCGGCTCGAAGACCCAGGTGTCGTCCTTGGGCTCGGGCGTCGGCGAGTTGGAGATGACGGTCCAGCCAGTGGGCGCCTTCACGGTGAACTGGAAGGTGGCCTTCAGATCGGGCTGCTCGAAGGACGCGAACACACGGCGGGCGTCCGGGACCTCGAACTGCGTGTAGAGGTAGGCCTGTTGGTCGACGGGGTCGACGAACCGGTGCAGTCCCTCACCGGTGTTGGTGTACGCGCAGTCGGCGACGACCCGCAGGACGTTGCGGCCCTCCAGGATGCCCGGGAGTGCGATACGCGAGTCCTTGAAGAGCTCGTCCGCATCGAGGTGGTCGCCGTTGAGGATGACCTCGTGGACGGTCGGGGCCACCAGATCGATGAAGGACTGCGCGCCGTTCTCGACCGAGTCGAAGCGCACCGTGGTCACGGACCGGAAGGTGCCTCCCTCCTGCGCGCCGGAGAGGTCGAGATCGATCTCGTACGAGTCAACGGTGAGCAGCTTCGCCCGCTGCTGCGCCTCTTCACGGGTCAGGTTTGTGCCAGGCACTCGGTCATCTCCTCGTTATGTGTCGGTTCGGTCATCCTTCCACGGGAGCTGTGTGTAAGGCGATGTCCGTTTCCCGCCGGTGCCCTGGCGGGGTGGGGGTCAGCCTGGACTGCATGACCAGCTATCACGCACGTCCCATCGAACCGGCCGCTCTGAAGGAACTGCGCTCCATGGACGACGCGGGCCGTCCGATGCTTCCTTTCGTGGACGACGAGGGTGGCGCCCCGCTCCGCTGCTGCCTGCGCCGCAGCGAGCCGGGGGAACGGGTCGCCCTCGTCTCGTACGCCCCGCTGCGCCGCTGGGCGGCGGAAACGGGCGCTGACCCGGGGGCGTACGACGAACAGGGTCCGGTTTTCATCCACGTGGAGGAGTGCGGTGGTCCGGATCTGGACGGCTACCCGTTCACGGGCGCCCACCGCACGGTCCGCCGCTATTCCGCCAGGGGGCACATCCTGGGCGGTCGCCTCGTGGAGAAGCCTGAGCTGTTCGGCCGTGCCTTCGAAGAGGCATTCGCCGATCCGGAAGTGGCGTTGGTTCACGTCCGCGCCGTCGAATACGGCTGCTTCCTTTTTGAGGTGCGCAGGCCGTGAGCGTACGGGCACACTTTGCGCATGGAGCATGAGAACGAGCAGCTCATCGCCGAGTACGCGGGTGAAGAATGAAGGGGCGATCCTGGCGCGAGGTTCGTGCCGAGGCATTCGAGCGCCATCCGGAGCTGGATTCCGCCCAGGCCCGGCTTGACCGGGCCAGGATGCGGGCCGAGAACTTGGCTCGCATTCGTGGACACGGGCTGAGACAGCGCGAGGAACGGGGCGGTCACCGTACGGTGACCGCCCCGTTCCTCGTACGGGAAGGCGTCAGCCCTTGAGTTCTGCCGCCACCAGCTCCGCGATCTGTACCGCGTTCAGCGCAGCGCCCTTGCGGAGGTTGTCGTTGGAGATGAAGAGGGCCAGGCCGTTTTCCACGGTCTCATCCGTGCGGATGCGGCCTACGAAGGACGGGTCCTGGCCGGCGGCCTGGAGGGGGGTCGGGATGTCCGACAGGGCGACGCCGGGGGCGCCTGCCAGCAGCTCCGTCGCGCGTTCCACCGACAGCGGACGTGCGAAGCGGGCGTTCACCTGGAGGGAGTGGCCGGAGAAGACCGGGACTCGTACGCAGGTGCCGGAGACCTTCAGCCCAGGGATCTCGAGGATCTTGCGGGACTCGTTGCGGAGCTTCTGCTCCTCGTCCGTCTCGTTCAGGCCGTCGTCGACGATCGAGCCCGCCAGGGGGAGGACGTTGAAGGCGATGGGGCGCTTGTAGACCTGCGGCTCGGGGAAGTCGACCGCCGAACCGTCGTGCGTCAGCTTCTCCGCGTCCGCGATCACCTTCTGGGCCTGCCCGTGCAGCTCGGCCACGCCCGCGAGGCCGGAGCCCGACACCGCCTGGTACGTCGCGACGACCAGCGCCTCAAGGCCCGCCGCCTCGTGCAGCGGCTTCAGTACCGGCATCGCGGCCATCGTCGTGCAGTTCGGGTTCGCGAGGATCCCCTTGGGGCGGTTCACGATCGCGTGCGGGTTCACCTCGGACACCACGAGGGGTACGTCCGGGTCCTTGCGCCAGGCGGAGGAGTTGTCGATCACGACCGGGCCCTGCGAGGCGACCTTCTCGGCCAGCGCCCGCGAGGTCGCGCCGCCCGCCGAGAAGAGCACGATGTCCAGGCCGGAGTAGTCCGCCGTCGAAGCGTCTTCCACCGTCACACCGTCGAGTACCGACCCGGCCGAGCGGGCCGAGGCGAACAGTCGCAGCGTCTCCACCGGAAAGTCCCGCTCCACGAGGATCCTGCGCATGACCGTGCCGACCTGACCGGTGGCTCCGACGATTCCTACCTTCACGGCGACTCTCTCCCTTTACCTGTGCATCACTGGGCGGCAGCGTTCCATCATGCGTCCCACCCCGGCCCGGCTGTCCAATCCTTTGTGCTCCTGCCCGAGGAGTGGGACGGTGTGCGCCCGCACGACGTGACGTACGTCTCGGCCGAACGTTTTGGCCCGCACCGGCGTCGTAGAGGCAGGGCGAGGGGAGGGGTGGCTGTGCTGCGCAGAAAAAGCCGCCGCGGCCAGGGGGGCGACGCTCCGGCGGACGATCCGCTGGACGCGGCCCAGGAACGCCGGGTGCGTGCGGTGCTCGCGCTCGGCGGCGTACCGCAGGCGGACCTGCCGGACGGGGTGCAGCAGGTCCGGCTGCGGCTCCTGGAGCGGGCCGCGAGCGGGGCGGAGGCACCGCGCGACGTGTCGGCGTGGGCGGCGGTCGTGGCGTCGAACCTGGCGATGGACTGGCACCGGGCCAGGCGCCGCCAGGAACGTATCGGGGAACGCCTCGCCTCGCTGCGGCAGTTGGAACCCGTGGACGCCTCGGGCGACGACACGAAGGTGCTCTCGCTCGCCGTGGCCCAGGGCCTTGACGAGCTGCCCGAGTCCCAGCGGCAGATCCTCGTCCTGCGCTTCTACGCCGATCTGCCGGTCCGCGGGATCGCCGAGGAGCTCGGCATCCCGGAGGGCACGGTCAAGAGCAGGCTGCACACGGCGGTCCGCGCCCTGCGCGCCCGCCTGCACGAGGACGAGGTGGTGTGACGTGGCTGAGTACGAGGGCGAGGGCGATGCGCGAACCGACGCGCTGCTGGCCGCGATCACCGATGAACCGCTGCCCCAAGAGGCCCTGGACGACCCGGAGTTCATGGCGGAGCACCGGTCGGCGATGGCGGACGTGGCGGAGCTGCGGGAACAGTTGCTGTTCATGGGGGAGGCGCTGGCCGCGGAGAGCGAGCGGTCCCAGGCGGATCCCGCGCCGGCCAGGACGGCGAAGCCGCCCAAACGCGCCGCGCGATCATGGCAGCCCCGGCGCTACGCCGGCCTCGCCCTGGGCGCCCTCGTGGTCGCCCTGGGCACCACGCTGCTCGGCGGGCTCGTATGGCTCGGCGTCCAAAGTGGTGGCGGGGCCGAGGCAGGCTCCGACTCCGCCGCCAGCCGGGCCGAAAGCGGTAGCGGCGACGACACGGCCGCGGACTCGGGCGAGAAACCGTTCTCACCCGAGATGCACATCGCCTGCTCGAAGGTCCTCGTCGAGGGGACCGTACTGAGCGTCACGCCTCGGGACGACGGAGACGTACGGGTCGTACTGGAGGTGAAGCGCTACTTCCGGCCCGAGCGGACGGTGGCCGAACAGCCGACCATCGCCGTCAACCTGTACGGCAGCGCGCGGGCGGACCTGAAGGTGGGTGTCGACGCCCTGGTACGGGTGCCGCTCCACACGCAGGAGCCGCAGGAATGGAAGGTCGGCCCCGAGGCCGCCGAAGACCGCGATGGGCTCGTCGACGCGCTGCCTGGCGCACATGGGCTGAAGTGCCCGCCCCCGGAGGAGTGACTGAGGGCGGCAAAAGGGGCGGGCGCCCGGTTACACACCGGACGCCCGCCCACAGTCGTACAGAACCGGAGAACTACGGCGTGACCTTCTCGATCAGCACGCTGCCCGTCCCCGCGGCCGTACCGCGCGCGTTCACGAGCTGCACCTGGCCGAAGAACTCGCGGCCCTCGGGCGCCGCGGCAGCCGCGACGATCGAGCCGGAGAACGTAGCCGAGTCGCCGGTGCCGAGCGACACCTGCGTGTCGTCGGCCTCGATCGTGCCGAGCGCGGCCGAGAAGAACACGTCACGGTAGTCGTACTCCGTGGTGCCGCCCGGGACCGCGTAGCCCTGGATCTCCACGGTGTACGTACCGGCGGCGGGCTTGGCGATCGTCACCGACTCCTCCGAGTCGGCGTCGGCCGCGATGCCCACCTGGTTGCCGGCAGCGTCGTACACGTACAGGTCGAGGTCGGCGTTCGCGACCGACGTCTTGCCGATGGTCACGTTCAGCGACTCGGCGCCCGCGGGCACCTCCACCGTGCTGGTCTGGGCGGCGCCCTCAGCGATGGTCGGCCGCTCGTTCTTGGCGGAGCCGAGCGGACCGCCCGCGAGCTTGCCCTCGACCGGCTCCAGCGTGTTCGTCACCTTCCAGGAGGCATCGGCCGGGGTGCCGACCTTGGCCTCGGGGATGGTCACGAGCTCCGGGTCGAAGGTCGCGCCCAGGACAGCGATGTCCAGCTTGTACGGGTTGTCGAGCATCGGCGACGTACGACGCGACTCGACCTCGATCTCCCAGACACCCGGCTGCGGATCGGCGTACGAGCGCACGTCGGGGCGGCAGGGCTTGCTGTCCGGGCTGGTGAAGTTGTGGTAACAGTCCAGCGAGGCCGACGGGTCGAGCCCGAGGCCGTACGGCTGGATGGAGAGGAACCGGGTCTGGCTCTTGTCCTTCAGCCCGCTCATCCGGACCTCGAGCGTCTTCGCGCCCTCGGGGACGGTCACGAAGTACGAGTCGTTGCTGTTGCGCTGCACCGAGCCCGACGCGGAGTAGGAGTACTTCAGCGGGGCCGAGACCACGACCGTCGACATGATCTGGTGGTCGATGCCCTCGGTGCGCGGGTCGTCGACCTCGAGGATCGCGCTCTTGATCCCGGCCGAGGACGGCTTCGCGGAGACCTTCACGGTCACCGGCTTGTTCAGCGGGAGCGACACCTCGTCGGAGCTCTCGATGCGGAACGTCTTGCCGCTGTTGTTCTCCAGGTGCAGCTCGTGCCGCAGCGCGCGGTCCGGGCCGGACGTACGGGTGATCGTGATGTCGTACGTCTTCTTCTGGCCGGCCTTGAGCCCGCTCTCACGGTCGTAGAGGCCGGTGCCGAAGCCCGGGGTCTTGAGCGCCTGGTCGAGGGCGGTGTCGACCGGGGCCTTGACCGTGTACTCGTGCGCCGTGGCGCCCTTCTGGATGGACTTCCACGCGTCGACGATGTTCATCCGGCCCACGCCCTCGGCGTACGCCTGGACACCGCTGATGTGGTCGGCGGTCGACGTCAGCGCGGTGCGCAGCTTCGCGGGCGTCAGGTCGACGCCCTTCTCCTTCGCGGCGGACAGCAGCAGCGCCGAGGCGCCGGTCGCCTGCGGGGAGGACATCGAGGTGCCGTTGAGCATCTGGTAGCCGGGCGGCAGCGTGTAGCCCGCCTCGGGGGCTATGAAGCCGGGCAGCCAGGTCTGCGCGGTGTTGACCGCGGCGCCGGGCGCGACCAGGGTCGGGGTGAAGCCGCCGTCCTCACGCGGGCCGCGGGAGGAGAAGGGGAACATGGCGTACTTCTTCTCCACAGCCGAGCCGTAGTTGGACGCCCAGGTCTCCTTGGAGATGGCCGCACCGACCGAGATGACCTTGTCGGCGAGGCCGGGGTCGCCGATGGTGTTGGCGCCGGGGCCGGAGTTGCCCGCGGAGATCACCAGCTGGACGCCGTACTCGTCGATCAGACGCGTGTAGAGCTCGGCGCGCGCGTTGTTGCCGTCGTTCAGGGCGGGCAGGCCGCCGATCGACATGTTGACGATGTCGACGCCGCGCTTCGTCACGAGGTCGATCATGCCCTCGGCGATCGCGACGTTGGTGCAGCCGGGCCCGAACTCGCAGGCACGGGACGAGACGATCTTCGCACCCGGGGCGGCGCCGTTCATCTTGCCGCCGAACAGGCCCTTCGCCGCGGTGATACCGGCGACGTGCGTGCCGTGCTCGCTCGCTATGAGGCCGATGTTGACGAAGTCGGCCTTTTTGCCGACCCAGTCACCGCCCAGCGGGTCGGTCGGCACGTCCTTGCGGATCTCGACGACGAACGGCTGCCGCTCGGCGACGGCGGTCGACGGGTCGTCGGTGCCGAAGTAACCGATCTGGTAGCCGTCCTTGTACGGCTTCATCGCGGTGTCGTCGGTGAAGTCGTTGTTGCCGTTCACATCGACGGTGACCGTGCCGGCCGCGTCGTACAGGACGCCCCAGGTGTCGGTCTTGTCGCCGTCGCGGTTCACGTCACCCGCGGCGTCACCGCCCGCCGTGATGGACTCCCGGAACAGGTTGATCTTGTACGAGCCCGAAGGCGCCGTCCACGTCTGCCCGTTGAAGGTGAAGGTGGGCCCGGAGACGGAGTTCGTCATCAGGCGCCAGCTGCCGTCGCCGTCGATGATCGGGTCGGTCGAGGTCACCCAGTCGACGATCTTCCGCTCACCGGTGGTGGTCTTCTGCAGCGCCGGGTGAGCGAGGTCCACGCCGGAGTCGAGGATGCCGATGGTGATGCCGCGGCCGTCCGCCTTCGGGTTCTTCTTCACGAAGTCGACGGCGCCCGTCTCGAAGGACGGGTTGTACGGGTTCTCCGCCGGGGTGTTCTTGTCCGGAGCCGGGTAACTCTTCGCCGCGGCCTCGGCCTTGGCGCCCTTGGCCCCGTCGGCGCCCGGAGTCGGGTCCTCACGGATGATCTCGTGGCGCAGGTCGATGCCGTGCACGGAGGAGAGCTTGGCGGCGGCGTCGACGGCGGCCTCGGCCCTGGCCGTGGGCACGGTGGCGCGGACGTAGCCGAGCTTGTCGTAGGTGCGGCCCACGGAGCCGCCCTTGACCGCGTCCAGCTGGTCGGCGACCTTCTCGGTCTCACCGGGTGCGGTGGCGATCATCATCGTGACGTTCTTCGCACCGTCGGCCTGGGCCTCGGCAAGCAGGTCGGCATCGGCCGAACCGAGCTTGTCGTCGGCGGACTTGAGGGCCGGGTCGGTTGCCGCACGGGCGGCCGGATCGTCCGCGGAGAAGGCCATGGGTATCGGCCCCGTCGCGGAGAGGGCGGCCACCAGGCCCGCGGCCACGGCAATTCTGGCCACGTGTCTCGCGCCTCTGATCGGAGTGCGCTGAGGCTCGGGAGTGGGGGTCATCAGCATCCCTGTTAGGTAAGGACGAGCATGAGTCCGGTATGTGAACCCGGATGACCGCTCAGCTTTACGCAAGAGATGCATGTTTGGGGAGAGTTGACAGGTACGCGAGAGAAAGCTGGCGTAATCCCGCCATGCGCCATGGAGCTGATAGGGCGTCATAAGGGGACGCGTCTGAAATGCGCAAGGCTTTCGAGTCGCGCCCCCTTGCCGCAGGGCGACCCATACCCTGAGAAATAGCTTCCGTACCCAGGAAGATGAACGTGGAGTGACCGCCTCCCCTCAGTCCGACGAGGGGTCGATGGACGCGGAGAGTGACCAAGATCCACGTACGGTGATCGGTGTTGCCCGTTGCCGCTCAGTTAACGCGCAGGTCACTCCCGGTGCCAACGATCCAGTGTGAGCGGGTAGTTCGCGTCAGCGAACCGCCCGCGACCACTGCTGACGCGTTCGCACTCGGGGAGACCGCGCCATGTCGCGCATACGCTCTGTCGCCACATCCGTTCGTGACCGCCGCGCCTTCCTGGCCGCAACCGGGGCGGTGTCGCTCTCCGCGGGTATCGGCTTCGCACTCCGCCCGGACAGCGGCGGGAGCACCGTCCCCGCCGTCGCCGACGAAGGGCAGGCGGCCATCGCCATGTCCCGCCAGGCACCCCCTGCGCCCCTCATGCCGTACACCCGCGGCACCACCCTCGGCTCGGCCGCGGCCCCGCTCAACTCCTCCGGCTTCCGGCGGCTCGGCGATGGCCCCGCCTGGCAGCGCGTCGTCCGCGGCGACCTGGCCGCGCCCAAGGCGGGCCGCGGTGAACGCCGCACCGCGCTCGCCGCGTTCGTGCAGTTCACCGACCTGCACGTGGTCGACGTGCAGCACCCGCTGCGGTACGAGTATCTGCGCGCCCAGGCCGCCAACGCCTGGCGTCCGCAGGAGTCGCTGTCGGTGGCCGGCGCGGTCTCGCTCGTCGAGCGGGTCAACGCGCTGCGCGGCGCCCCCGTCACCGGTTCCCCGCTGCACTTCGTGATGACCACCGGCGACAACACCGACAACAACACCAAGACGGAGCTGGACTGGTTCCTGAAGGTGATGAGCGGCGGCCGTATCACCCCCAACTCCGGTGACCCGAAGTCCTACGAGGGTGTTCAGAACAGCGGCATCAAGCTGTACTGGCAGCCCGACGCGAACGTCCGCGACGGCGACAAGCAACTCGGCTTCCCGCAGATCGACGGCTTCCTCGCCGCCGCCGTACGCGAACTGCAGAGCCCCGGCCTCAACCTGCCCTGGTACTCCACGGTGGGCAACCACGACTCCCTGCCCGGCGGCTGCTTCGCGCCCGGCGACCCCTTCCTCACCGAGTTGGCCGTCGGCGGCAAGAAGCTGATGACGCTGGACGAGACGGTGGGCGCCACCATCTGGAAGAACCTCAGGAAGGGCGGCGACCCCAAGGGCACGGTCCTCAAGGACATGCTCAAGTCGCAGGCGCGGAAGATGCGTTCGGTCACCCCGGACGAGGGGCGCGCGCCCTTCACCTCCGCCGAGTACCTCCAGGCGCACCTCGACCCCTCGCACACCGGCCCCGGCCCTGTCGGGCACGGCTACTCGCAGGCGAACCTCGCCGCGAAGACCCAGTACTACACCTTCCGGATCGCGGACGACCTGCTCGGCGTCAGCCTCGACAGCACCAACTCCGGCGGGCACTACGAGGGCTCGCTGGGCACGGCCCAACTGCGCTGGCTGGAGCGCACGTTGAAGACGGCCGAGCGCAACAAGGAACACGTCATCGTCTTCAGCCACCACACCAGTAAGACGATGCGCAACCTCCGCGAGGACCCGAACCACCCCGGCGAGCGCCGCTACGGCGGCGACGAGGTCCTCGCCCTCCTCGGCAGCTACCGCTCCACCCTGGCCTGGGTGAACGGCCACAGCCACAAGAACAACATCACCCCGCACCCCGGTCCCGACAACCGCTCCTTCTGGGAGATCTCCACGGCCTCCCACATCGACTTCCCCCAACTGGCCCGCGTCATCGAGGTAGTCGACAACCACGACGGCACGATCTCCCTCTTCACCACGCTCATCGAATCCGCGGCCCCCCACCGCACGGACTTCGCCGACCTCTCCCAGACGGGCCTCGCGGCCCTCTACCGCGAGCTGTCCTTCAACGCCCCCGGCTCCCGCTCGACCCTCTCGGGCGATCCGGGGGACCGGAACACGGAACTCGTCCTGAAAAAGGGCTAGTTCCTCGGCAGGGCTCAAAAGCGCCCAACCGGTACAAGGGCAGGCAACCTTCCACCCCGCCACGGTTTCCCTTCCGTCGACCACCTTCGACGGAAGGGACGTACCAACACATGACCGCATCCCGCACGCTGCGTATCGGACTGGTGGGGGCTGTCGCGCTCACCGCGGCGTCGCTCACCGCATCCGCCGTGGCCGCCCCCACCCCGACCACCAGAGACCACAGCGCGACCCAGGAAGCGATGGACGCCGCCGTGCAGGACGGGGTTCCCGGTGTTGCCGGACAGGTGAAGGACAAGTACGGGGTCTGGAAGGGCACTTCGGGCGTCGGGAACCTCAAGACGGGGCAGGCGCGTTCCGCGCACGACCGGTATCGCGTCGGCAGCCTCACCAAGACCTTCGTGTCCACGGTGCTGCTGCAGCTGGAGGCGGAGGGGAGGCTCTCGCTCGATGACAAGGTCGACAAGAGGCTGCCCGGCGTTGTCCGCGGGAACGGTCACGACGGCAGGCGCATCACCCTCCGTCAGCTCCTCAACCACACGAGCGGCATCTTCGACTACTTGGCGGCCGAGGAGTTCGGCCGGAAGTACGGCACCAAGGACGGCTTCTTCAAGAACCGCTACGACACGGCGACCCTCGGGCAACTCGTGAAGTACGCCATGTCCCACAAGCCGGAGTCCGCGCCCGGCGCGTCCTGGAACTACTCGAACACCAACTACTCCCTGGCGGCGATGGTGATCGAGAGCGCCACGGGCAACTCGTACGGGGACGAGATACGCCACCGCATCATCGAACCGCTGGGCCTGCACGCCACCTCCGTGCCCGGTACGTACCCGAAGGTGCCGCAGCCCAGCAGCCGGGCGTACTCGAAGCTCGCCGCGTCCACGACCGGCCCGACGTATGACGTCACGGAACTGAATCCCACGCTCTCCGGCGGCTCGGGCGACATGATCTCCGACTCCGGCGACCTGAACCGTTTCTACTCGGCCCTGCTGCGCGGCAAGCTGCTGCCCAAGGCCCAGCTCACCGCGATGAAGACGACCGTCAAGGTTGACGAGGTCCCCGGTGCCGGCTACGGCCTCGGCCTCATCGAACGCAAGCTGAGCTGTGGCGTCACGGTCTGGGGCCACGGCGGCCAAATCATCGGTTCGCTCACGGATGCGGTCACGACGGCGGACGGCCGCCACTCCCTCGCCTTCAACTTCAACGGCGACTGGACGGGGGACACGGCCGCGGTGATCGAGGCGGAGTTCTGCGGCGAGTAGCGCGTCCGCGTACGTGCGTAGGGAGGGGCTCGGGCAGTGGCTTGAGCTCCTCTCGGACGTGCAGAACGGCAAGGCCGAACGGCCGCCGATATGCTCGCGGCCCGGTCGAGGCCGAGCGGATCGAGACTGTGGCTGCGGCTGGCCGAGTTGGAGGACGGTGGACTGATCGTCGAGGTCTCGGATCCGGTGCGGGTGTTCCCCAGGACGGACGTCGCGCCCGACGGCGAAGGCGGCCGGGGCCTCCTCGTCGTCACCCAACTTGCCGACGACCTCAGGTGGTTCCTGCGGCCGGAAGTCGGAAAGACGGTCCGAGCCCGGCTGGCCGTACCCGAGCCGCGTACGTCAGGCACATGAGGGACGTACGGTGGGGCCGATGCGTCCGCGCACGTGGTGTGCGGCGGTGGCCCACCGGTAGGTAGTTCTGCGAGTGTTACAGATTCCCTCGATGTGTCACATCCACAGCCGTACACCTCCTCCGCGGACGTGACCGTCATGTCGACCGGACACGGCCTACCCCCTTGGGAGTAGGACGCATGCCCGAGGCGTCTGGGCCGTCGGACCGAGGCGTTCTGGCAGGGGTGCGGGTGGGATGGGGGTATGAGTGATTCCGTGTCTCTGCCTGTGGCTGTTCGCGACCGCCTGGCCCAGGAGAAGAACGTCTGGCTGTGCACCGTGCGTCCGGGCGGGTCTCCCCATGTGACGCCGGTCTGGTTCGTGTTCTTGCGGGGCAGTTGGTGGATCGGCGCGGACGCGGGTTCGGTCAAGGTCCGCAATATCGAGAAGTTCTCGCGGGTCTCCCTGGCGTTGGAGGACGGCCGGCTTCCCGTCGTGGCCGAGGGAGAGGCGGTGCTGCACCGTGGCCTGTTCCCGGAGAAGATCACGGATGCCTTCACCGCGAAGTACGGATGGGATGTCTCCGCCCCGCACACACCGGGCGGGGACCGCGTACTGCTCGAAGTTCCCGTACGGCGGTGGCTGCTGGCCGGTATGGCTCAATGATCGCCCGGACACGACCACCGCGTAGCGTCAGCTTGTTCTTTATGGTCTGACCTGGTCACGTTCGGCGATGGTCTCGGGTCGCTTGACCGTTTTGCCCACGTCGTAGCGGGTGGCGGGGTGCCGGTTCTTCGAGCCGGGCGGGCATCCGGGGCCGGGCCGGTTGGGTTTCGGCGCACGGGCCGGGCAGGGCAAGTTGGGGCGGAGGTTCCTGAACCCCCGGCGGACTCGGGCGGGGGTGAGTCGGCCGGGCTCGGCCGGCTTCTCCCAGGGGCGGCGGAGGTCCGCGGCCAGCGGCCGGGCGAGGCGGAGTTGGGTGTGGGCGGCGATGACCAGCCATGTCCACCGGTCCGCCGCCTCGGGGGTGCGGAGCTTCGGGCGGGTCCAGCCGAGCGTCTGCTTGATCATCCGGAAGGTGTGCTCCAGGTCGAATCTGCGCAGGAACGCCTGCCAGCGCAGGTCGACGCCCTCGCCCGACAGGCCGGTGGCTGACGACCACAGCCAGACGGGGAGCGGATCGTGGCCGCCGGGCAGGCGGTCGACCTCCAGGCGGATCAACGTGCCCTCGATGACAGGGAGTTCGCCGGTGTGGTCGATCCACGCGGAGCGGGTGGTCAGCCGGGGGTGAATGTGATCCCAGGCCATCGCGCGAGCGGTGCCATAGCGGTCGGTGACCTGCACGGTCGCGGCATCAGGCTGGCCCCAGGTGTCGGGCTTGGCGAAGCGGAACTCCTTGCCGTGCTTCGGCGGGCGCCCGCCCTGTGGCGGTGAGATCCAGGGAACCGGGACGGGCTTGCGCATCACGCGGTCCGTGCGCATCCGTCCGAGGACCTCCACCGGCAGTCCTTCCAGAGGTAGGCCATGCGCGGAGCGTCGTAGCCGGCATCGAAGACGACCAGGATGTCGCGGTCACCCACGTGCCAACGGCCCATGTCGATGAGGTCCTCGACCACCCGGCGGACCTGGGCCGCGGTGACCTCGGTGACATCGTCGGCCGGCCCCAGCCGCAGCGCGTCCAGGATCTGGCACCACGAGGTCCGGCCCGACTCCAACGCGGCAACGAACGAGTAGGGCCAGCCAGGGACGAATTGGTCCGACGAGCGTCCGCTGCGGCCGTAGACGTGGCAGAACAAGCGGTCGGCACTGCACGGAGCGTCCGGCCGCAGCCAGTGGGTGACGTCCACCGCCAGGACCAGACGCCCGTCGGCGGCCTCGGGCTGCGGCAGCCCGGCCAATACCTGCCGCAGTCGCGGCACATCGACGTTGCCGCTGTTCAGCGCGTCGTATATCGCGCCGTGCCCGCGCCGGTGCTCGGCCGTCAGTGTGAGGTCCACCGGCGTGGTCACCGGGCCGTCCGCGCACAGCAACGCGTCGGTCAGCTCGAACAGCGTGTCACCGCGCCGGGTCAGGCACGAGTAGAAGTCGTCCCGGAAGTGTGAGGCGAAGTCGAACGCGTCCCGCCGGGCATCGTGGTGCAGCAAACTCACCTCTGCGGCCTTCGTATGAACGTGGTTCCGTGGCGGAACGCCTGATCATGCGAAGGCCGTCCGCCTGCCCGGCGAGTCCCCGGACGAGCGAGCGCGTGCGATGCGACGTTCGAGGCCAGAGGTTGAAAGACAAGCTGAGCGAGCCCGCCGGACGATCAGTCGCCGAAGTAGGCCTTGGCAACGGCGTAGCTGTCCTCGTAGAGGTGGTAACGGGTGATCCGCCCGTCCCGGACCGTGGTGTGCAGGGCGAACGCGGTGTCGATGTCCCGGCCCGTCTTCTTGACCTCGGAGACCATGCGCCCGATGAGCACCACATCGTCGCCCTCGGCGATGACCTGGCGGAGGTCGAACTCCTTGGCTTGCACATGGATCTGCAGCAGCTCGAAGAACGTCCGCATGCCCTCCGCCGAGTCGACCTCCGGTACCCACGGAATGCCCGGCGGGTGCGGGATTGAGAACGACACCGAGTCGGCGAACAGCGCCGCCGCCTCCGCACTCTTCCCCTCGGCGAGCAGCGGGAACAAGCGTTGCACAGTCTGCGCCGGTGACTCTGCTGTCATGCGTGTCGACCTTACAGGTCGGATATGCGGTGCAAGCCCGTCAAGCCCTGATTCAAGAGCACCCTCTAGGCCGTGCCGACATGTGTCGAAGCCGCAAGTCAGCCGAGGCGGGGCCGGGCCCGCCTGCCCTGTGGGTGCACGGCCCCGTCGGAGGGCTTCAGCTGAGCTGCTCGGCGAGTCCGACGACGATGCCCTCGGGGCCGCGGACGTAGCAGAGCCGATAGATGTTCTCGTACTGCACGATCTCGCCGACGAGTTCGGCACCGTGGGCCCGCAGGCGGGCAACGACGTCCTCGATGTCGTCGACGGCAAACATGATGCGACGAAGGCCGAGCGTGTTCGCCGGCGCGTCTTTCGGCTCGGGGGTGATGGCCTTCGGCCTGTGGAACTTCGCCAGCTCTACTCGCCCGTGGCCGTCCGGGACCCGCAGCATGGCGATGTCCTGCCGGACGTCATCGAGCCCGATGACACGCTCCGCCCCGCGCCATTCGAGTGGCCCCTTACCCTCGAGCTCCATGCCGAGTTCGACGAAGAATGCAATGACAGCCTCAAGGTCGTCGACGACGATGAGGACGTTGTCCATCCGCTGGATCGTCATGTTGGGCCTCCTTCGTGTGGCACGGCCACGGTAGCCGCTTCTGCCCCTGAGACAGAGCTGAGAAGCCGTCCTCGACGTCCTCGGCCACATTCCCTTCGAGAACCGCAGGGCTGTCAGGATCATGGAGTCTCAGCGAGCGGCCTGCACCACTCAAACCTCGATGGCACGCGCTCAAGGTGCAGTGTCATAGAACAATCAGACTTCGATGAGACTGCTCAGACATCGATGGGGCAGGACAGCCGGAGGTTAAAGAACAAGGTCAGAAGCTGTTCCGTATCCCCGAATTGATCTCGTCCGGCCGACGGGCGGCTTCGGTCGTCTGGAGGGATTCTTACAGTTCAACGTCGCCCCACTCCTGGACGACCACCTCGTCGCCGACAGACAGCTTCCCCGGCCGCACCACAGAGAACTTCGCGCCGAACACCACGCCCCGGTTCGCCGCTCGCCGGTAGCCTGCGAGCGTACGCAGCGGCTCCCGCCCCTGCCGCGCCCCAGCCTCCTGGTCAACCAGGGTGACCGCGCAGCGCCCCGCGAGCTTGGCATAGCCCAGTTCAGCCCCGCCGATGCTGATGCGGCGTGCGCGGTCCTCGGCATGCGGCACGGCCGCCCAGTCGCCGCCTTCACTGCCATGGCCTTGGCCGGGCCCGCTGTCGACGACAATGTTCGGGCGAAAGCGATTCATCGGCAGGGGCGGGGCGCCGCGATCCGCCATCCGCCGGTTGAGAAGGGTGAGGGACGAGCGGGACAGCAAATGCACGGCGCTGCTGTCGGCGTAGCCAGAGGGGCCGGGGATCCAGCCGTCGGCGACCCGGTCGTGCTCCGGGGGCACACGGACCAGGCGGCTGGGGGTGCCGAGAAACTCCGAGAGCCAAGCCGCGGCTTCCTCGCCCTGGTCGATCCCCTCCAAGGCGTCACCGAACAGGTCGACGCCGCGCCGTGGCGCGGACGTGGTGACATCGAGGTGCACCGCGCCACAACGGCCCGCTGTATCGGCCGAGTCGAGCGTGAGCCGGCTGCCGTCGGCGCTGACGGTGGGGCGGATCAGGGCGAGGCGGGGATGGCGGCGCTGGGTGCGGTAGACCCCGTCCTCGTTGATGACCATGAAACTGCGGTCATGCGCGAGCCCCGCCGGCGTGAGTAGCGCATCGCTCATCGACGTGCCCGCGCATCCCTTGATGGGGTAGCAGATGAGCTCTACGACATCGGCCATGTGCTGCCTCCTTCGGTCGACGGCCAGACTGAGCTGCGGCGCGATCCCCACGGCAGGCCGCCAGGGAGCGAGGTACGGCGATTCCTTCAGCAGGTCGTCGGTCGTCACGTACGGTGCGGTGGCGAGCGAGTCCAAGTCTGGCGTCACAACCAAACTTTGGACTCCGTCGTCTCATGCGCGCCGACGATCCTCCTGAAATCGATCACCTATGCGGTCGTACGCCTGCGGGCCAGATCCTTGCCCTCCTCCGGCAGCGCGTCGGCGACCAGCAGCCGCGGCAGCAGTTCCGGTTCACGTGTCATGGCACGGAAGACGAGCGCGACGGTCACGTCGTGGTCAGGGCGGTGCACGATCTCGACCGGATCGGCAGCGCGGATGTCCCCCGGCTCGATCACGCGCAGATACGCGCCCGGCAGCGCGGCCTGCGTGAACCGCTTGATCCAACCGTCACGCTCCAGCCAGCCCTGGAACGTCGCGCACGGGATCCGCGCGCACGACACCTCCAGGACGGCGTCTGGCCCGATGCGCCAGCGCTCGCCGATCAGGGCGCCGTTGACGTCGAGGCCGATGGTCGTGAGGTTCTCCCCGAAGACGCCGTTGGCAAGCGGCCTGCCCAACTCGGCCTCCCATCCGTCGAGGTCCTCGCGGGCATAGGCGTAGACGGCCTGGTCGGAGCCGCCGTGGTGCTTCACGTCGTAGACCCGGTCGCCGACGAGACCGACTGCGCCGGTGCCCTTGGGGCCGGGGGCGATGACGGCGACCGGGCCGTCGACGGGCCGCTTGTCGATGCCTGTCGCGCCGAGGCCCTTCCAAGGGTTGGGGCGGGGCCTGCCGACATTGACGGAGAGCAGCTTCATGGGGACGACGGTACGGTCCGCTGCACCCGGAGGGCGACACATTTCCCTGTCACTGCCGCGCTCGCGGCGTGCGTGGCACCCGGCGGCGTGGCCGTCCGGGCGATGCCGGGCTCCCGTGGCTTCGTGAGCTACGGAGTTATCGGATCCGACTCGCTCATGTCGACCGGACATGGCCTGACCCCGTGGGAGTAGGGCGCATGCCCGAGGTTTCTGGGCCGTCGGACCGAGGCGTTCTGGCGGGGATGCGGGTGAGATGACGGCGGCCAGCAAGAACTGGCCACCTACAGTGAGATGGGTGTATGAGTGATTCCGTGTCTCTGCCTGTGGCTGTTCGCGACCGCCTGGCCCAGGAGAAGAACGTCTGGCTGTGTACCGTGCGTCCGGGCGGGTCTCCCCATGTGACGCCGGTCTGGTTCGTGTTCTTGCGGGGCAGTTGGTGGATCGGCTCGGATGGAGGCTCGGTCAAGGTCCGCAATATCGAGAAGTTCTCGCGGGTCTCCCTGGCGTTGGAGGACGGCCGGCTTCCCGTCGTGGCCGAGGGGGAGGCGGTGCTGCACCGTGGCCTGTTCCCGGAGAAGATCACGGACGCCTTCACGACGAAGTACGGATGGGATGTCTCCGCCCCGCACACACCGGGCGGGGACCGCGTACTGCTCGAAGTTCCCGTACGGCGCTGGCTGCTGGCCGGTTTGGCTCAATGATCGCCCGGACACGACGTAAGGGCTGACGTAAGGGCTAGGGTCGTGGCTGATCAGGTCGCTGAGGAGGGGGATCCAAGGATGAGCGGGATAGTGACGGCGGTCAGCAGCAATGGCGAGTACTCGTTCACCAAGCCGAACCGGGACAGCATCACGCTGCTCGCCGGGCTCGGTGTGGAGGGTGACGTACATGCCGGCGTGACGGTCAAGCACCGCTCGCGGGTCGCACAGGACCCCACCCAGCCGAACCTGCGCCAGGTCCATCTCATCCACGAAGAGCTCTTCGTCGAGGTCGGTGCGGAGGGATTCAAGGTGGCGCCCGGCGACCTCGGCGAGAACATCACCACCCGCGGCATCGACCTGCTCGGCCTGCCGACCGGCACGCTGCTGCGTATCGGCGACGACGCGGTCCTGGAAGTCACCGGCCTGCGCAATCCCTGCCTGCAGATCGACAACTTCCAGGACGGGCTCCTGAAGCAGGTCGTCGGCCGTGACGAAGCCGGGAACGTCGTGCGCAAGTCCGGAATCATGAGCATCGTGAAGGAGGGCGGCGTGGTGCGCCCGGGCGACACGATCGCAGCGGAACTTCCCAGCAGCCCGCACCGGCCCCTGGAGCGGGTCTGATGTCGCTCACCATCGGCCTGCCCGGCCAGTGGTGCGCCAGAGGGCCGTCACCCGGCGGGACAGCCGGGTGACGGCCCTTTTCCTCGCCGCCGACCGGTGACGAAAGCCGCGTTGCGTAGGGCATCGAGGGGCTGTGGGCTGTGCCGTACACCTCACACGAGGAACGCCTACCGCCAGGCGTCGACCAAGTCCTGCGGCCCCCAGTGCGCCGCGAGCGGCAGGCCGTCCGTGACACCGGAGCGGGAGACCGCGACGAGGGGTGTGTCCGGGTCGGCACCGGGCACGGCGAGGGCATCGCGGACCAGGGCGTCGTACTCGCGGCGCCCGAAGGGCTGGGACTCCAGCCACTTGACCGACCCGATGAAGTGCACGGCGCCGGCCACGGGTTCGCGGTCCGCGCCGATGAGGTCGATCTCGGGGTTGTTCTGCCGGTTCCACCAGCCGCCGACCGCCTCGGTCTCGGGCCATGTGTCGTCCGGCAGCAGGCGCAGCAGCGACTCGCGGACCACCGGTTCGATCGCGCGTCCCCGCCAGGTCGTCCACGAGCGCTCGATGCGCTCCAGGGCCAGATCCCCCCGGCCGCGCTCGATGAGCGGGATTCCGCGTCGCAGGAAGGCCAGCCAGAAGCGCAGATACGGATCGGCGATGCGGTAGCGCTTGTTCTTGCTGTCCGGCTTTGTGGACAGCGGCAGGTCCACCGCCAGGACCCGCTTGGCCAGCAGTGTGTTCAGCAGCGGGGACAGCGTGCCGGAGGGCAGCGCGCCCGCGCCGCCTGCTTGGGCGGCGATGGTGGAGAAGGTCCGCTCACCGCTGCCGACGGCTTCGAGTACCGCACGTGAGTGGGACGCCTCGGGGAACTCGCCGAGCAGTGACAGCTCGCCCGCGACCAGCAGAGGTGAGAGCGGGTTGCTCACCGCCTCGCGCAGGAACTCCGTACGGGGCGTCCCCGGCCGCCACGACTGGACGATCTCCGGGAAACCGCCGGTGATCAGCAGGGCGTCCATCGCCTCCGCCGCGTCGAGCCCGGTCGCCGCCTGCACGTCGGCCAGATGCAGCGGCTGTACGGTCATCTTCGTCGCTCGGCCGAAGAACGGACGGCCATGCGACTGCAGGGCCTCCATCACCGACATGTCGCTGCCGACGAGGACGAGCAGCACCGGCTTGGCGGACAGATGGCGGTCCCACACCGTCTGCAGCGCCCCCTCGAACTCGCCGTCCCGCTCCACCAGCCAGGGCACCTCGTCGATCACGGCGATACTCGGAGCGTCGTCCGGCACCGCGAGGGCCAGGGAGCGCAGCGCCTGGTTCCAGTCGGCGGCTTGCAGCCCGGCCACCAGTTCCGCGCCGGGCAGGGCGGAATGCGCGAGCGCCGCGGTGAAGTCGGCCCGCTCAGCCACCGGATTACGGCCCCGGGTCGCCTGGAAGACCACGTAAGGAACCCCGGACCGGTCACAGAACTCCTGCACCAGGCGAGACTTCCCCACGCGACGCCGGCCCATCATGATCACGGACCGTCCGCGGGTGGCCCCCGTACCGTCGACCACCAGGCCCAGCTGCTGAGCCAGCAGATCAAGATCGGCTGCCCTGCCCTTGAACTCCATCAGAGACTCACTCTCTGGTCGGCTCAACAAACTCAGATTCGATATTACGTAGATTGAATCTTACTTTGTCTGAGTCTGTCGAAATCCGGCGAGCGGCTCCGACGTACCGGGTGTGGGCCGGAGCCGTCGGCTTCGGTCGGACAGTTGGTATCGGACAGTCGGTAGTCGATCAGGGCAGGAATGGAGTTCGATCATGTTGCTGGAGGAGAAGGTCGCCGTGGTGTACGGGGCGGGCGGTTCCATCGGTGGGGCGGCGGCCCGGGCCTTTGCTCGTGAGGGGGCGCGGGTTTTTCTCGCCGGGCGTACGGCGGCGTCGCTCGAGACGGTCGCCGGGGATGTTCGCGGTGCGGGCGGTACCGCGGAGACGGCTGTGGTCGATGCCTTGGACGAGGCGGCGGTGGACGGCTTCGTCGACGGCGTGGCCGCGCGGGCCGGGCGGATCGACGTCTCGTTCAACGCCATCGGCATCGGGGATGTCCAGCAGCCGCTGATGGAGATCTCGATGGCGGACTTTCTGCAGCCGATCACGACCGCGATGCGCTCGCAGTTCCTGACGACCCGGGCGGCGGCCCGGCACATGACCGCCCGCGGCTCGGGGGTCATCCTCGCCTTCGGCGGTGGCGGGACGCAGACGCTGCCCGGCCTCGGCGGCTTCAAGATCGCCCTGGACGCGCTCGAGGGACTGCGCCGCCAGTGGGCCATCGAGCTGGGTCCGCACGGTATCCGTGTGGTCACCCTGAAGTCGGGCGGTGTGCCGGAGAGCATCCCCGACGGGTTCCCGGGCAAGGAGGCGATCACCGACAGCCTCGTCAAGGAGACCCAGCTCGGTCGCGCCGCGACCCTCGCGGACGTGGGCGACGTGGCCGCCTTCGTCGCCTCCGACCGGGCGCGCATGCTGACCGCGACGGATGTGAACATCTCCTGCGGGGCCATCGTCGACTGAGCGAATGGACTGAGTGACCGGACTGAGTGACCGGTCGGCAGTGATGTGGGGGCCACCAGATGCCCAGTGCCCAGTGGCCCCCACAGGTCACCGCGGCAGCACCACCACATACGCCGCCGGATCGCGGTCGCACGTCGCCATGAGTGCGGTGCGTACGACGGCCGCCTGCTGCTCCATCGCATCGCGCAGCTTCCGCGGGGTTACGTGGATGACGGTGATGCCGAGCCGTTCCAGGTGTTCGCGTTTGCGGGCGTACTCCGACCACAGCGCGTCGTCGTCCTGCCAATGGCCTTGGCGGGGAACCCGGGTGTCCAGTTCGAGGGCCACGGCCTGTTCGGGCCAGTACGCGTCGAGGCCGCCCAGGTGCGGGCCGCCGGGCAGGCGCAGGTCCACGTTCCAGACCGGGTCGGGCAGGCCGTGTTCGCGGACCATGCGGTACAGGTGGTCCTCCGAGATGGCCCGGCCCTCGGCGAGCAGGGTGTCGACGGCGTCCACGACGTGCGGCCGGTTCAGCAGCCGGGCCTGCGTCAACTCCCGTACGACAGCGGTCGGTTCGCAATGTCCGCCACGTACCGCCTCGGTGAGCAGAGGGCGTACGGTGCCCGACTCCGGCAGGTCGGCGACGGCGTCGGCCAGCGCGCGCGGTACGGGGGCCACCGGGAGGCCGGTGACCTGCTCGGGCTTCGGCAGCGCGGGCGTGCGGACGATGCGCGCACAGCCCGTCGAGCGGAGCCGGCGCAGACGCGGTACGAGGACGTCGATGCGGTCCAGGGACAGCAGCGAGGGTGCGGACGAGAAGCCGTACAGGGCGAGGGCGGCGAGGCCGGTGATCATCGCGTCGGGGTAACGCTGCGGTGCGGGCGGTTCCTGCGCGCCGGGCTCCGTCGCGGCCGACTGGGCCGGGACGCCCTGGCCTCTCGGGGCCGGTTCACGCAGCGATGAGCGGGCCGCGTACATCAGGACCGCGTGCAGCCGCTCCTCACTGGTGGGTGGGCCGGGGTGCAGCAGGCAGACGCCGGGCAGGAACTGCTGCCAGGCTCCGCCCGGCCGGCACTGCTGGTTGATCTCGGCGTTGGTCACGCCGTGCGCCCGCAGCTGCGCGGTGCTCAGCACGCGCCGCTGGGCGTCGGACAGGTGGCTCAGGGGGCGGGGGGAGAGAGGGGCGTTGTGGCTCATGTCCCCGAATCTCCCGCACCCGCTCGGCCCCCTAACCGCTGTTACGTTCCCGTCGACAAACCTGGACAGGCCAGCCCTGAAGGGCAAGCGTTCGACTGTCAAAACCCCCTGGTCCGTATGGGGGTTACGGCCCCGATTACCAGCATTCGGTAACTGTTATGCCCGGCAACTGTTGTTGACGGCGCCCAGGTCCCCCCGGCCCAGTCAGACGCGCCCCGAGGGGGCCGCAGGCCCCAGGGGCGCGGGGAACTCCGCGACCAGCCACACACAACCTGCGGCCGCAATACCGCAGCAACGCACCCGCCCCTGGGGCGAACCCCCTACCCGGCAGCGGCCATGTCACAAGCTTGGCCGCGCAGCGCCCGCGCCAAGTCATCCCGCGCCTCCAGCACAAGCCGCCGCAGTGCAGGAGCCGCCCCCTCATGCTCGGAGAGCCACGCATCCGTCGCGGACAGCGTCTCCTGCGAGTCCTGCAACGACGGGAAGAGCCCCCTGACCACATGCATGGCGATCTGGATGGACCGCTCCTCCCACACCCGCTCGATCACCTCGAAGTACTTCGCGACATACGGAGCGCCGAGCGCCCGCTGCGACGGCTGGGCGAAGCCCGCGATCGTCGCCTCGACCAGCGCGTTCGAGAGGGTGTCGGACTCGACGACCGCCGCCCACGCCTGGGCCTTGACCGCCGCGGAGGGCCGGGCGGCGAGGCAGCGGACCTGGTGCCGCTTCCCGGAAGCCGTGTCGTCACGGGCGAGCTCGGCGGCGAGCACGGCCTCGTCGGCGACGCCGTGCGAGGCCAGCGGCTCCAGGAACGCCCAGCGCAGCTCCTGGTCCACGTCCAGCCCGTCGATCTTGGCCGTCCCCTCCAACAGGTCCTGCAACAGCCCCAGTTCGGCCTCACCCGACGCGACCGCCGCGAAGAACCGCGCCCACGTCAGCTGATGCTGGCTGCCCGGCTCGGCCTGCCGCAGCTCCCGCAGCGCACCCTCCGCGAGCAACTGCCCGCCTGCCTCCCGCCATTCGGGCGCCGCGTAGTGCGTGAGCGCGGAGTTCGCCCACGCGTGCAGCATCTGGAGCACGCCGATGTCGGACTCGCGGCCCGCGAAGCGCAGGACGAGGTCGATGAAGTCGCGGGCCGGCAGCAGGGCGTCCCGGGTGACGTTCCACAGCGCCGACCAGCACAGCGCCCGGGCCAGCGGGTCGCTGATCTCGCCGAGCCGTTCCCGCAGCGTCGCCAGCGAGCCCTCGTCGAAACGGATCTTGCAGTACGTCAGGTCGTCGTCGTTCACCAGCACCAGCTCGGGAGCCTCGGCCCCGGCCAGCTCCGCCACGACCGTACGCGGCCCGTCGACGTCCACCTCCGCGCGCGCGTACCGCTCCAGCGCACCCTCGGAAGTCCGCCGGTACAGGCCCACCGCCACCCGGTGCGGCCGCAGTTCGGGGTGCGACTCGGCGGCCTCCTGGAGGATCGCGAGCTCGTCGATCCGCCCCTCGGAGCCCAACAGCACCTGCGGCGTAAGGGAGTTGAGCCCGGCGGTCTGCAGCCAGGCCCGCGACCAGGCGACCATGTCACGCCCACTCGTCTCCTCCAGGACCGACAACAGATCCCCGAGCCGCGTGTTCCCGTACGCGTTCCGCTTGAAGTAGCGCCGCGAGCCCTCCAGGAAGGCGTCCCGCCCGACGTACGCCACCAACTGCTTCAGAACCGACGCCCCCTTGGCGTACGTGATCCCGTCGAAGTTCAGCTTCGCGTCCTCCAGGTCACGGATGTCGGCCGTGATCGGGTGGGTGGAGGGCAGTTGGTCGGCGCGGTACGCCCAGGACTTGCGGTTGTTGGCGAAGGTGATCCAGCCGTTGGTGAAGCGGGTCGCCTCGACCATGGAGAAGGAGCCCATGAAGTCCGCGAAGGACTCCTTGAGCCACAGGTCGTCCCACCACTCCATGGTGACGAGGTCGCCGAACCACATGTGCGCCATCTCGTGCAGGATGACGTTCGCCCGGCGCTCGTACGACGCCTGTGTCACCTTGCCGCGGAAGATGAACTCCTCGCGGAACGTCACACAGCCCGGGTTCTCCATCGCGCCGAGGTTGTACTCCGGCACGAACGCCTGGTCGTACTTCCCGAACGGATACGGGTAGTCGAAGTGGTCGTGGAAGAAGTCCAGCCCCTGCTTGGTCACCAGGAACACGTCGTCGGAGTCGAAGTGCCTGGCCAGGCCCTTGCGGCACAGGGCGCCGAGGGGGATCTCCAGCGTCGTACCGTCGTCGAAGGTGCGGGAGTAGTGGTCCGTCACATAGTGGTACGGGCCCGCGACGATCGCCGTGATGTACGTCGAGATCGGCTTCGTCTCGGCGAACTGCCATACCCCGTCGTGCAGTTCACCCAAGCCGTTGCTCCACGCCACCCAGTCCTCGGGGGCCCGGACCTCGAACCGGAAGGGGGCCTTGAGGTCCGGCTGCTCGAAGTTCGCGAAGACGCGGCGGGAGTCGGCCGGTTCGTACTGTGTGTAGAGGTAGACCTCGCCATCCTCCGGGTCTACGAAGCGGTGCAGGCCCTCGCCGGTGCGGCTGTAGGCGCACTGGGCGTCGACGACCAGTTCGTTGTCGTCGCCGAGGTCCTCCAGGAGGATGCGGGAGCCGTCGAAGACAGCCCCCGGGTCCAGGTCTTTGCCGTTGAGGGAGACGGCGGTGACGCTCGGGGCGATCAGGTCCGCGAAGCTGGTGGCGCCCGGCTCGGCGCAGCGGAAGCGGATCGTCGTCACCGAACGGAACGTCCGCGGCCCGGCGTCCGTGTCGTCCACGGCGGAGCGCAGGTCGAGCGACACCTCGTACCCGTCGACGGACAGCAGGGCGGCCCGCTCGCGGGCCTCGTCGCGGGACAGATTCTCACCGGGCACGGGCGGCACTCCCTCGTGACTGCATGACTGACTGCGGGACTGGCGGCATGACTCCTCCGAACAGCCTTGATCCTCCCATGTGGCACTGACAACAGGCACCTGGGAATAGGATCGGGAAGGGGGTGGTTGCGGGTTCAAAGACAGCCTTTTGTCGCATGTGCTGACCGCGCTTTTTCGAGGAGACCCATGTCCGAGGCCGCAACGAGCTCCGCCAAGACCCCCGTCGACTTCTGGTTCGACCCGCTGTGCCCCTGGGCGTGGATGACCTCGCGGTGGGTCCTGGAAGTGGAGAAGGTCCGCGACATCGAGGTCCGCTGGCACATCATGAGCCTCGCGGTGCTGAACGAGGACAAGATCGACGAGCTGCCCGAGGAGTACCGGGAGATGCTCGCGACCAAGGCCTGGAAGCCGGTGCGGGTGGCGACCGCCGCCTGGCAGAAGCATGGCGCCGACGTCCTCGGCCCGCTCTACACCGCCCTCGGCACGCGCTTCCACAACCAAGGCGAGGGCCCGACCGTCGAGGCCATAGCCGCCGCGCTCGACGAGGCCGGCCTGCCCGCGGACCTGATCGAGTACGCGGACCAGGAGGACTTCGAGTTCGACGCCGAGCTGCGCGCCTCCCACAAGGAGGGCATCGACAAGGTCGGCCAGGACGTAGGCACCCCGGTCATCGCCGTCCCCGGCTCCGACGGCGAGCAGATCGCCTTCTTCGGCCCGGTCGTCACCCCCGCCCCCAAGGGCGAGGAGGCCGCCAAGCTCTGGGACGGCACGCTGCTGGTCGCCTCGGTCCCGGGCTTCTACGAGATCAAGCGCACGCGCACCGCCGGCCCGGACTTCAGCAACCTCTGAGGCCTGAGGTCTCACGAGCGACCCCCGCGAGTCACGTCCTCGCGGGGGCGCCCGTGTCCGACGTTACGAGGGCCGCCGCAACAACCCCCTCTCCATCGCCACCACCACCGCCCGAGTCCGGTCGTTCACATCCAGCTTCGCGAAGAGCCGGAGCAGGTGGGTCTTGACCGTGGCCTCGGCTATGACCAGGCGGGAACCGATCTCGGCGTTGGTGAGGCCGTCGGCGACGGCGTTGAGGACGTCGGCCTCGCGGGCTGTGAGCGGAGGGTGAGCGGGGCGGCGCATACGGGCGACCAGCTTTTCCGCGACCCGAGGGGCGAGGACCGTTTCGCCGCGTGACGCCGCGTGGATGGCGTCGACCAGCTGCTCGCGGGTGGCGTCCTTCAGGAGGTAGCCGATGGCGCCCGCCTCGACCCCGCGCTCGATCTCCGCGTCGGTGTCGTAGGTGGTGAGGATCAGGACCCGGGTGCGCGGGTGTGCGGCCACGATCTCCGTGGTCGTCGCGACCCCGTCCAGTACGGGCATCCGCAGATCCACCAGGGCCACGTCGGGCTCGTACGCCGCGACGAGTTCGAGGGCCGCCCGGCCGTCGCCCGCCTCGCCGACGATCTCGATACTGGGCTCGGCGGCCAGCAGGGCCACCACACCGGCCCGCATCACCGTGTGGTCGTCCACCACGATGATCCGCAGTTTTCCGCCGCCGGTCATGTCATCTCCTCGCCTTCACCGGACTTGCCTTCGCCGGCCTCGCCATCCATCGGGATCGTCGCCAGTACGCGCGTACCGTCCCCCACCGAACTGGTCACCCTGAGCTCCCCGCCCAGCTCCGCGAGCCGTTTGCGCATCCCGTCGAGCCCGAACCCCGCCGATTCCCCGACGACGAACCCGGCCCCGTCGTCCGTGATCTCCAACTCCACCCCGTACGGCTGCCGGGCCAGTACGACTCCGACCGTGGACGCCCGCGCGTGCTTGCGCACATTGGCGAGCGACTCCTGCGTACAGCGCAGCAGCGCGATCCGGGTCGGCTGGTCGCACTCGATGTCCGCCAGCTCCGCGTCCACCGCGAGCCCGGTGTCCTCCGCGAAACGGTCCAGCGTCCGGCGCAGCGTGTGCGCCACCGAACCGGCCGCCACCTGCCCGCCGCGCTGCGCGGAGCCGACCAGCTCCCGCGCCTCGGCGAGGTTCTCGCGCGCCGTCGACTCGATCGACCGCAACTGCTGTGCGCTGCGCGCCGGATCGCTGTCGAGGCCTGCCCGTGCCGCCTCCGCGAGCGCGATGATCGAGGCGAAGCCCTGCGCGAGCGTGTCATGGATGTCGCGTGCCATCCGTTCCCTCTCATCGGCCGCCCCCTGACGCTGATGCGCCTCGGACAGCTCGGACTGTGCCTGCTCCAACTCCGTGATCAGCCGGGCCCGTTCATGACTCTGGGCCACCACCGAGTGCACCCACAGCCCGATCAGCATCCCGACGGCCACGACGATCACCACGGGGACCAGCGTCTCCCCGAAGAACTTCGCCGACGGGCCGAGCCGGAACCAACTCCCCACCAGCGTCGCCCCGGTGGCCAGCCCCAGAAACCCGACCGAGGCCCGCGGCGTACGCCCGAACATCCAGAAGTGCGGCAGCGTCACCATGAACAGCGACCCGAAGGAGCCGCGCAGATACGCGAACACACCCAGCGTGGCGACCAGCACCAGCAGATACGTGTGCGGGCGCAGCACGGGATTGTCCGGGAACCGGTCGACCACCGCGTAGCAGAGCATCAGGCAGCCGAGCAGACCGAGCGCCCAGTACTTGCTCCCGCCGGGCTGGTCCAGCGCGGCCAGCCCGATCGCCAGCGCGCCGAACAGCACCCAGGACACCGCGTTCCAGCGGCGGAGCGTGGCGGCCCAGAAAGGGTCGGTGACCTGCTCGGCGGGACTCCCGGCGGGAGAAGCTGGGGTGGTCATAACAGTCAACGTACGTCTGCCACCGCCGACTTGGCGGCCTCTTGCCGCTCGGACACCGACCGCCGCCGCACCCCGCGCGAAGGCCACCAGCTCGCCTCGCCGAGCAGCAGCATCACCGCCGGCAGGATCAGGATCCGGATGATGAAGGCATCCAGCAGCACGGCCGCCGCGAGGACGAAGCCGATCTGCTTCATCTCGATGATGTGCAGGAAGACGAAGCTCACGAAGACCGTCATCATGACCACCGCCGCACTGGTCACCACACCCGCCGAGCTGCGAATTCCGTCGTGGACCGCCTGCCGTGTCGGTACGCCGGCGAGGACGGCCTCCCTGATCCGGCTCACCACGAACACCTGGTAGTCCATGGACAGCCCGAAGAGGATCACGAACAGGAACAGCGGCACCCGCGACCCGATCGACCCGGTGGAGTCGAAGTTCAGCAGTCCCTCGGCCCAACTGCCCTGGAAGACCAGGACGAGGAGCCCGAGCGCCGCCGCCGCGGACAGCAGGTTCAGTACGACACCCAGCAGACCGAGCACCACCGAACGGAACGCGTACAGGGTCATCGCAAAGGTCACCAGGAGCAACGCGCCGAGAACCAGGGGAAGCTTGCTGTTCTGGTGCGCGGGATAGTCGGCGTAACGGGCGACGTCCCCGCTCACACCGGACTCGACGCCAGAGATCCGGCCGACCGTCGCGGGCACGTACTCGTCCCGCAGATGGTCGAGGGAGTCGTACGCCTCGTCCGAGTTGCCGAGATGCGGCACGTTCAGCTCCAGCACGCTGGTCCGCCGGTCGTCGGAGGTCCGTATCCGGGACTCGCCGGTGAACAGCGGGTCCGCGTCCGCGAGTTGAGCCAGTTCCTCCAGGGACGCGGTGACTTCGCCGGCGCGTGCGGCTTCGGCGCGTACGACGACGTCGTGGGTCACCCGCTGCTCGGGGAACGCCTCGTTGAGCCGGTCGTACACCTGCATGGCGGGGATCTCCCGCGAGTGGGTGTCCCGGCTCATCTCGGTGATCTTCAACCCGCCCAGCGGCGCGGCGAGCGCCAGCATGGCGAGCACCGAGACACACAGGGTGGCCACGGGATGCCTGGTCGCAGGCCGCAGCAGCGCGGCCCACACCCGGCCGCCGCCCTCGCCCCGCATCCGCCGCCGCGCGGGCTTGCCGCGTTCGGCACGGCGCAGCGCCCTGCGCTCGGCCCGTTTGCCGAGCTTGACCAGCAGCGCGGGCAGTACGGTCAGGGAGCTGAGCACCGCCACCAGGACGACCACGATGGTGCCGGTGGCCAGCGAGGAGAAGATCACGTCGGAGGCCAGGAACAGCGTCGCCGTGGACACCACGACCGCCAGCCCGGACACCACGACCGCCCGCCCCGAGGTCGCCGCGGCCAGCTCCACCAGCGCCTCGGAACTCAGCCGCCCGCCGGAGCGGGCCCGTTCCTCCCGCTCCCGCTTGAGATAGAAGAGCGTGTAGTCGACGCCGACCGCGAGCCCGATCATCAGGATGATGTTGGTCCCGACCCCGGTGTCGGGGGAGACGTGCGAGACCACCATCGACAGCCCGACGGCCGCCGCGATCGACGACAGCGCGAGCAGCAGCGGCACCCCGGCCATGGTCACCGAACCGAACACGATCAGCAGAGTGATCAGCGTGACCGGCAGGGTGATCGCCTCGGAGAGCGCCAGATCGTCAGCGCGCTGCTTGTCGACTCCCTTGCTGATGGAGGGACTTCCGGTCTCCTCCAGGAGCAGTTCGGGGTTCGCCTTCTGTACGGCCTCGGTCTGCGCGATCAGCGCGTCGACCTTGTCCTTCGCGTCGCGCTCCTCGCCCTTCACGGCCACTTCGACCATGAGGATCCGGCTGTCCTCCGACAGCAGCGGATCGGCCACGCTCTCGACCTCGGGCAGCCGCTCCATCCGGGCGGTGAGATCCTCCGCGGCGGCCTTCGCGGAGGCTTCGACGGCGCCCCGGTCGAGACCGGCGCCGGACCGGGCGGAGATCAGCACCTGCTCGGTGGACCTGCGCTCCAACTGCCCCTCGGCGGCCATCGCCTCGGCCCGGCCGGCCTCGCCGACCCGGTAGTCCGCGGTCTTCGCGCTGTTGAGGCCGGCAGCACTGCCGATGCCCAGGCACAACACCACGAACACCAGCCATCCGATGATCGCCCGCCAGGGGTGCAGGGCACTCCAGCGAGCCATGCGCACAGTGAATGAGTTCATGAACAAAAGCGTTGCTGAGCAGGGCAGTTGGCAGACAGAGGTACTCGGTGGAACTTGCCGTCCACTGATCGGTGGACGCGAGAACTGGGGGTAGCCCCCGGACCGGCCGGCCCGCCCCGGCCTCAAAGAATCTTGAGACAACAAAGATGCTGGCCAATGCTGCTATCAGCGTCAACTGCGCCGCTGTATACGAACTTTGGAGGCATGAGGTCCACGACATCGGATAGCGATCTGCTGAGCATGACTCCCGATGACTGAAGGAGTTCCCCATCATCGTGCAACCGGCTCAAGAGTTCGGCGACAACCCTGTCGAAGTACGCGAAACCGGTCACTACACGGAGGAATACGTTCCCAGCTTTGTCGAGAAGTGGGACTCGCTCATCGACTGGGAGAAACGGGCGGACAGCGAAGGCAATTTCTTCATCGACCTGCTGCGCAAGTGGGGCGTGAAGAGCGTGCTCGACGTCGCGACGGGCACAGGATTTCACTCCGTACGGCTGCTGGCCGCCGGATTCGACACCGTGAGTGCCGACGGCAGCGCGGACATGCTGGCGATGGCCTTCGAGAACGGCACCAAGCAGGGCGGGCACATCCTGCGAGTCGTCCAGGCGGACTGGCGGTGGCTCAACAGAGACGTCCACGGGGAGTACGACGCCATCGTCTGCCTCGGCAACTCCTTCACGCATCTCTTCTCGGAGCGCGACCGGCGCAAGGCGCTCGCCGAGTTCTACGCGATGCTCAAGCACGACGGAATTCTCGTCCTCGACCAGCGCAATTACGACGCGATCCTGGACGACGGCTACACGAGCAAGCACACGTACTACTACTGCGGTGAGGACGTCACCGTGGAGCCGGAGTACGTCGACGAGGGTCTGTGCCGCATGCGGTACCACTTCCCGGACGACTCCGTGTACCACCTCAACATGTTCCCGCTGCGCAAGGACTACACCCGCCGGCTGATGTCCGAGGTGGGTTTTCAGCGGGTCGAGACCTACGGCGACTTCCAGCACACCTACCGGGGTGAGCAGCCGGACTTCTTCGTGCATGTGGCGCAGAAGGAGTACCGGATGGACGACCAGCAGGAGGGCCGGTACAAGGGCGCGGTCAGCACCGCCCGCAGCTACTACAACTCACCCGACGCCGACACCTTCTACGCCACGGTGTGGGGCGGCGAGGACATCCACATCGGCCTCTACGAAAGCCCCGCGGAGTCCATCGCGGAAGCCAGCCGGCGCACCGTCGAGCGGATGGCGTCGAAGCTGGAGCTGACCCGCGACTCCGTGGTGCTCGACCTGGGCTCGGGGTACGGCGGCTCGGCACGGTACCTGGCCGGGACGTACGGCTGCCGGGTGGTCGCGCTCAACCTCAGCGAGGTGGAGAACCAGCGCCACAAGGAGCTGAACTCGGCACGCGCGCTCACCGACCGGATCGAGGTCGTGGACGGGTCCTTCGAGGACATCCCGCTTCCGGACGACCAGGTCGACGTCGTCTGGTCCCAGGACGCCTTCCTGCACAGCGGGAACCGGGTCCAGGTCCTGAAGGAGATCGCGCGGGTGCTGCGGCCCGGCGGCCGACTCATCTTCACCGACCCGATGGCTGCGGCGGACGGCGGCTCCACCGACGTGCTGCAGCCGATTCTCGACCGCATCCACCTGGACGACATGGGCTCGCCCGCCTTTTACGCACGCGAGCTGGACAGGCTCGGATTCACCGCCGTCGACGGTGGCTTCGAAGAGCACCGCGAACAGTTGGTGAACCACTACACGCGGGTCCTTGAGGAAACCGGGCGCCAAGAGGCCGAAGGGCTGGCCAGAAAAATCAGCCACGACTACCTGGCCCAGATGAAGAAGGGGCTCGGCCACTGGATCGACGGTGGAAGGGAAGGGCATCTCACCTGGGGCGTCTTCCACTTCAGGCTCGGCGCCGTCGTCTGAGCGACCTTCTCGACTGAGCAGCCTTCTCGACGCATGACGTGCAAGGAAGACCCCCGCGAGTCACGTCCTCGCGGGGGGTCTTCTTCTATCCGCCTGCCCGCGCGAAGGTTGAGAAGACGATCACGAGGCAGGACGTCCAAGGGTCCAGGGGCGCGCACTCAGGGTGCGAGCAGCAACACATCCGTACGGGACTTCGCGGCCTCGTAACGCCGAGCCACATCCTGCCAGTTGACGACCTGCCACATGGCCTCGATGAAGTCGACCTTCTGGTTGCGGTACTGCAGGTAGAAGGCGTGCTCCCAGGCGTCGAAGACGAGAATCGGCACTGAGCCCTGGCCCACGTTGCCCTGGTGGTCGTAGATCTGCTCGACGACGAGGCGGTCGCTCAGCGGCTCGTACGCGAGTACGCCCCAGCCGGACCCTTGCGTGGTCGCGGATGCCTTCGTCAGCTGAGTCTTGAAACCGGCGAAGGAACCGAACGACTCGGTGATGGCGTCCGCGAGGCCGCCCACTCCGTCTGCGGCCAGCGGCTCGCCGCCGCCGTCCCCGCTCATGTTCGTCCAGTAAATGCTGTGCAGGACATGGCCGGAGAGGTGAAAGGCCAGGTTCTTCTCCAGCCCGTTGATCGAGCCCCACGTCTCCTTGTCCCGCGCCTCCGCGAGCTGCTCCAGGGTGTCGTTCGCCCCCTTCACATACGCCGCGTGGTGCTTGTCGTGGTGCAGCTCGATGATCTCGGGGCTGATCACGGGCGCGAGCGCGGAGTAGTCGTACGGCAGCTCAGGGAGCGTGTAGACGGGCATGGTGGGTCGTCCCCTCCGAAGTCTTATTGCAAGTCTGTTGCAAGTGCAGAATATTATCAAGAGGGGTTCCGTGAGAGGGGGCGGCAAGGGGGTTTGGTGAGACCCGACAGTTCACCTCGGCTCTGCCCTTGTGGGCGAAACCGCCGTACCTCAGTGACCAGGGTCACGCCGATCCGGGTGTATCCACCACTCTTTGTATGGAGCGCACCAAGCGTGCGATCCGCGGTTTGTCGAGCGCTGCTCGTGATCGAGTCCAGGGGCCTGGGATAGCGTCACGGTGTCCCGAACCGCCCGCTCGCACACCGCCGGAGTCCCCATGAGCACCGCCGCCACCGCCCTCCCGGGCAAGGTCCTCGCCGACCTGCTCCCCGCGTCACGCGTCCGCGACATCGCGCTCGTGGCCGGCGGCGCCGCGCTCACCGGGATCGCCGCCCAGCTCGCCGTGCCCGTGCCGGGTTCGCCGGTGCCGGTGACCGGGCAGACCTTCGCGGCCCTCCTCGTCGGCACCGCGCTCGGCGCAGGGCGTGGCTTCCTCTCGCTCGCCCTGTACGCGCTGGTCGGCCTGGCCGGGGTCCCGTGGTTCGCGGAGGGTGGCCACGGAGTCTCCCCGACCTTCGGTTACATCATCGGGATGATGCTGGCGGCCACGCTCGTCGGCGCCCTGGCCCGCCGGGGCGCCGACCGCTCGGTGTGGCGCATGGCCGGCGTGATGCTGCTCGGCGAGGCCGTCATCTACGCGATCGGCGTCCCCTACCTCTCCGCCGCCACGCTCTTGAGCCCCACGGAGGCCGTTGCCGCCGGGTTCACGCCCTTCCTCATCGGCGACGCCCTCAAGGCGGCCCTGGCCATGGGCCTGCTGCCCACCGCCTGGAAGCTCGTGAAACGGTAAGAGCGACGTCGCAGCCCCAACTCCGGCTCCACCCGGCCCCCGCGCCCGTAAGGGGCGCGGGGGCCGCTTGTTTTCCGGTCTCGTGCCATTGGCCCGGATTGTGGTGTCATGGAAGGAGGTTGGGGGTGTACTCGCATGTTGTGTGTCGTGGACCGGTACCGGCTCCTCGAACCCATCGGGCAGGGCGGCATGGGCCGTGTCTGGCGCGCGACCGACGAGCTGCTCGACCGTCCGGTCGCCGTGAAGGAACTACGGCTCGATGTCGCCGGCAGTGAGGAACTCGGGGTCCGGCGCGAGCGCGCGCTGCGCGAGGCGCGTGCGAGTGCCCGTATCGACCACCCCAATGTCGTACGGGTCTACGACGTGGCCGAGGAGGACGACCGGCTCTGGATCGTCATGGAACTGGTCGAGGCCCCCTCGCTGGCCCGGACCGTCGTCGAACACGGCCCTCTCGATGTACGCGAGACGGCCAGGATCGGCCTCGCGCTCGCAGAGGCGCTGCGCCGGGTGCATGCGGCCGGAGTACTGCACCGTGACATCAAGCCCGGCAACGTCCTGCTGGGGCCGGGTGGCCGAGTCGTACTCACTGACTTCGGGATCGCCGCCCTCCAGGATGCCCAGGGGCTGACGCAGGCCGGAGTCATCGTCGGCTCCCCGGAGTACATCCCGCCGGAACGTATCTCCGGCCGCCCACAGGGCCCGCCCTCCGACCTGTGGTCCCTCGGCGCCACGCTCTGCACCGCCCTGACCGGGCACTCCCCGTTCGAACGCGCCGGGACGCTCGCCACACTGGCCGCGGTGATGTACGAGGAGCCCCAACTGCCGCCTGAGGGTGAGCCGTTGACTCCGCTGCTGCGGAGGCTGCTGGCCCGGGATCCGGCGGCGCGGCCCGATGTGGGGGAGGTGGTGCGGTTCCTGTATCGGGTGCTTGCGACGCCGGTGGCCGCGAGCGCGCCCGTACCGGCGGGGCGCGAACTCCCCGCCGAGAGCGAGCGGGAGACCGAGGAGAGCGACAGCCCCGAGTGGCTCCCGCGGCTGCTCACGGTGCTCGTCCTGGTGGCCGCCACCGCCGTGGGCATCGTCATGATCATCACCGCGATCCGTCCCGGCGGTGAGACGAAGCTGCCGGACACCAGCCCGCCGCCCACGGTCGCGGGCACCTCGCGCCCGCCGCCGCCCTGACCTGCTCCATCGCTGCCATCAGGAGCGGCGCTTTCCCCCGGCCTGACCCGAGGAGGCCCGGCCGAAACACGCGTGTCACACTCGAACCATGCGCGTGTACCTCGGCTCCGATCATGCCGGTTTCGAACTCAAGAACCACCTCGTCGAGTGGCTCAAGGCGGCCGGCCACGAGCCCGTCGACTGCGGGCCCCTCATCTACGACGCCCAGGACGACTACCCGCCCTTCTGCCTCCGCGCGGCCTCGCGCACCGCGGCGGATCCCGGGTCCCTCGGCATCGTGATCGGCGGCTCGGGGAACGGCGAGCAGATCGCGGCGAACAAGGTGGCCGGGGTTCGGGCGGCGCTCGCCTGGAGCGAGGAGACTGCGGCGCTGGGGCGTCAGCACAACGATGCGAACGTTGTTGCTGTCGGGGCGCGGATGCATACGCGGGACGAGGCGACCAAGTTCGTCGAGACGTTCCTCAACACCCCGTTCTCGGGCGATGCCCGTCACCTCCGCCGCATCGACATGCTGTCGGCGTACGAGACGACGGGGGATCTGCCGGAGATTCCGGCGCACCACCCGCGGGGGTAGGGGGTTTTCTTCTTCCCCAGCCCCGCCCCTTCCCGAAACTGGGGGCTGCGCCCCCAGGCCCCCCTTGAGGGGTCGTGTGTCGGCCGCGGGACCGTCGTGGCTGGTCGCTCCCCCACTCTCGAATTCGCTCGAGCGGGGGGACCCCCATCGCGGCGGAGCCGCACATTGACACAGCCCCGCGCCCCTGAAGGGCGAGGTCAGCTATCCAGCCCAGGCCAGGCACAAGTCAGCCCGTCTGGGGGCACCTCTGGGGGCACCCCCAGCGGTAGCTGGGGGAGGTAGCTGGGGGAGTTTGAGGACGAGGCCGCCAAGCCGAGAGCGGGGGTCTGGGGGCGGAGCCCCCAGTTTCGGGAAGGGGCGGGGCTGGGGAAAGAATCCCGCTCGGACCGCAACACGAACACGACCAGGAGGCCCCCGTGCCCGAAGGGCACACCATCCACCGGCTGGCCGAGGACTACCTCGGACGGTTCGGTGGCCGGAAGGCACGCGTCACGAGCCCGCAGGGCAAGTTCGCCGACGCAGCAGCCCTCCTGGACGGCACGCAGCTCACCACCGCGGAAGCCCACGGCAAGCACCTCTTCCTACGGTTCGAGACCGAGAACTGGACCCATATCCACCTCGGCCTCTTCGGCAAGGTCACCTTCGGAGACGCCCCCGCACCCCCGCCCACCGAAACCGTCCGCCTCCGCCTCACCAACGACACCGCGTACGTAGACCTCCGCGGCCCCACCACCTGCACCCTGATCACGGACACGGAGAAGCAGGCGATACACGACCGCCTGGGCCCGGACCCCCTGCGCGAGGACGCCGACCCGGCACAGGCGTACGCACGCATCTCCCGCAGCCGCACGACGATCGCCGCACTCCTCATGGACCAGAAGGTCATCGCGGGCGTAGGGAACGTCTACCGCGCGGAAGTCCTCTTCCGGCACGGCATCGACCCGTACCGGCCGGGCAAGGACATCACTCCGGCCGAGTGGGACGCGATGTGGACGGACCTCGTCGCGCTCATGCGCCAAGGCGTCCGCGACAACCGCATCGACACGGTCCGCCCGGAACACGAGCCGGAGGCCATGGGCCGCCCACCGCGCAGGGACGACCACGGCGGCGAGGTCTACGTGTACCGCAGGGCCGACCTGCCCTGCCACATCTGTGGCGGCGAGATCCGCACCGCCGGTCTCGCCGCCCGCAACCTCTTCTGGTGCCCCACCTGCCAGAGGGCCTGAAGCGGCTCAGAAGCCGTGCGGCAGCCACGGTGCGACGACGGAGGAGAAGCCGAGCGAGGCCTCCGCGAGCGCGCCCTGGCGCAGCTCCCGTACCCGCCCGGCCGCGGCGAGTGCGGCGAGGGACACGCCGCCGAGATAGACCGCCCCCAACTCCCGTACGGACAGGGCGAGATCGGCCGAGTCGGTGGTCCGCTCGCAGGACGCCCCCTTCGCGTCACCGGAGAGCCGCCAACGCCCCTCGTTCCAGGGGCAGAACGCGTCCTCGACCTCGAACACGACGTCCACGGGCGTCTGATACGTACGCGCCTCGAGCGCCGCGCCGACGTCGACGGTCCGTACGTACAGCGAGTCGCGCAGGCCGAGCCCGCACCGCCGGATGTCGGAGACGAGGTGCTGCCAGGCGTCGTCGACGGGACGGTTGTAAGTCTTCACCGTCGACGTCAGGTCGATGTCGAACAGGAACCGCCACAGCGCCGCGTACGCAGCCGGGTCCAGCGCCTCCAGATCGCGCAGCTCGACCGTGCCCTTGGGGCCGGCCGCGTCCCACTCCGGCTTGATGGAGTACCGGACGTAGCCGACCACTTCCCCTTCCCGCTCGGCGAGCACGCACTGCAACGGCGACGAGCCCTTACGGTCGCTCTCCGGGTCGAGCAGCGGCAGCTGCTCCCAGCCGGGCAGCCGCGCCATCATCCCGGGCCGGGTCGGCACCCGCTGTGCGTAGACGGCCTCGCACGCATCGCGTACGGCGTCCGCGTCAGGTTCGGCGAGGCGGAGTCGTACGTCGTCGGTGCCCGTCGGCACCGACAGCCGTACCCGGGACGTGTCGATCTCCGCGCGCAGCTGCTGGGTCGCCGCGCCGTAGCCGAAGCGGCCGTATATCGCCGGCTCGGAGGCGGTCAGTACGGCCAGCGGCTCGCCCCAGGAGCGGATGTCGTCGAGCTGCCTGCGCATCATGGACGTCAGCACCCCGCGGCGGCGGTGCGTCGCGGCGACGCTCACCATCGTGATGCCGGCCGCCTTGACCGGGGCTCCGCCCGGAACGGTCATCCGGAAGCTGAACGCACCGGCCGTTCCCACGCACGCGTCGCCGTCCCAGGTCCCGATGAAGCGGTCGAACTCCGTGAGGCCGTTCCACAGGGCGCGCTCCTCGGGCGACTCGTCGACTCCGCCGAAGGCGAGCACCAACTTCCCGTACCACTCGTCCCATTCGTCCGGCCGAAGCACGTGCAAGCCAGTCGTCATGTGCCATGCCTACCAGGGCAATCCGGGATCAGCGAGTGGATTTCTGTCGGCTCGGGGCGGGCCGCCCACTGCGGCATGCGATCCTCGGGGATCGGACGTTTCTGTGACTTCGGTTCTCGGACGGGGGACAAGTGGGACCTCCCGTGCCAAGTACCAGGTCCGATGGATAGGGTCCCGAACAATGGCAGCAGGACGAGAGCGGCGCGCGGAAGCCGAGACGTTCGCGGCCCGGTGCAAGAAGCAGCTGCACCGGGTCCGCACCGGGCTGCGCAGATCCGCTGTCGACTACTTCCGCGGAGACGGTTCGGACTGGGTCGCGCTGGCCGCTCTGCTGCTGACGATTCCCGTGATCGCGGGCGCCACACTCGTCAACTCCGTGTGGTGTTCGCCGGCCGCGCTGGTCCTCCCGATCGTCGCCGGCGGGCTGCTGCTGCGCCCGGCCAGCCTGCTCGGCCTGTACGCGGCTGCCGCCACCGCGCTGATTGTCGAGTCCGTGAAGCTCGGTCCGTACACGGAGGGGCCGTCCCGGGTGACGCCGGGGATCGTGCTGGTGGTCGCCGCCTGCGGCTTCTTCGGTCTGCTGATCGCGCAGTTCCGCAGCCGGGTGGGGGTTCCGTGGCGGCGCGGCGGCACCATGCTGTTCGACCTGCGGGAACGCATCCGGGTCCAGAGCAAGTTGCCGAAGCTGCCGGTGGGCTGGCATCGGGAGATGGCCTTGCGGCCGGCCGGTGGTCAGTCGTTCTCGGGGGACTTCGTGGTGGCCGCCCGTACGAACGGGGGGCGCACGCTCGAGGTCGTGCTGACCGATGTGTCCGGCAAGGGCATGGACGCGGGGTCGCGTGCGCTGCTTCTGTCGGGGGCGTTCGGGGGGCTGCTCGGCTCGCTGCCGCCGCACGCCTTCCTGCCCGCGGCGAACGGTTACCTGCTCCGGCAGGACTGGGACGAGGGCTTCGCCACGTCGATCCACCTTGTTCTGGACCTGGACTCCGGTGACTACGAGCTCTTCTCGGCCGGGCATCCTCCGGGGCTGCAGCTCAGCGCGGGGAGCGGGCGCTGGGAGGAGAAGTCCGCGGAGGGGCCGTTGCTCGGGGTGTACGACGGGGCCCAGTTCGACTCCGTGAAGGGGACGTTGCGTCCGGGTGACGTTCTGATGCTGTTCACGGACGGCCTGGTCGAGACGTCCGACCGGGACATCGCGGAGGGGATCGACCGGCTTACCGGTGAGGCGGACCGGTATGTGGCTGGGGGGTTTCATGGGGCGGCGTGGCATTTGATTGAGGCGGTTGCGCGGGATGTGAACGATGACAGGGCGTTGCTGCTGATCTGTCGGGAGGCCTCCGGCGGTTGAGTGGGTGCGGGTGCGTTGTGGCTGGTCGCGGGGTGCCTCCGGCGGTTGGGCGGGTGCGGGTTGGTGGGTGGCTGGTCGCGCCGTTCCCCGCGCCCCTTGGGGTCCGGTGGGTGGGTCGGGGCCGTGGGCCGGTGCGTCAGCCCGTCGCAGGCCGGGCATACGGCCCTTTGCTGGTACAGGGTCCTGGTTCTCCGAGACCGAACCTACGCGACGGGCATACGACGCACCGGCCCACGGCCCCTCCCGCCGGTGGGAGGCTGCGGGCACGTGGTGGCTGGCGAGCATGAGGGCTGGCGGCTCCGGGAGCGCCCCGTCAGGGGCGCGGGGCTGTGACATATGCGGCTCCGCCGCGGGGCGCGACCAGCCACGACGCACCCGCAGCCGCGCACGATCTCAACACCCCACCCCCGGCAGGCGCCCGAGTATGAACCCACCCATTCCCCGGCAGGCGCCCCACCCGCCGGAGGCAGGGGGTCTGGGGGCGTAGCCCCCAGTTTCGGGAAGGGGCGGGGCTGGGGAAAAGAACCCCCGCCCACGTCGCCGCAGACGAAACACCTCCGCTGCCGAAGGGGGGTTTCCCCCACCCCAACCCGGCGGTCGCCCTCATGGTGCCGGCCGCCAATGGATCCGTAGCGTCGAGGCATCGGTAGGGATCGGCGAGGGGAAGGGCGGACCCGGCCATGGGCCTGCGGAAGAGGCGGTACGACGACGGGGCGGGGGACGACGCCCCACAGAACGTACGGAGCGGCCTGAGGCCGGACGGCGACTGGGCCGTCGAACTGCGGAGCGTACGGCGGCGGTACGGGCGAGGTGCGGGCGCCGTACACGCCCTGCGCGGCATCGACCTCGCCCTCCCACGCGGCAGCTTCACCGCGGTGATGGGCCCGTCCGGCTCGGGCAAGTCCACGTTCCTCCAGTGCGCGGCAGGCCTGGACCGGCCGAGCGGCGGGACGGTGCGGCTCGGCGGTACGGAGATCACCGGGATGAGCGAGAACAAGCTGACGGCGCTGCGCCGCGAACGCCTGGGCTTCGTCTTCCAGGCGTTCAACCTGTTGCCGTCACTCACCGTCGAGCAGAATGTCGTGCTGCCGATGCGTCTCGCGGGTCACCGGCCCGACCGGCGCCGGGCGGCCGGGGTCCTCGCTCAGGTCGGCCTGGACGGCCTGGGACGGCGTCGCCCCGGACAGCTCTCCGGTGGGCAGCAGCAGCGGGTCGCGATCGCCCGCGCCCTGGTCACCCGGCCCGACGTGGTCTTCGCGGACGAGCCGACCGGCGCGCTCGACACGCGCACTGCCGGTGAGGTCCTGGGGCTGCTCCGGCAGGCCGTCGACGCGGTCGCCGCCACGGTCGTCATGGTCACCCACGACCCGACGGCCGCCGCCTGGGCCGACCGTGTCCTGTTTCTCGCCGACGGTTCGATCGTCGACCGTCTGGAGCGCGCCCCGGCGGAGCAGATCGCTGCCCGGATGGCCGCTTTGACGGCTCCCGCGACCGTACGAGCGGCCGCCTGATGTTCGTACCCAACGGCCTGGCCCGCGCCGCCGTCCGCTTCAAGCCCGCCGCCTTCGTGGGCACGTTCGTCGCGCTGGCGATGGCCGCGCTCATAGTGTCGGCCTGCGGCATCCTCCTGGAGACCGGCCTGCGTGCCTCCGTCCCGCCCGTCCGTTACAAAGACGCCCCCGTGGTCGCCGCCGCCGACCAACGCGCCCACCGCGTCACCGGCCACGGCGACAGCCGCGAGGACGACGCCGTACCGGTCCCGGACAAGGCCTGGCTGGACAACTCCCTGGTGGCGAAGGCCGGTTCGGTGTCCGGTGCGCGCCAGGCGGTCGCGGACGTGACCTTCCCAGTGCGGGCGGGCGACGGCGCGCGGCTCACCGCCCATGGCTGGGGTTCCACCGCGTTCACCGGCGAGCGGCTGGCGGCGGGCCGGGCGCCGGGAGACGGTGAGGTCGTACTCGCCAAGGGCACGGTCGGTGAGCGCGTCAGCCTCACCACCGCCGACGACTCTCGCACCTTCCGCGTCTCCGGCATCGCGAAGGCCGGGCAGCAGGGTGATGTAGAGGGGACGGTTTGGTTCGCCGACTCCGAGGCCATACGTATCTCCGGTCATCCCGGGCATATCGACGCCATCGCCGTCCTGCCGAAGGACGGGGTGACGGCCGACGCCCTCAAGGCCCAGGTCGCGCGTGCCCTCGGGGACCGGGCCGAGGTGCACGCCGGCGACGACCGCGGCTCGGTCGAAGACTCCTCCCTCGCCGAGGCCGAGGAGCTTCTCATCGCGCTCGGCGCATCGTTCGGCGGGACTGCGACGATGGTGGCCGTGTTCACGGCGGCGGGGACGGTGGCACTGTCCATCGCCCAGCGGGCCCGCGAGTTCGCACTGCTGCGCGCGATCGGTACGACCCCGCGCCAGATCCGCCGGTCCATCGCCACCGAGAATCTGCTGGTCGCTCCTCTCGCGGGCCTCGTCGGCTGTCTGCCGGGCATCGGGCTGGCCCGTTGGTGGTTCGGACAGCTCAAGGACAAGGGGGCGATACCGGAGCCGGTCGCGCTGTCGGTCTCGTACATCCCGCTGCTCTCGGCCGTCGGCGCCGTGCTCGGTACCGCGCTGGTCGCCGGGTACATGGCGGCCCGCCGGCCGGCGCGGATCAAGCCGGGGCAGGCGCTCACCGAGGCGTCCGTGGAGCGGCTGCGCTTCGGCTGGATCCGTACGCCGCTGGGGATCGCGGCGGCCGTCGGCGGCTTCGTCTGCGCCGGTGTCGCCGCCTCGCAGACCGGCGAGGACGCGGCCAATGCGGCGCTGGGCATCGTGATGCTGTTCATGCTGGCCGTGGCGCTGCTCGGCCCGCTGGTCGCGCGGGCCTGCGCCGCCGTGTTCGGGCTGGCGTTGCGCGGGGCAGGCGCCACAGCCTCGCTGGCCGCCGCCAACTCCCGTACGAACGCCCGTCGGCTGGCCTCCGCGATCACCCCGATCGTCCTGGCGATGGCCTTCTCCTCGGTACTCGTCTTCATGCACACGAGTGAGGAGCGGGTCACGCGGGAGCAGCAGCGGGTCGGCACCGTGGCCGACCACATCGTGACCTCGGAGGCGGGGCTGACTCCGGGGGCGGTGCGGCAGGCAGCCCGCACCGCCGAAGTCACCGCCGCTGTCGGCTTGTTGAAGACCGATGTCCTCGTGCCGGCGGGCGGATATCTGCAGCCGGTCTCCACTCAGGGCGTCATGGGCTCGGCTCGGGACCTGGCCCGCGTGCAGGATTTGAAGGTCGAGAAGGGCGCGCTGTCCCTGAAGCGGGGCGAGGTCGCGATGGACACCTCACTGGCCCGCGACACCGATGTCGGCGTGGGCGACCGCGTCGAACTGCGCCTGCCCGACGGTACGAAAGCGACTCCGACCATCGTGGCGACGTACGGCCGAGGTATGGGTCTGTCCCAAGTGACCCTGAATCACGCGGACTTGGCGAGCCACGTCAGCTCCGCCTTCGCCACCGAACTCTGGACGAAGGGCGGCAGCGCCACCGACCTGGCGAAGTTCGGCACGGTCTCGGATCGCGGTGGCTACACCGCCGCCCAGTCCCTCGACCGCGAGCTGAACGCCTGGGCGAACACCGTCATGGCGGCGGTCCTCGGCGGCTTCGCGGCCGTTGCCGCCGTCAACACGCTGGTGATGACCGTCCTCGACCGTCGCCGAGAACTGGGCACCCTGCGGCTCATCGGCTCCACCCGCCGCCAGGTGCTGAACATGATCCACTGGGAGGCCCTGCTCGTCGCACTCGCGGGCCTCGCCCTCGGCACGGGCATCGCGCTCGCCACGCTCATCCCGATGATGAAGGGACTGACGGGGCAGGCACCGTACATACCACCGCTGCTGTACGGCTCGCTGGCCGCGGCCGTGCTCGTGATCGGTGTGGCGGCGGCGTCGATACCGGCCAGGTCGGCGCTACGCGGCACACTCGACGCATGACCGAGAACGCGCTGCTGACCCTCACCGAAGTCGAAGCCATCGCCCGCAACGCACACGCCGCCCAGACCGACAAGGCGGGCCGGCCGTACGCCGAGCACCTCCAGGCGGTGGCCGAAGGGGTACGCGCCCGGGGCGGCGACGACGAACAGATCGCCGCCGCCTGGCTCCACGACGCCATCGAGGACGACGCCGTCTCGGAGGACTGGCTCCTGCACGAGGCCGCGCTGACCCGGCGCACGAAGGACATCGTCCTGGCCCTCACCAGACGCCTCGGCGAGCCCCCGGAGTCGTACGCCGAACGCATCCTGGCGACGCCGGGGGCCCTCCTGGTCAAGGAATCCGACCTGGCCCACAACGCGAATCCGGCGAGGCTGGCGGCCCTGGACGAGCCCACGCGGACACGGCTGGAGCAGAAGTACGCAAGGATGCGCGAACTCCTGGGCCTGGTCTAGGACTTGGGCCTCGGCCTAGGACTTGGCCCGCTCACGAGCCAGTTCCGCCGCGTCCCGCTTGAACGCCCACTCCATCTTCGGCTCCATCGCGAAGCGGAACATGCGCTGGACGGGCGGCGTGCACAGCAGGGTGACCACGGCGGCGGCGACCAGGGTGACGAAGATCTCGCCGAGCGGCTCATGCAGCCAGGTGTAGTCGAACCAGCCCCAGAAACGGCCGCCCTTGACCAGGAAACCGTGCAGCAGATAGCCGTACAGCGTCCCCGCGCCGAGCACCGTGAACCACATCTTGCGACGCGGCACCCAGGAGAAGAAGCAGGCCGTGAGGATCATCGAGCAGCCGAACAGCGCGAGCGTCATCACGACGCCGGCCCACCACGGCGTGCCCAACTCCTGTGCGCTGTCCCGGTGGTAGAACCACGCCGACGTCATCCGCGGAGCCGCCCAGTACGCCACGACCAGCGCCGCCGCGAACACCGGCACCGACAGGATCCGGACTTCACGGCGCCGCATCAGCTGGAAGTGCTCGGGCTTCATGAACAGGCCGATGACAAAGAACGGCAGGAACTGCAGCACACGTTGCAGATCCAGGTCGTCACCGATGTCGGGCGAGACGGAGGCGAGGACCGCGATGGCGAGCGCGAGCGGCACCGGCCAGCGCACGACCTTCCACATCGGCGTCGTCAGCCGCCACACGAACAGAGCGACCAGGAACCACGTGAGGTACCAGGGGTCGAGCAGGCTGACCGGATGGCTCGGATCGTCGTCCGCCACCTTCTTGAAGACGGAGTACGCGGCTTCGAAGAGGATGTACGGCACGGCGATGCCCGTCACCAGCCGCTGGAGCCGGTCGGCACGCATGTCGAAACTGCGCGAGAAATAGCCGGAGATGAGGATGAACGCCGGCATGTGGAAGGCGTAGACGACCATGTAGAGCGCCTCGGCGCTGCGGCTGTGGTCGGTCAGCGGTTGCCAGGTGTGGCCCATCGCGACGAGCACGATGGCCAGGTACTTGGCGTTGTCGAAGAACGCGTCGCGTTGCTTGGCCGGCCCTGCCTGAGGCCCGGTGGGAGCGGTGTTCGCCTGGGGGGTGTCGCGGGTTCGCGGGCTCGGCATTCCGGACACCGACGATTCCTCCGTCGGCGGGAGCGGCGCCCTCTGTTGGCCGTGTGGGCGGAGCGAGTTCGTCACAGACCCTCCCACCAGGAACTGGGGGAGAGGATCCGGGACCTCACTGCGCATGCGGGGGACGAGGCAGCGGTGAACATCTGAGGCACCCTAGCGTCGCCGATGCGATTTCGTAAAACCCTCCGTGTCATTCCTGCTTAACCCTCGCTTATCCCGGTGAGTACGGGGGATTTGAAGAAGCGGGAGACGACATCGACTTGGTGATGCAGAGGTCGACTGATGTACTACGTACGCCTGTTACGTACCACTTCATACCGACTAAATGGTGCATAACGTTCGCGGGTGACTCTGGTGAAATGTCCGTTGATCGGCGTTTGTTGACCCGCTCGCCGGCCCCTCGCTGTGCCTGCGGCAACAATTCGAATTAGCTGCGAACAGGATGTGTGGGCAGGGCAATGACCCTCCTGAATTCGGCGTGCGGGAGGCTCCTCGAATTGCCGTACGCAGCCCCGCCGTTCATGGCCGCCGACGAGCGCCGCGCGGGTACGGATTGTGCAGGTCCGGCGAGAACGATGGCTGATGATGACCCACCTTCCGCATAGGCCGGGCCTGTTGGTGGCACGATGGTTCTGCGGGGGTGTGCGGGGTGGCGCCCTCGGGCCGGGAGAGCGGACCGACCGTAGGGTGTGATCAGTTGTGGCCATTTCGCTATCAGTTGTGCTGCTGTTGGGGATCGTCCTCGTGGTGTTGATCCGAGGAGGAACGATCAAGGCGGGTCCGGCGGTCGTCGCCGTACTGTTCGGCTTCTTCCTTGCCTCGACGGGCATGGCCGATGACATCCAGCGGTTCCTCAACTCGATAGCGGAGACGATCAACGAGATCCAGTTCTGAGCGGGGTCAGCGAGTGCAGCCCAACGACGTGACGAACACCTGGCAGCTGCGCGAGAGCCGGCCCAGCGCGATCGGAACCGTCCGCTGGGACCGCTTCGGCCCCGCTGACGGCCCGCCCGTGGTGCTGCTGCACGGCACCCCGTTCTCCTCGTACGTCTGGCACGAGATCGCCCCGACGCTCGCCTCGCAGGGCCACCGGGTCCACGTCTGGGACATGCCCGGCTACGGCAGCTCCGAGAAGGCCGGGAAGGGGGCGGCCCAGGACGTCTCCCTGAAGGCCCAGGCCGAGGTCTTCGCCGAGCTGCTGACCGCCTGGGGCCTGCAGGCCCCCTCCGTCATCGCCCACGACTTCGGCGGCTGCGTAGCCCTCCGGGCGCATCTGCTGCATGGCGCCGAGTACGGCCGCCTCGCCCTGGTCGATCCCGTGGCCCTCGCCCCCTGGGGCTCCCCCTTCTTCCGCCTGGTCGCGGAACACTCCGAGGTCTTCGAACAGCTCCCGGCTCCCCTGCACGAGGCCCTGGTCCGCGAGTACGTCAGCTCCGCGAGCCATCGCGGACTGCTGCCTCCCGTACTCGACGAGCTGGTCGCGCCCTGGACGGACGCGACAGGGCAAGCGGCGTTCTACCGCCAGATCGCCCAGGCCGACCAGCGCTACACCGACGAGATCCAGGACCTGTACCCGACCCTGAACCTCCCCGTCAGGATCTGCTGGGGCACGGAGGACACCTGGATCCCCGCCGCCAAGGGCCAGGAACTGGCCTCCCTCATCCCCGGCTCCCGCCTCCACCTGATCCCGAACGCGGGCCACCTCGTCCCGCTGGACGCCCCGGCCCAGCTCCTCGGCGAACTGCTCGCCTTCCTCAGGGACTGACGGCACCGACTGGCGGCAGCACCCGGAAACGCCTCAGGGCCAGGCAGAGGATTTGACCTCTGACCTGGCCCTGAGCTGTATGGAGCGGGCGACGGGAATCGAACCCGCGTAGCCAGTTTGGAAGACTGGGGCTCTACCATTGAGCTACGCCCGCACAGGATGCGCCGCAGGTCAGTGGACGCGCGGCACGGGAGCATCGTAGCGGGTGGCACCCCTTCGCCGCACATCCCGTTCCGCGCCCCCTCAGGCGCCCGCGAAATTGCGGGAGCCGCAGTGTCCGAGGGCATGTACCCTACGTGTCGCACCGACGGGGTGTGGCGCAGCTTGGTAGCGCGTCCGCTTTGGGAGCGGAAGGCCGTGGGTTCAAATCCCGCCACCCCGACCACCAGCAGGGCCCCGGTGGCCACCCGTAGGGACCCGGTCCGGAAGCCGACCGGGGTCCCGGGGACCGCGGCATCGGAAGCTCGCCTTTTGGGGCGTGTACCGCCTGCGGCTACTATGCAAACTGCGTGCCCGTATGTCTGCACTGTTACGTCTCGCAAGGGCCGCGAATCCGCTGAGGCACCCGCCGCATCCGGCAGAGGTCGACAGCAGAACCCCAAGAAGTCAGCCATCAAGGAGACCGAACCGTGAAGAGCGCCGTGGAGACCCTGAACCCGACCCGGGTTCGGCTCACTGTCGAGGTGCCCTTCGAGGAGCTCAAGGACAGCCTCGACGCGGCGTACAAGAAGATCAACCAGCAGGTCACGGTGAAGGGTTTCCGGAAGGGCAAGATTCCGGCGCGCGTCATCGACCAGCGGTTCGGCCGCGGTGCGGTTCTGGAGGAGGCGGTCAACGACGCGCTTCCGAAGTTCTACACCGACGCGGTCAACAACGCCGAGCTGAACGTGCTCGGCCAGCCCGAGGTCGACATCACGGAGCTGAAGGACGGCGAGACGCTGAACTTCACCGCCGAGGTCGACATCCGCCCGATCATCGAGATCCCGGACTACTCCGGTATCGAGGTCGAGGTCGACGCCGTCGAGGTCAGCGAGGAGGACGTCGACAAGGCCGTCGAGGAGCTGCGTGAGCGCTTCGCGTCCACCACGCCGGTCGAGCGCGCCGCCGAGGACGGCGACGTCGTGACGATCGACCTGGAGGCCAAGGTCGACGGCGAGGTCCTGGAGGACGGCGTCGCGAGCGGCGTCTCCTACACCATCGGCTCCGGTGAGCTGCTGGAGGGCATCGACGACGCCGTGAAGGGCCTGGAGGCCGGTGGCGAGGCCACCTTCACCTCCGAGCTCAAGGGCGGCTCGGCGGCCGGCAAGGAGGCCGAGGTCTCCGTCAAGGTCAGCCAGGTCGCCGCGCGTGAGCTTCCCGAACTGGACGACGACTTCGCGCAGCTCGCCTCCGAGTTCGACACCCTGGAGGAGCTGCGCACGGACAGCCGTAAGCGCCTCGAGAACATGAAGCAGTACGACCAGGCCACGCAGGCACAGGAGCGCGTCCTGGAGAAGCTGCTCGAGCTGGTCGAGGTGCCCGTCCCGGAGAAGCTCCTCGAGGACGAGATCAACACCCGTAAGCACAACCTCGAGCACCACCAGCTCGGTCAGATGGGCCTCGACCTGCCGCAGTACCTGGAGATCCAGGGCAAGACGGCCGAGGAGTTCGACACCGAGACGCGCGAGGCCGCGGTCAAGGGCATCAAGACCCAGTTCGTCCTCGACGAGCTGGTCAACAAGGAGAAGCTGAACGTCAACCAGGAGGAGCTCACCGAGCACCTCATGCGTCGCGCGGCCTCCTCCGGCATGTCCCCCGACCAGTTCGCCCAGGCGGTCGTCGAGGGCGGCCAGGTCCCGATGCTCGTCGGCGAGGTCGCCCGCGGCAAGGCCCTCGCGGTCGTCGTCGAGGCGGCCACGGTCAAGGACACGAACGGCGAGATCGTGGACCTGGACGACGAGGAGGACGAGGCCGAGGCCGCCGAGTCCTCCTCCGAGGAGACCCCGGCGGAGGACTCCGCGGAAGCGGCTGAGGAGGACTCCGAGGCCCCCGAGGAGAAGCCTGAGGCCTGATCGCCTCGCTGACCTCCAGCAGGCCCCGGACCGCACAAGCGGTCCGGGGCCTGCTGCGCTACGCCCAGGGGAGCACCCCCAAAGGGGCGCGGAGCCGCATATGTCACAGCCCCGCGCCCCAAGGGGACGGCCCGCCAAAACCCCGGCTCGACCAGCGGAGCGCATGCGCTCACAGCGAACAGTTCCCTCCTCGGGATTCCCCGAAGGGACCCGCGCGTTAGGGTCCATGAGTACGAGGGCAGGGGAGTCCCGATAAACCGCCGGACGGCCCCCCGCCCCGGCAGAACACGTGAGACGGCCCCGGCGCCGTCAACAAGACGAGCAGGTGGATACGTGACGAATCTGATGCCTTCAGCCGCCGGCGAGCCCTCCATCGGTGGTGGCCTCGGCGACCAGGTCTACAACCGGCTGCTCGGTGAGCGGATCATCTTCCTCGGCCAGCCGGTCGACGACGACATTGCGAACAAGATCACCGCACAGCTGCTGCTCCTTGCCGCCGACCCGGACAAGGACATCTTCCTGTACATCAACAGCCCCGGCGGATCGATCACGGCCGGCATGGCGATCTACGACACCATGCAGTACATCCAGAACGACGTGGTGACCATCGCCATGGGCATGGCGGCTTCCATGGGCCAGTTCCTGCTGAGCGCGGGCACCCCGGGCAAGCGCTTCGCCCTGCCGAATGCCGAGATCCTGATCCACCAGCCCTCGGCCGGCCTCGCCGGTTCCGCGTCGGACATCAAGATCCACGCCGAGCGGCTGCTGCACACCAAGAAGCGGATGGCGGAGCTGACCGCCTTCCACACCGGCCAGACCGTGGACCAGGTCACCCGCGACTCGGACCGGGACCGCTGGTTCGACCCGATCGAGGCCAAGGAGTACGGCCTGATCGACGACATCATGCCCACCGCTGCCGGTATGCCGGGCGGCGGAGGCACCGGAGCGGCCTAGGCCGGCTTGCGCCCACGGGCAGCCCAGCCGCGGCCCCGAGCGCAGCCGACATAAGCCTTCCGAGCCCCCAGCCGACCGCCTCAGCTCTTTTCAGGCTCCCAGGAGACACAGTGAACGACTTCCCCGGCAGCGGCCTCTACGCCCGCACGGAGGCCGAGTACACCGGCCCCCGCGCGGAGTCCCGCTACGTCATCCCGCGCTTCGTCGAGCGCACCTCGCAGGGCGTGCGCGAGTACGACCCGTACGCGAAGCTCTTCGAGGAGCGCGTGATCTTCCTCGGCGTGCAGATCGACGACGCCTCCGCCAACGACGTCATGGCGCAGCTGCTGTGCCTGGAGTCGATGGACCCCGACCGTGACATCTCGGTCTACATCAACAGCCCCGGCGGCTCCTTCACGGCGCTTACGGCGATTTACGACACGATGCAGTTCGTGAAGCCGGACGTCCAGACGGTCTGCATGGGCCAGGCGGCCTCCGCCGCCGCGATCCTGCTCGCCGCCGGTACGCCGGGCAAGCGCATGGCGCTGCCCAACGCCCGCGTGCTGATCCACCAGCCCTACAGCGAGACGGGCCGTGGCCAGGTCTCCGACCTGGAGATCGCGGCGAACGAGATCCTCCGGATGCGCGCCCAGCTGGAGGAACTGCTGGCCAAGCACTCCACGACGCCGATCGAGAAGATCCGTGAGGACATCGAGCGCGACAAGATCCTCACTGCTGAGGACGCGCTCTCGTACGGTCTGATCGACCAGATCATCTCGACCCGGAAGATGAACAACGCCGCGGTCGCGTGACGTAGCGCTGTATCGTCAGCCGCCCCTTGGCACGGTTTGGCGCCGTACGCGTCAAAGTGAACCGCGCCAAGGGGGGCCCGAACGGGGGGCTCGGCAAGGTACCGTCGGACATAAGGCAGCACCAGGAGCCGCTGGACCTAGGCGTCTCCCAGGCGAAGGGGAAGCACACCGTGGCACGCATCGGTGACGGCGGCGATCTGCTCAAGTGCTCGTTCTGTGGCAAGAGCCAGAAGCAGGTCAAGAAGCTCATCGCAGGCCCCGGTGTGTACATCTGCGACGAGTGCATCGATCTCTGCAACGAGATCATCGAGGAAGAGCTGGCGGAAACGAGCGAGGTCCGCTGGGAGGAACTCCCCAAGCCCCGCGAGATCTACGAGTTCCTCGAGGGATACGTCGTCGGCCAGGAGTCGGCGAAGAAGGCCCTCTCCGTCGCGGTGTACAACCACTACAAGCGGGTCCAGGCCGGCGAGAACAGCACGGGGCAGAACCGCGACGACGCCATCGAGTTGGCGAAGTCGAACATCCTGCTCCTCGGCCCCACGGGCTCCGGCAAGACCCTGCTCGCCCAGACCCTGGCGCGCATGCTGAACGTCCCCTTCGCCATCGCCGACGCGACGGCGCTGACGGAGGCGGGGTATGTCGGCGAGGACGTCGAGAACATCCTGTTGAAGCTCATCCAGGCCGCGGACTACGACGTCAAGAAGGCCGAGACCGGGATCATCTACATCGACGAGATCGACAAGGTGGCCCGCAAGAGCGAGAACCCGTCGATCACGCGGGACGTGAGCGGCGAGGGTGTCCAGCAGGCGCTGCTGAAGATCCTCGAAGGCACGACGGCCTCGGTCCCGCCCCAGGGTGGACGCAAGCACCCCCACCAGGAGTTCATCCAGATCGACACGACGAACGTCCTGTTCATCGTGGGCGGCGCCTTCGCCGGCCTGGAGAAGCTCATCGAGTCCCGCGCGGGCGCGAAGGGCATCGGCTTCGGCGCGACGATCCGCTCGAAGCGCGAGCTGGAGGAGAAGGACCAGTTCGAGGACGTCATGCCCGAGGACCTGGTCAAGTTCGGCATGATCCCGGAGTTCATCGGCCGCCTCCCGGTCATCACGAGCGTGCACAACCTCGACCGCGAGGCGCTTCTCCAGATCCTGGTGGAGCCGCGCAACGCGCTCGTGAAGCAGTACCAGCGCCTCTTCGAACTCGACGGCGTGGAGCTGGACTTCGAGCGCGAGGCCCTCGAAGCCATCGCCGACCAGGCCATCTTGAGGCAGACCGGCGCCCGTGGCCTGCGCGCCATCATGGAAGAGGTCCTCCAGTCGGTGATGTACGAGGTCCCGTCCCGCAAGGACGTCGGCCGAGTCGTCATCACAGCGGACGTCGTCCTCTCGAACGTCAACCCGACGCTGATCCCGCGGGACGCCCGTGGGCGGGGCCCGGGGGAGCAGAAGACGGCGTAGCCGTCGGCAGGCGTACGATGCGGCGTCGATGCGCGGCGTCAGATCTTGACGCGGACTTCCTTGCGGAACTTGGCCGTGATGTCGGCGGCGTCTTGGAGGTCGGCGCTCTTGCCTGCCATGGCGTCGGCCAGGTCGATGTTGATGACGACGCCAAGCGTGCTGTGGTCACCCCAGATGCACACCGGCATGCTCATCTCCGCGGGCCCGGAGGCCGGGTCGCCCGCCTCGGCCTCGTCGTTCTTGAACTTGGTCTCCTGGCACTTCAGGATCGCGCCGTCCAGACCGCTGGGCTCGTAGCTCTTCGGGCTTCCGACGACCTGGGCCTCGGTTTCCTCGTCCTTGGCGGAGTTCGTCTTCAGCTCGGCGAACATGGCGTCGACGACCTTCTCCGGGTCGTCGATCTCGCCGTAGACGCCCATGAACTGGAGCATCTTCATGGCGAGCGGATTGCTCTCGTCCCCGGCCTGGTAGGTGGCGTCGATGTCCTTGGGGTTCGTGACGCCGTGCTTCTCCGCATCCTTGAGGTCATCCTTGCTGAACCCGCCGCTGTCGGCCCCGTCCTCGCCCTTCTTGTACTCACCGCTGAGTACCGTCGCCGGCGTGGTCAGCTTGTGCGGGCCGTCGTCCGCCACGTCCGAGGAACCGCCGCCGCCCCCGCCGATCACGAAGTACGCGCCCACCGCGATCGCGGCCACGACCGCCACCGCGCCGATGATGATCCCCGTCTTCTTCTTGCCGCCGCCGGGAGCGGACGGCTGCGGCATGCTGTAGGGCGGGGGCTGCTGGCCGTACGGCGGCTGCTGGCCGTAGCCGGGCTGCTGGGGCGGGGCCCCGGGAGGCGTCTGCTGGGGGTACCCATAGCCCGGCTGCTGCGGAGGAGCCTGCTGCGGGTAGCCGTAGCCGGGCTGCGGGGCCTGCGGCGGCTGGCCGTAGGGGCCGGGCTGGCCGGCCGGCTGACCGTACGGTCCAGGCTGCTGGGGCTGCCCGCCGTACGGGCCCGGCTGGTTGTAGCTCATTTCTGGGTTCCCCTCCAGATACTTATGCGATCCGAACATCCTGGCGTAAGGAGCGCCCGCGCGGAGCACCGGGGGTCCCACCGTTACCAAACAATCCGGTTTCGGGACGGGTCCGTAACACCTCTAAACTGACCCCGTGACCGAGAACGCTCAGCAGCAGCCGCCAGCCAACACCCCCGAACTGCCGACCCAGTACGCGCCGGCCGAGGTAGAGGGGAAGCTGTACGAGCGCTGGGTAGAGCGGGGTTACTTCGGCGCCGACGCGAAGAGCGACAAGCCGCCGTACACCATCGTCATCCCGCCGCCGAACGTCACCGGCTCGCTCCACCTGGGCCACGCCTTCCAGCACACGCTCATGGACGCCCTCACGCGCCGTAAGCGCATGCAGGGGTACGAGTCGCTGTGGCTGCCCGGCATGGACCACGCCGGTATCGCCACGCAGAACAAGGTCGAGCAGCAGCTCGCGGAGGAAGGCAAGTCCCGCCATGACCTCGGGCGCGAGGAGTTCGTCTCGCGCGTCTGGCAGTGGAAGGAAGAGTACGGCGGCCGGATCCTCGGCCAGATGCGGCGGCTGGGCGACGGCGTCGACTGGAGCCGCGAGCGGTTCACCATGGACGAGGGGCTGTCCCACGCCGTCCAGACCATCTTCAAGAAGCTGTACGACGACGAGTTGATCTACCGCGCCGAGCGCATCATCAACTGGTGTCCCCGTTGCCTCACCGCCATCTCGGACATCGAGGTCGAGTACCAGGACGACGACGGCGAGCTCGTCTCCATCAAGTACGGGGAGGGCGAGGAGACTCTGGTCGTCGCCACCACCCGGGCCGAGACGATGCTCGGTGACACCGCCGTGGCCGTTCACCCCGAGGACGAGCGCTACCAGCACCTGATCGGGAAACGGATCAAGCTGCCGCTCACCGACCGCACCATCCCCGTCGTCGCGGACACGCACGTCGACCCCGAGTTCGGCACCGGCGCCGTCAAGGTGACGCCCGCGCACGATCCGAACGACTTCGAGATCGGCCAGCGGCACGGCCTGGAGTCGCTGACGGTCATGGACGAGCGCGGCGTCATCACCGTCCACGGCCCGTTCCAGGGGCTCGACCGCTTCGAGGCCCGATCCACGATCGTCGCCGCGCTGCGCGAGCAGGGCCGGATCGTCGCCGAGAAGCGTCCGTACGTCCACTCCGTCGGCCACTGCTCGCGCTGCAAGACCACCATCGAGCCGCGACTGTCCCTTCAGTGGTGGGTCAAGGTCGGCCCGCTCGCGCAGGCGGCGGGTGACGCCGTCCGTGACGGACGGGTGGAGATCCACCCGAAGGAGATGTCGAAGCGCTACTTCGACTGGGTCGACAACATGCACGACTGGTGCATCTCGCGCCAGCTGTGGTGGGGCCACCGGATCCCTGTCTGGTACGGGCCGAACGGCGAGGTCGTCTGCGTCGGCCCCGACGAGCAGCCCCCGAGCGGCGACGGCTGGACCCAGGACACCGACGTCCTCGACACCTGGTTCTCCTCCGGCCTGTGGCCGTTCTCCACGCTCGGCTGGCCGGAGCGGACGCCGGACCTCGAGAAGTTCTATCCGACGGACGTCCTGCTCACCGGGCACGACATCATCTTCTTCTGGGTCGCCCGGATGATGATGTTCGGTCTGTACGCGATGGACGGCGAGGCTCCGTTCAAGACCATCGCGCTGACCGGTCTCGTCCGTGACGAGCACGGCAAGAAGATGTCCAAGTCGAACCCCAACTCGGTCGACCCGCTGGACTGGATGGACGCGTACGGCTCCGACGCCGTCCGCTTCACGCTCGCCCGCGGCGCCAACCCGGGCGCGGACGTGCCGATCGGCGAGGACTGGGTCCAGGCCTCCCGGAACTTCGCCAACAAGATCTGGAACGCCACGCGCTTCGCGCTGATGAACGGCGCGACGGTCGAGGGCCCGCTCCCGGACCCGTCCGAGATGTCGGCGACGGACCGGTGGATCCTGTCCCGCCTCAACGAGACCGTCGCCGAAGTCGACGCGTTCTACGACGACTTCCAGTTCGCCAAGCTCTCCGACTCCCTCTACCACTTCGCGTGGGACGAGGTCTTCGACTGGTACGTCGAGCTGTCCAAGACGACGTTCAACGCGGGCGGCGCGGCAGCCGACGCCAGCAAGCGGGTCCTGGGTGAGGTCCTGGACGTCACGCTGCGGCTGCTGCATCCGATCGTTCCGTTCGTCACGGAGACGCTGTGGACCACCCTCACGGGCGGCGAGTCCGTCGTGATCGCGGGCTGGCCGGCCGCTGTGCTTGTTCCTGGGGCTGACGCCCCGGGCGGGTTCCGTGACACGGCGGCCGAGCGGGAGATCGAGACGCTTCAGCAAGTCATCACGGAGGTCCGCCGCTTCCGCGCCGACCAGGGGCTCCAGCCCGGCCAGCGTGTCCCGGCCCGGCTGACGCTCGACGGGACCGCCCTGGCCCCGCACGAGGCGGCCATCCGCCAGCTGCTGCGCCTCCAGCCTGAGGGCGAGGGCTTCGCGGCCACGGCGACGCTGCCGGTCGCGGGCGCGCAGGTCGCGCTGGATCTCTCCGGCACGATCGACGTGGCCGCCGAGCGGAAGCGGCTCGCGAAGGATCTCGCCGCCGCACAGAAGGAGCGCCAGCAGGCCGAGGCGAAGCTGGGCAACGAGGCGTTTCTCGCGAAGGCCCCGGAGCAGGTCGTGGACAAGATCCGTACGCGGCTTGCCAAGGCGGGGGAAGACATCGCGCGGATTCAGGCCCAGTTGGAGCGGTTGCCGCAGGGCTAGACGGTGTTACGTGGTGGAAGGCGCCCGGAGCTGGAAGGCTTCGGGCGCCTTTTGCTGAAACGTAGACTGGGCCCCGTGAGTGAGCTCCCCCCAGACCACAGCAGCGAGCCCGACCCCTTCGACGAGATCGTCGGTGCGGAGACCGACCGCGATCCCGATCTCGCGGTGATCGAGGCCGGCAGCCGTACCCTGCGTGCGCAGGGCGGGCCGCCGGAGGCCGATATTCCCGCGCGGCCGGCCGATCCCGAGGTCGACAAGGCGTTGCGCGAGGTCGAGGCCGAGTTGGCCACGCGGTGGGGTGAGACGAAGCTGGAGCCGTCGGTCACGCGGATCGCTGCGCTGATGGACGTACTGGGGGAGCCGCAGCGCTCGTACCCCTCGATCCACATCACGGGGACGAACGGCAAGACGTCCACGGCCCGCATGATCGAGGCGCTGCTCGGCGCCTTCGAACTGCGCACCGGGCGGTACACCTCGCCGCACGTCCAGTCGATCACCGAGCGGATCAGCCTGGACGGCGCGCCGATGGACGCCGAGCGGTTCGTGGAGACGTACCGGGACATTCAGCCGTACGTCGAGATGGTGGACGGGCAGCAGGAGTTCCGGCTGTCCTTCTTCGAGGTGCTGACCGGGATGGCGTACGCGGCGTTCGCGGACGCGCCGGTCGATGTGGCCGTTGTCGAGGTGGGTATGGGCGGCAGCTGGGACGCCACGAACGTGATCGACGGTGATGTCGCCGTGGTGACCCCCATCGATCTGGACCACACGGACCGGCTGGGCACCACGCCCGGCGAGATCGCCACGGAGAAGGCGGGCATCGTCAAGCAAGGTGCGACCGTGATTCTGGCCCAGCAGCCGGTCGACGCGGCGCAGGTGATGCTGAAGAAGGCCGTCGAGGTCGATGCGACGGTCGCCCGCGAAGGGCTGGAGTTCGGGGTCGTATCGCGTCAACTGGCTGTCGGCGGGCAGATGTTGACATTGCGTGGGCTCGGCGGGGAATACGAAGAGGTGTTCCTGCCGGTGCACGGCGCGTACCAGGCGCACAACGCGGCCGTCGCGCTCGCCGCGGTGGAGGCGTTCTTCGGTGTGGGCGCGGCGCGGGCCGAGCGGCTCGATATCGACACGGTCCGCAAGGCGTTCGCGGCGGTTGCCGCGCCGGGGCGGATGGAGGTCGTGCGGCGGTCGCCGACCGTTGTACTGGATGCCGCGCACAATCCGGCGGGTGCCCGTGCGACCGCCGAAGGCGTCAGTGAGGTGTTCGACTTCAGCCGGCTGATCGGGGTGGTCGGCATGAGCGGCGACAAGAACGTACGAGGTCTGCTGGAGGCCTTCGAGCCGATCTTCGCCGAGGTGGTGATCACGCAGAACTCCAGTCATCGGGCGATGGACGCGGATGCGTTGGCCGCGCTGGCCGTCGAGGTGTTCGGTGAGGAGCGGGTTCAGGTGGAGCCACGGCTCGACGACGCCCTGGAAGCCGCGATCACGCTGGCCGAGGAGGAGGGTGAGTTCGCGGGCGGGGGCGTTCTCGTCACCGGTTCCGTCATCACCGTGGGCGAGGCCCGACTGCTGTTGGGGAGGGGCTGAGCTGTGCGTACGCTCTGCGCTTCGACGCTGATCGGTGAGGTCTTCGTCATCGGCTTCGCCGGCCTTGTCGCCATGAAGGATCCCGATCTGTCCATGACCACGGTCTGGACGGTGAGTGGCGTCGCGATGCTGCTGTGCGTGCTGCTGTGCGGGATGGTGACGCGGCCGGGGGGTGTTCAGCTGGGCTGGGCCCTGCAGATCGCGCTGATCGCGTCCGGGTTCGTCGTGCCGACGATGTTCCTCTTGGGGGCGATCTTTGCCGCGCTGTGGTGGGCCTCGGTCCATTACGGGCGGAAGGTGGATGAGGCGAAGGCGCGGTTTGCTGCGCAGGCTGAGCAGGGGCACAAGGCGGCGTAGTCGCCTGCGGGGGGGCTTTTTCCCCAGCCCCGCCCCTTCCCGAAACTGGGGGCTGCGCCCCCAGGCCCCCTTGAGGGGTCGTGCTTCGGCTGCGGGCCGGTCGTGGCTGGTCGCGCAGTTCCCCGCGCCCCTGAAGGGGCGCAGCCCCCACGTATGCCCTGTAATCTCAGTGATCCGCACATCTGTTGTCGAAGGAGTTCCCACGTGAGCCAGCGCACCCTCGTCCTTCTCAAGCCCGATGCGGTTCGTCGTGGCCTGACCGGCGAGATCATCAGCCGTATCGAGCGCAAGGCCGGCTGGCAGATCACCGCGCTGGAGTTGCGGAACCTGGATCAGGAGACCCTGGAGCTCCACTACGGCGAGCACAAGGGCAAGCCCTTCTACGAGCCGCTGGTCGCCTTTATGGCCTCCGGTCCCGTGGTCGCTCTGGTCGTCGAGGGGGAGCGGGTCATCGAGGGGGTACGCGCGCTCGCGGGGCCGACGGACCCCATCGCGGCGGCGCCCGGTTCCATCCGCGGGGACTTCGGCGTGATCGTCCGCGAGAACCTGATCCACGCCTCGGACTCCGAGGAGTCCGCCGAGCGCGAACTGAAGATCTTCTTCCCCGGCCTGACCTGATCAGACTGACCTGATCAGCCGGACCTGATCAGCCGGACCTGATCAGCCGGACCTGATCACCGCCCGACCGCGTTCCCCCGCGACACGGCGGCCACCCACCCGGCGTACATGAAGATTTTCTGACGCTGCGTCAATCCAGAGTCGTATCTGGCCAGGCCCTGCCGCAAAAAAGCGGCCAGGGCCTGGCATATGCGTGCCGATCGGGGGAACGCATGGCCCCATTGGCTCGTCTCCACAAGCGAGGCGGCACATCATCTGCTGACAATGGCGAAGACCCTCGCGCGGTGTTCGGTGCAGGCGAGACTACGATGGAAGCCTTCACGTCACAGCGCTCACCCTCGCCGACCTAACAAGCCATCAAAAGCTCCACTTGGGAAGGCCAGACGAATCCTGATGGGGAACTCAATGTCGTTCATCGGCCGTGACATGGCTGTCGACCTCGGGACCGCCAACACGCTGGTGTACGTCAGGGGTCGAGGGATCGTACTCAATGAGCCGTCCGTCGTCGCGATCAACACCAACACCGGTGGCATCCTCGCGGTCGGTGCCGAAGCGAAGAAGATGATCGGCCGGACCCCCGGCAACATCGTCGCTGTGCGCCCGCTGAAGGACGGTGTCATCGCCGACTTCGAGATCACCGAGCGGATGCTCCGCTACTTCATTCTGAAGATCCACAAGCGGAGGTATCTCGCCCGTCCTCGGGTTGTCGTCTGTGTCCCCTCCGGGATCACGGGCGTCGAGCGGCGCGCCGTCATCGAGGCTTCCTCGCAGGCCGGTGCGCGCCAGGTGCACATCATCGAGGAGCCGATGGCCGCGGCCATCGGCTCCGGACTGCCGGTCCACGAGGCCACGGGCAACATGGTGGTGGACATCGGCGGCGGCACCACCGAGGTCGCGGTCATCTCGCTCGGCGGAATTGTCACGGCGCAGTCCATCCGCGTCGCGGGCGACGAGTTGGACAACGCGATCATCCAGCACATCAAGAAGGAGTACTCGCTCCTCCTCGGTGAGCGAACGGCCGAGCAGATCAAGATCACGATCGGCTCGGCCTACGACCTCGACGATGACCAGCACACCGAAATCCGCGGCCGGGACCTCGTCTCCGGTCTGCCGAAGACCGTCGTCATCTCCGCCGCCGAAGTACGGAAGGCCATAGAAGAGCCGGTCAACGCGATCGTCGACGCGGTCAAGACGACCCTCGACAAGTGTCCTCCGGAGCTCTCCGGTGACGTCATGGACCGCGGGATCGTCCTTACGGGTGGCGGTGCGCTGCTGCGCGGGCTCGACGAGCGGCTGCGGCGCGAGACCGGTATGCCGATCCATATCGCCGAGGATCCGCTGGACAGCGTGGCGCTCGGTTCCGGCAAGTGCGTAGAGGAGTTCGAGGCGCTCCAGCAGGTGCTGGACGCCCAGCCCCGCAGATGACGTAACTCTTCGATTCCGCCGTACGAGACGATCTCTTCTCGTGCGGCGGAGCGTTGATATAGAGACATAAGCTCCCCCATAGCGCCCCGGCCTCGGGGAGCCCCACACGAATCCGACGAGGAAGGCACGGCCGCCGCACGTGAGGGACACACGAGAGAGCCGGCTGCTCCTGGTGCTGCTGATCGCCATCGCGTTCGCTTTGATCACGGTGGATATCCGCGGCGGCGAGGACTCACCCGTCGACGGGGCCCGCTCGGCCGCCGCCACGGTCTTCGGCCCGATCGAGAACGGGGTGTCCTCCGCGGTCGACCCCGTCGGCAACGCGATCGCAGCGATCCGCGACTCCGGCGACCGGCACGACCGTATCGCCCAACTGGAGCGGGACAACGCCGCGTTGAAGGCGGAGCTGGGCAGCGACGACCGTAACCGCAGCCGGCTCAAGCAGCTCGACAAGATCCTGAAGACGGCGGGCGCCGGGCAGTACGGCATCAAGGGCGCCGAAGTCATCGCGATAGGAGCGGCCCAGGGTTTCTCCTGGACCGTCACCATCGACGTCGGCGCGAACGACGGCATCCAGCGCGACATGACTGTCCTGAACGGGGACGGTCTCGTCGGGCGGGTGACGACTGTCGGGCCCAACACCGCCACCGTGCTCCTCGCCAGCGACCCGGACTTCACGGTCGGTACGCGTATGGAGTCCACCGACGAACTCGGCTTCGCCTCCGGCCAGGGCGACCGGCCGCTGCGCGTGGAGATGCTCAACGGCAAGGCCAAGATCAAGAAGGGGGACCGCCTGGTCACCTTCGGCTCCCAGGCCGACAAGCCGTTCGTGCCCGGCGTACCCGTCGGTGTCGTCTCCCGCGTCGACCCCTCCGGCGGCGATCTGACCCGCACCATCTACGTCGAGCCGTACGTCGGCTTCAGCAAGCTCGACGTCGTCGGCGTCGTCACCAAGGCCCCGCCCAGGGACCCGCGCGACCAGGTGCTCCCGCCCAAACCCAAGCCGACCCCCAGGCCGACGGTGACCGTGACGGTCACCCCGTCGGCCGAGGTGCCCGCCGACGGCCTGCCCCAAGAGCAGCAAGAGCAGTAGGAGCTGAACCCGCATGCGCTTCAACCGAATGCTGCTCTCCACCACCCTGGTGATCGTCGCCCTGGTGATCCAGGTGACCATCCTCGCCCGCCTCCAACTCCCGGGCGCCGTACCGGACTTGCTGCTGCTCACCGTGCTCGGCCTAGCCCTGGTGTACGGCCACGTCGGCGGCGCCCTCGTCGGCTTCGGCGCCGGACTGCTCGCCGACCTCGCGCCACCCGCCGACCATGCCGCCGGGCGCTACGCGCTCGTACTGTGCGTCATCGGCTACCTCGCGGGGCTCGCCAAGCCCGACAAGGGCCAGATCAGATCCGCGACCGGTCCGATGGTCGTGGTCGTCGCCTCGGCGATCGGGTCCACGCTGCTGTACGCGGGAGTCGGGGCCCTCGTCGGTGACACCGCCGCGCGTCATGTGGGCCTGGGCAGCCTGCTGTTCACGGCCGCGCTGTACGACCTGCTGCTCGCGCCCTTCGTGGTGCCCGGGATCATGTATCTGGCCCGCCGCGCCGACAACGACCCCCTCGCCGAGACCACCACCTCCGCCAAGACCGATGTCTCCACGGGCTGGCTGTCCTCCGGCACGGGCGGGCGCCTCGGCGGTCAGCGCGGCGGCCTGCGCCTGGGCGGTCAGCGCACCGGCCTGCGCATGAAGTCCACGAAGTCGCGCATCGCCCGCGCGGGACGCATCAAGGGGGTCAAGCGGCTGTGAGCGCATGGAAGTTGGCGGGCCCCGGGTCTCACAGGTGCGTCGGATATGACACATACACACACTGAGAGGGGGAGGCAGCCGCAGTGACCAACATCCCCGAGACCGGCCGGACCCCACGGGTCCAGATCCGGCTCATCATCATCCAGATCCTCGTCTTCTCCCTCCTCGCCACCCTCGGCGGGCGCCTCTGGTACCTCCAGATCCGCGAGGGCGACGCCTACGCCAAGGAGGCGTCCGGCAACCACGTCCAACAGGTCGTCAGCCCTGCCGTACGCGGCTCGATCCTCGACGCGCGCGGTGTGCCGATCGCCGACAACGAGACACGGCTCGTGGTCTCCGCCTCCCGTACCGATCTGCTGAAGATGAAGGACGACGGCGAGGCGGTACTCACCAAACTCGCCGACGTGCTGGGTCTGAAGCCCAAGGACGTCATGGACAAGGTGCGGCTGTGCGACTCCGAGACGCCGCAGCCGTGCTGGAACGGCTCGCCCTACCAGCCGATCCCCATCACCGACGAGGCCACGCCCAAGCAGGCCCTCCAGATCCGCGAACGCTCCGAGGACTTCCCCGGTATCACCGCCGAACCCCAGGCCGTACGCCGTTACGCGGCCCCCGGTGAGGCCAACACCGCGCAGGTCCTCGGCTATCTCTCGCCCGTCACGGACGAGGAGATCACCAAGGCCGAGCACACCAACTCCCCGTACCTGCGCTCCGACATGGTCGGCCGCTCCGGCCTTGAGCGCCAGTACGACCAGCAGTTGCGCGGCAAGGCCGGCGTCACCCGCTACGAGGTCGACAACCTCGGCCGCGTCATGGGCGAGGCCAAGAGCGACCCGGCCGAGCCCGGCGCGAACCTCGTCACCAGCATCGACGCCCGGGTCCAGCGCGTCGCCGAGTACGAGCTGCAAAAGGCGATGAAGGAAGCCCGCAAGGAGTTCGACGACAACACCGGCACGAACTACAAGGCGGACTCCGGTGCCGTCGTGGTGATGGAGTCCAAGACGGGCCGCATCGTCTCCATGGCGTCCAACCCGTCGTACGACCCGAACGCCTGGGTCGGCGGCATCTCCGGCAAGGACTACGCCAAGCTCACCGGCAAGAAGTCCAACTACCCACTGCTGAACCGGGCGATTCAGGGCCAGTCCGCCCCCGGCTCCGTCTTCAAGGTCATCCCGACGGCCGCCGCGATCAAGGCCGGCTACTCCTTCGACGGCCCGTACGAGTGCTCCAGCTCGTACTCCATCGGCAGCCAGGTCTTCAAGAACTTCGAGTCCAAGGGGTACGGCCCGATCTCGCTGGGCCGCGCGCTCGAGGTCTCCTGCGACACCGTCTTCTACCGGCTCTCCCACGAGGAGTGGAAGCGGGACGGCGGCAACAAGCCGAAGAAGAACGCCAACGACTGGTTCTACAGGACGGCCCACCAGTTCGGCCTCGGCAAGGAGACCGGCATCGACCTGCCGAACGAGGTCACCGGGCGCGTCCCCGACCGCCAGTGGAAGCAGGACTACTGGAAGGCCAACAAGGACTCCTGGTGCAAGACCGGCAAGAAGAACGGCGACTACGCCGAGCGCATCGCGTACGAGAACTGCCTCGAAGGCAACAGGCTGCGCGCCGGTGACTCCGTCAACTACTCCATCGGCCAGGGCGACACCCTCGTCACCCCGATCCAGATGGCCACCATCTACTCGGCGATCTCCAACGGCGGCACCATGTACGACCCGACCGTCGGCAAGGCGATCGTCAGCGCCGACGGCAAGAGCGTCCAGGAGATCGCCCCGAAGCCGCACGGCAAACTGCCGATGTCGAAGCAGACGCTCGGCGAGATAGACGAAGCCCTCGAGGGAGTCGCCACCCGCGGTACGGCCGCCTGGCGTTTCGCCGATGCCGGCTGGCCGCAGGACAAGATCCCGATGCACGCCAAGACGGGTACTGCCGAGGTCTACGGCAAGCAGACCACCTCGTGGTTCACCACGTACACCGACGAATACACGGTCGTCATGACCATCTCCCAGGGTGGTACGGGCTCCGGCGCCTCCGGCCCCGCCGTGCGCAACATCTACGACGCGCTGTACGGCGTCTCCGACGACGGCAAGATCGACAAGAAGAAGGCCCTGCTGCCCAAGCCGCAGAAGAGCCTGCCGAAGATCCAGCCGGACGGTTCGATCGACGCCCCGAAGATCAAGAAATACGTGCCGCAGGAGGAAGCCACCCAGGAGAGCCCGCAGCCGGCGACCGGTGACGACCCGGCCGCCACCGTGCCCTCCCCGAACACCGGCAACAACCGCGACACCCGACGGCGCGCCGATCGCTCCAGGAAGAGGCGGAGGACCACCGAATGACCGGCGCGAACGGCTTCTCCGTCTCCGGCTACGGGCCCGAACGCTCCGTCTGGGCCCGGCTGTTCGCCCGCGACTCGCTGGCGCGCCGGCTCGACTGGCCGATACTGCTCTCGGCCATCACCCTGTCCATGATCGGCGCGGCCCTCGTCTACTCGGCGACCCGCAACCGCACCGAACTCAACCAGGGCGACCCGTACTACTTCCTGGTCCGGCACCTGCTCAACACGGGCATCGGCTTCGCCCTGATGATCGGCACGGTCTGGCTCGGCCATCGCACACTGCGTACGGCCGTGCCGATCCTCTACGGCCTCTCGGTGTTCCTGATCCTGCTGGTGCTGACCCCGCTCGGCGCCACGATCAACGGCTCCCACGCGTGGATCAAGCTGCCCGGCGGATTCTCGCTCCAGCCCTCGGAGTTCGTGAAGATCACGATCATCCTCGGCATGGCGATGCTCCTCGCGGCCAGAGTCGACGCCGGCGACAAGCCCTACCCCGACCACCGCACGGTCCTGCAAGCCCTGGGCCTGGCCACCGTCCCGATACTGATCGTCCTGCTCATGCCCGACCTCGGCTCGGTCATGGTCATGGTGATCATCGTGCTCGGCGTACTGCTCGCCTCCGGCGCCTCCAACCGCTGGGTGCTCGGCCTCATCGGCACGGGCGCCGCCGGCGCGATCGCGGTCTGGCAGCTCAAGATCCTCGACGAGTACCAGATCAACCGCTTCGCCGCCTTCGCCAACCCCGAGCTCGACCCGGCAGGCGTCGGCTACAACACCAACCAGGCCCGCATCGCGATCGGTTCGGGCGGACTCTTCGGCACCGGGCTCGGCAACGGCTCGCAGACCACCGGCCAGTTCGTCCCCGAACAGCAGACGGACTTCGTCTTCACGGTCGCGGGCGAGGAGCTGGGCTTCCTCGGCGCCGGCCTGATCATCCTGCTGCTGGGCATCGTCCTGTGGCGCGCCTGCCGCATCGCCCGCGAGACGACCGAGCTGTACGGCACGATCGTCGCCGCCGGGATCATCGCCTGGTTCGCGTTCCAGTCCTTCGAGAACGTGGGCATGACGCTGGGGATCATGCCGGTGGCCGGGCTGCCGCTGCCCTTCGTGTCGTACGGGGGGTCGTCGATGTTCGCGGTGTGGGTGGCTGTGGGGTTGTTGCAGTCGATCAGGGTGCAGCGGCCGATGTCAGCGTAGACAGAGAGCGCGTAGGCGGGGATCGCGTCGGCAGGGCTGTTGCTGGGGCAAGCGCGAAGTAACGCCCAGAAGAACGTTAAATGCGTCTCAGATGGCGAGCGGGTGCCTTTTGGGGGCTGCCCCCGATGCGGAATCGTGACTAGATTCAGTTCATGGCGGACACAAAGCGGGAGATCGAGCGTAAGTACGAAGCCGGTGAGAGTGCGGGACTTCCCGACCTGACCGGCGTGAGCGGCGTGAGCGGCGTCATCGACAAGGGCGTCGCCGAACTCGACGCGACCTACTACGACACGGCCGACCAGCGGCTCGCCGCGGCGTCCGTCACGCTGCGCCGCCGTACCGGAGGCGATGACGCGGGCTGGCATCTGAAGCTGCCGGTCTCCGACGGCGTACGCGACGAGATCCGCGCCCCACTGTCCGACGCCCTGCCCCGCGGCCTGACCGGACTCGTCCGCTCCCGGGTACGTGACGCCGAACTGCTCCCCGTCGTACGGCTCCAGTCCGCGCGCGACGTCCGCCACCTCGTCGACGCCTCCGGCGGACTGCTCGCCGAGGTCAGCGTCGACCGCGTACGCGCCGAGCGGCTCAGCGGCGGCGACGGCAGCACCGACTGGACCGAGATCGAGGTGGAGCTGGCCGACGACGGCGACCCCGCCTTCCTCGACAAGGTCGAGAAGAAGCTCCGCAAAGCCGGGATCAGCCGCTCCAAGTCCGCGTCCAAACTGGCCAGAGCGCTGGCGGAGACCGGGAAAGCCGGGCCGGCCGAGCAGACCAGGCCGACCGGTCGCAAGAAGCCCAAGGCCGCCGCCAAGGCCATCGTCACCAAGGAGCCCGAGCCGCTCACCGCGGGCGACCACGTCCTCGCGTACGTACGCGCCCAGCGCGACGCGCTCATCGAACTCGACCCGGCCGTACGACGCGACGTATTCGACTCCGTGCACCGGATGCGCGTCGCCACCCGTCGGCTGCGCAGCAGCTTCCGCTCGTACGGCAAGGTCCTGGACCGGGCCGTCACCGACCCGATCGGCGACGAACTCAAGTGGCTGGCCGGGGAGTTGGGCGTCGACCGCGACCAGGAAGTGCTGACCGAGCGGCTGACCGCGGCCCTCGACGAGCTGCCGCGCACTCTGGTCACCGGTCCCGTCCGCACCCGCCTGCGCACCTGGACGCACGCCCGGCGCGGCGGATCGCGCCGCCGGCTGATCGCGGTCCTCGACGGCAAGCGGTACCTCGACCTGCTCGCCACCCTCGACTCCCTGGTCGCCGAACCGCCGCTCCTCAAGGCAGCCGCGGGCCCGCCCGACCGGGCGATCGGCAAGGCCGTCCGCGGCGACTTCGCCAAGCTGTCCGCCCTGGTCGTCCAGGCCATCGACACACCGCCCGGCACGGACCGCGACCTCGCGATCCACGAGGCCCGCAAGAAGGCCAAGCGCACCCGGTACGCGGCGGAGGCCGCCACCAAGGCGCTCGGCGAACCTGCCGTCGACCTGGTCAAGTCGATGAAGTCCCTCCAGGGCCTTCTCGGCGACCACCAGGACAGCGTCATGACCCGCCTCGCCCTGCGTGACCTCGCCACCCAGGCCCACGCGGCGGGCGAGAACTCCTTCACGTACGGCGTGCTGTACGGCAGGGAGGAGCAGCGGGCGGCGGACGTCGAGCGGGCGCTGCCGGAAGCCTGGGGGACGATCTTCGCTGCGGCCGGGGGGCTCCTGGGAACGCGTTAGTCTTGAGGGTCCCCCTGTCAGCTCACGAAGGTCCCCACCACGATGTCTGTCGAGTCGGTCTTCCCACAACTCGAGGCCCTGCTGCCGCATGTGCAGAAGCCGATCCAGTACGTAGGCGGTGAGCTCAACTCCACCGTCAAGGCCTGGGACAGCTGTGACGTCCGCTGGGCGCTCATGTACCCCGACGCGTACGAGGTCGGACTGCCCAACCAGGGCGTGCAGATCCTCTACGAGGTGCTCAACGAGCGCGAGGGCGTGCTCGCCGAGCGCACGTACAGCGTGTGGCCGGACCTCGAGGAGCTGATGCGGGAGCACGGCGTCCCGCAGTTCACGGTGGACAGCCACCGGCCGGTTCGCGCCTTCGACGTGCTCGGGCTCAGCTTCTCCACGGAGCTCGGCTACACCAACATGCTGACGGCCCTGGACCTCGCCGGGATCCCCCTGGAGTCCAAGGACCGGACGGTGGACGACCCGATCGTCCTGGCCGGCGGCCACGCCGCCTTCAACCCCGAGCCGATCGCCGACTTCCTCGACGCGGCGATCATCGGCGACGGCGAGCAGGCCGTGCTCGACATGACGGAGATCATCCGCGCCTGGAAGGCGGAGGGGCGGCCGGGCGGCCGCGAGGAGGTCCTGTTCCGCCTCGCGAAGACCGGCAGCATCTACATCCCCGCGTTCTACGACGTGGAGTACCTGCCGGACGGCCGTATCGGACGTGTCGTACCCAACAAGTCCGGTGTCCCGTGGCGGGTGTCCAAGCACACGGTCATGGACCTGGACGAATGGCCGTACCCGAAGCAGCCCCTCGTCCCGCTCGCGGAGACGGTCCATGAGCGCATGTCGGTGGAGATCTTCCGCGGCTGCACGCGCGGCTGCCGCTTCTGCCAGGCCGGCATGATCACGCGCCCGGTGCGCGAGCGCTCCATCACGGGCATCGGTGAGATGGTCGACAAGGGCCTGAAGGCGACGGGCTTCGAGGAGGTCGGCCTGCTCTCCCTCTCCTCCGCCGACCACTCGGAGATCGGCGACATCGCGAAGGGCCTGGCGGACCGGTACGAGGAGGACAAGGTCGGCCTCTCGCTGCCCTCCACCCGGGTCGACGCCTTCAACATCGACCTGGCCAACGAACTCACTCGTAACGGCCGCAGGTCGGGCCTGACCTTCGCGCCCGAAGGCGGTTCGGAGCGCATCCGCAAGGTCATCAACAAGATGGTCTCGGAAGAGGACCTGATCAGGACGGTCTCGACGGCGTACGGCAACGGCTGGCGCCAGGTGAAGCTGTACTTCATGTGCGGCCTGCCGACGGAGACCGACGACGACGTCCTCCAGATCGCCGACATGGCGACCCGCGTGATCCAGAAGGGCCGCGAGGTCTCGGGCCAGAACGACATCCGCTGCACGGTGTCCATCGGCGGCTTCGTCCCCAAGCCCCACACCCCCTTCCAGTGGGCCCCACAACTGTCGGCCGAGGAGACGGACGCCCGTCTCGCGAAGCTCCGCGACAAGATCCGCGGCGACAAGAAGTACGGCCGCTCCATCGGCTTCCGCTACCACGACGGCAAGCCCGGCATCGTCGAGGGCCTGCTCTCGCGCGGCGACCGCCGCATCGGCGCCGTCATCCGCGCCGTCTACGAGGACGGCGGCCGCTTCGACGGCTGGCGCGAGCACTTCTCGTACGACCGCTGGATGCAGTGCGCCGACAAGACACTGCCCGCGTACGGCGTGGACGTCGACTGGTACACCACCCGCGAGCGTACGTACGAGGAGGTCCTCCCCTGGGACCACCTGGACTCCGGCCTCGACAAGGACTGGCTCTGGGAGGACTGGCAGGACGCCCTCGACGAGACGGAGGTCGAGGACTGCCGGTGGACGCCTTGTTTTGACTGCGGAGTATGCCCCGCCATGGACACGACAATTCAAGTCGGGCCGACGGGCAAGAAGTTGCTGCCGCTGACGGTGGTCAAGTAGGACGAGGCGAGGGCCCGGCCGCCGGCGAAAATGCCGTGGCCGGGCCCTCGTGCGTCGCGGCACAATGAGCCGATGCCGCAGCTCATCAGTCCTGATCCCCGTTTCCGTACGTCGTTCCTGGCAGCGGTTCAGGAGAATCTCGCCGAGGGCGAGTATTTCGGTGACACCCTCAAGCGGGAGCTCGCCGTGTACGGCGACAGCTGGTATGAGCCGGACGGGTTCGCGCGCTATGTCGCCGCGATCCGCGAGGAGGAGCTGGAGGAGGGGCGCCGGCCCGAGGGGTACGTGCCGGGCAGTTGGTACTGGTACGTGGACGGCGAGACCTATCTCGGCCGGATCCAGGTACGCCACCGTCTGACGCCCCACCTTCGCGACTACGGCGGCCACATCGGCTACGGCGTACGGCCCACCGCGCGCCGGAAGGGTTACGCCACCGCCATGCTGCGCGACGTTCTGCCGTACGCGCGTGCCCTCGGGCTCGACCGGGTGCTCGTCACCTGTGACACCACCAATGTCGGTTCCCGCAAGGTCATCGAGGCCAATGGTGGAGAGTTCGAGGACGAGCGGGACGGAAAGTTGAGGTTCTGGATCCATACGGGGCGCTGACGCGTCTCCGTCGGCATGGACCTGGAGAAGCCGCCGCCCGCGGCGCCTGAGACACGGCCGTACGAGACGAAGCAGCAGGACGCGGCGCCCGAGGGGTGCCTCGCGGTCGCGATCCGTATACCCGTGCGGATCGTGGTGCTCGTGCTGGTCGTGCCGGTGCGGATGGTGTGGGACGCGCTGGTGGTCGGTGGGCGTTTCCTCAGGGACACGGTGTTCCGGCCGCTGGGGCGGGCGGTCATGTGGGTGCTCGAGCCTGTCGGGCGGGCGGTTGTGTGGCTGGTCGAGGGAGTTGTGCTCGTCCTCGGGTGGCTGGCCAAGCTGGTGTTCGTGTGGCCTTGGGTGGGGCTGTGGCGGTATGTGGTCGTGCCCGTCGGCCGAGGGCTGGGGTGGCTCGGGCATGTGCTGTTCGTCGTGCCGGGTGTGTGGTTGTACGCGCGGGTGCTGACGCCCTTCGGGCACGGGATCGTGGCGGCGCTGCGGGGGGTCGGGGCCGGTTGCGCCTGGTTGTGGCGGGTGCTGGTGGTCGTTCCGGCGGGCTGGCTGTACGCGCGGGTGCTCGCGCCGAGCGGGCGGGGGATCGCCTGGGTGGCACGGGGTGTCGCGGCCGGGGTGGCGTGGTTGGCGCTGACGCTGTGGGCGGGGATCGCCTGGGTCGGCCTGGGGGTGTGGGCCGGGGTGACGTGGGTGTGCCGCGGGGTGTGGGCGGGCGTGACGTGGGTCTGTCGCGGGGTCTGGGCCGGTGTCGTGTGGGTCGCTCGTGGTGTGTGGGCCGTTGTGGCATGGATCGGTGGGGGTCTCTGGGCCGGTGTGACCTGGGTCGGGCGTGGGGTCTGGGTGGGGGTCACCTGGGTTGCGGGGGTGGTCGGGACCTTGCTGCGGTGGGTCTTCGTCGTGCCCGCCGTCGCGCTGTGGCGCTGGGTGTTCGTGCCGGTCGGGCGGGCGATCGCCGTCGTCGCGCGCGAGATCGGCGCGGCGATCGGGCACGCGTGGCGGGTCGCCGGGTATGTGTCGCTCGCCGTGGGGCGGTTCCTCGGGCGGCTCTTCCGGTGGATCTTCGTGGAACCGGTGCGGTGGGCGTACAAGAGCGTGCTCACGCCCGTCGGACACCTCGTACGGGACGCGATCTGGCGGCCCGCCGCCGAGGCCGCGCGCAGTGTGGGGCGCGCTGCCCGGCAGGCCCTGACCAGCGCTCGTGAGAGTGCGCGGCAGACCCGGGCCGACATCCGGCGGATGCTCTTCGGGGCGCCGCCGGAACCCGAGCCGGTGTCCTTGTCCAAGGGACTCCGGGAACCCACGGTGCCCGCTGCGCGTACTCTGGGTGGTAGGTTCGGACGCGACGACCTGTCCCCGCCGACGCGGGGGTGATCCGGATCGGGGGGACGCCGGAGGGCGTCGTCCGCCACCGTTCCCGCCCACGCGGGAGCGACGAGGTCCACCGCACGTCCACGAGGTGGCGCAGTACGTACCGCCTCACAGCGAGGAGAAGAACCACTGGGCAAGCGACAGCCCGAAGGCCCGCCGCCCGCACCCGCGGTGCAGCGCATCCGACTGCGCTACACCAAGCGCGGCCGCCTCCGGTTCACCAGCCACCGTGACTTCCAGCGCGCCTTCGAGCGTGCGCTGCGCCGCGCCGAGGTGCCGATGGCGTACTCGGCGGGGTTCACCCCGCACCCGAAGGTGTCGTACGCCAATGCCGCACCCACCGGCACGGGCAGCGAGGCCGAGTACCTGGAGATCGCGCTCACCGAAGCGCGCGATCCCGAGAAGCTGCGTGCGCTCCTCGACGAGTCGCTGCCCGCCGGGCTCGACATCGTCGACGCGGTCGAGGCCCGTACGTCGGGTCTCGCCGACCGGCTCACGGCCTCCGTCTGGGAGCTGCGCCTCGACGGCGTGGCACCCGCGGATGCCGAGCGCGCGGTCGACGCCTTCAAGGAGGCCGAGACCGTCGAGGTCCAGCGCAAGATGAAGAACGGCATGCGCACCTTCGACGCCCGCGCCGCGGTCGCGAGCCTGGAGGCGCACAGTGCCCGTACCGAGACGGACAGTTCACAGCCCGATAGGCCGACCGACCAGCCCTGTGCGATACTGCGGCTGGTTGTTCGGCACGTGACGCCTGCCGTACGACCCGACGACGTCCTGTCCGGTCTCCGAGCTGTGGCCGACCTGGCGCCGCCGGTCCCCGCAGCGGTGACCAGGCTGGCGCAGGGGCTTTTCGATGAAGAGACCGGCACGGTGACCGACCCGCTCGCGCCCGACCGCGAGGCAGTGGCAGCCGCCCCACTCATGGCCGCAGCCACCGCCGCCGCGAAGGCGCCGGCGTAAGGAAGGTCCCGCGTAAGGACGGACGTCGTAGCGCCGCCCTCGTACTCGGGAGCCACCTGGGTCGGGCAGCGCACCGACCACAAGACTTTCGCCAGGCCGTACGCAACACGGCGTACGGAACCGGCGAGACAGAACACAGAGAGCTCCCGTGCGGCGCCCGCGCCCCGGACGGCGGCACCGCGCATCGCGCGAGCCGCGGACGTCACCGGTACAGCCGGACCAGGTGCGGCGCCCGGGAGCCTGACGGGAGATCCACCCGCATGCTCGAGCCGAACGAACCCGCTGAGGGTCCCGAGAACAACACCCCCAGCGACACCTTGCCGCCGCGCCGTCGCCGCGCCGCGTCCCGCCCCGCGGGGCCGCCCGCGGCGACGTCCGAGACCGTGGCCGAGACCACGGCACCGGCCATACCGCCGGTGAGCTCCGCCGATCTCGCGGCGGAGGAGCCGGAGGAGATCGCGGCGACCGCTGAGACGGTGGCTGCTGAGGAGACGGCGACCTCTGAGACGGTCGTTGCGCAGGAGACGGCGGTGGCGCCAGAGGCGGTCGCCGTCGATGAGACGGCAGCCACCGCTGCGGCTGCTGCTGTTGCTCCGGCTGCGGAGGAGTCCGTGCCGGCCGAGACCACTGCGCCCGCTGAGGCCGCTGCCGCCGCTTCGGCCGTGGAGGAGCCTGCCGGGCGTACGCGTCGTCGTGCGACGCGTCGTGCCTCCGCTCCCGCCGGTGCGCCCGAGGCCGCCGAGGCGACGGAGGTCGTGGTGACCGCGTCCGCTGCCGCGTCGGGCGGCGACATCGCGGTGCCCGAGACGAGCGCTGTTGCCGCCGAGGCCCCGGCTGCCGAGGAGCCCGCGGCCAAGACCGCCGCCTCCGCGGCTGCCGAAGCGGAACCTGCCGTCGGTGAGGCCGCGCCTGCCGGACGTACGCGTCGGCGCGCCACGCGTCGTGTCTCCGCTCCCGAGACCGACGCGGTGGCCGATGGTGGGGCCCCCGCGCCCGCCGCCGAGACCGTACAGACCACCACCGAGCCCGCCGCCGTAGTCGAGCCGGAGCAGACCACCGAGACCGAGGACATCGCCCCGCGCCGTGCACGCCGTCGCGCCACACGTCGCGCCGTCGCGCCCGCCGGTGCGCCAGAGGCCGCCGAGGCGGAGCCCACCGCCGAGGCCGCTGTCCGTGACGAGCGCAGGGAGGCCCCTGTGGCCGCTGCCGAGACCGACCAGACCACCACCCCCGAGCCGGAGGCCACAGCCGAGGACGCCGCCCCGCGTCGTACGCGGCGTCGTGCGACCCGTAAGACCGCCGCCGCGGGCTTCGCCGAGCCCGCGCCCAGGGCCGCCGAGGAGCCGCAGGCCGAGGAGGAAGAGACCGCGCAGCGGCCCGCGCGGCCCGCAGTCGCCGTCTTCCAGGCGCCCGTGTTCACCGAGCCGATGTTCCAGACGCCGGAGCGCGCGGCAGCCGCCGCCGCTGCCGAGGTCGAGGAGGAGGACGTCACCGAGACGGCGGCCCCGGAGCCGGTCGAGCCCGTCGAGTCCGTCGAGGAGGAGGCCGGTCCGCGTCGGCGCCGTCGTCGTCGGGGTGCGGCTGAGGAGCCCGCCGAGGCTCCCGAGGCCGAGGAGTCCGCCGAGGAAGAGGGCGACGAGACCGAGGAGACCGGCTCGCGTCGTCGGCGCCGTCGTGGTGGCCGTAGGCGTCGCCGGGGCGAGAACGCCGAGACCGACGGCGAGGCCTCGGAGAGCGAGGAGACCGCTGCCGAGCAGGCCGCCCAGGACGCCGAGGACGCCGCCGAGCAGGCCGAAGAGGACGCTCAGGAGGAGCGCGAGGAGTCCGGCGGCTCCGCCAGCAGCCGTCGCCGCCGGCGCCGTCGGCGTCGTGCCGGTGACGCGCCCGTCGACGCCGAGCCGGGCGACGGCGACCCGGAGCGTACGGTCGTCAAGGTCCGCGAACCCCGCAAGAAGGACGAGCCCGGTACCGGCGTGGACGAGGTGCAGTCCATCAAGGGCTCGACCCGTCTGGAGGCCAAGAAGCAGCGCCGCCGCGAAGGCCGCGAGCAGGGCCGCCGCCGGGTGCCGATCATCACCGAGGCCGAGTTCCTGGCCCGCCGCGAGGCCGTCGAGCGCGTGATGGTGGTCCGGCAGAACGGCGACCGTACGCAGATCGGCGTACTCGAGGACAACGTGCTCGTGGAGCACTACGTCAACAAGGAGCAGGCGACCTCGTACGTCGGCAACGTCTACCTGGGCAAGGTCCAGAACGTACTGCCGTCGATGGAGGCCGCCTTCATCGACATCGGCAAGGGGCGCAACGCCGTCCTGTACGCCGGTGAGGTCAACTTCGAGGCGCTGGGCATGGCCAACGGCCCGCGGCGTATCGAGACCGCCCTCAAGTCCGGCCAGTCGGTCCTCGTGCAGGTCACGAAGGACCCGATCGGGCACAAGGGCGCGCGTCTGACCAGCCAGGTCTCGCTGCCGGGCCGCTACCTCGTGTACGTCCCCGAGGGCTCCATGACGGGGATCAGCCGCAAGCTCCCGGACACCGAGCGGGCCCGCCTGAAGACCATCCTCAAGAAGATCGTTCCCGAGGACGCGGGCGTCATCGTGCGCACCGCCGCCGAGGGCGCGAGCGAGGACGAGCTGCGCCGTGACGTCGAGCGGCTGCAGGCGCAGTGGGAGGACATCCAGAAGAAGGCGAAGAGCGGCAACGCCCCGAGCCTGCTGTACGGCGAGCCGGACATGACCGTCCGCGTCGTCCGCGACATCTTCAACGAGGACTTCACCAAGGTCATCGTCAGCGGTGACGAGGCGTGGGAGACCATCCACGGGTACGTCGCCCATGTCGCGCCCGACCTGGCCGACCGCCTGTCCCGGTGGACCTCCGAGGTCGACGTCTTCGCGACGTACCGGATCGACGAGCAGCTCGCCAAGGCGCTCGACCGTAAGGTCTGGCTGCCGAGCGGTGGCTCGCTGGTGATCGACAAGACCGAAGCGATGATCGTGATCGACGTCAACACCGGCAAGTTCACCGGTCAGGGCGGCAACCTCGAAGAGACCGTGACCAGGAACAACCTGGAGGCGGCCGAGGAGATCGTGCGCCAGCTGCGGCTGCGTGACCTGGGCGGCATCGTCGTCATCGACTTCATCGACATGGTCCTGGAGTCCAACCGGGACCTGGTGCTGCGGCGCCTCCTCGAGTGCCTGGGACGCGACCGTACGAAGCACCAGGTCGCCGAGGTGACCTCGCTGGGTCTCGTCCAGATGACGCGGAAGCGCGTGGGCCAGGGGCTGCTCGAGTCGTTCTCCGAGACCTGCGTCCACTGCAACGGCCGTGGCGTCATCGTGCACATGGAGCAGCCGACTGCTGTCGGCGGCGGTGGCAAGCGCAAGAAGCGTGCGCGTGCGGGTGCTGAGACCGTGCCCGAGCAGATCCCTGCCGCGATCGCCGAGGCCGTCGAGACCGCCGAGGAGGAGGCCGAGACCGAGGCGGAGATCGTCGCCGAGGTCGCCGCGCCCGTCGCGCTGGCCGAGCCCCCCGCGGCGGAGCCGCTGACGGACGCTTTCGTACCGGACGAGGATCTGTACAGCAGCGCCGCCGAGGCGGAGGCCGCGGCTACCCGGGGCGGCCGTTCGCGGCGGCGGGCCAGTCGGCGTGCGTCGGCACCGGCGGGTGCGCCGCGCCCCGAGTCCCGTAGGCCCGAGCGCAGGGCAGAGGCCGAGGTTCCGACGGCGCAGACCGTGACCGCCGAGGACGAGGCCGAGCGTCCCGTACAGCCGGAGCCGGCCGCCGTCGCGCACGCGGAGCCCATGGCAGCCGAGGACCCGGTGGTCGAGGCCCCGGCCGTCGAGGAGGCCGCGCCCAAGGGGCGTACGCGTCGTCGGGCGACCCGCAAGGTCTCCGCGCCGGCCGGTTCGCCGAAGGCGGCGGAGGAGGTCGTGGTGACGGTCACCGAGCCGGTCGCGGCACCCGTAGCTGAGCCGCAGCCCGAGCCGGTCGCCGAGCAGCGGCCGGAGCCGGTTGCCGAGAGCGCGGCCCCGGTGCGCCCGCGCCGCCGTGCGGTCCGGATGGCCACCGCGCCCACCGCCCCGGAGGAGACGGCCGTCGTGGTCGTCCCGTCGGCCCCGGCGGAGGAACCTGCCGAGGCCCCGGCCACGGAAGCCGAGTACACCGAGGACGCCGTCGCGGCTCCGGCCAAGAAGACGGCCCGTAAGACGGCCAAGAAGTCGACGGCGAAGAAGGCCGCCGCGAAGAAGACGGTGGCCAAGAAGGCGGCCGTCAAGAAGGCCACGGCCAAGAAGGCGACCGCGAAGAAGGCCGCGACGAAGAAGACCGCGGCGGCGGAGCAGACCCCGTCGTCGTCCACCGTCACGGCCGCCACCGACGAGGACTGAACCGCCTCGACCGACACCCCGACGCCCTCTGACCGGCAGATAACTCGCCGGTCAGAGGGCGTCGGCGTACTCGAAGCCGGTCAGCCGGCAACGTGCCGTGCGGACGGCCCGGGACCGCCCCGGGGCCCGGTTTGACCCCGCTGGTCAGGGCCCCGTAACCTTGACCCTCGGCGTGTCCACAGACGCGCCGCATTCCCGTAAACCTCTTCCTCCCGGTGGCTCGCGCCCCGGGAGAGGCCGTCTGCTTCTGTCGGCGGCTGGACTGCGGGGATTCCGAATCGAGCGAGAGAGAGATCCGCGTGTACGCCATCGTGCGCAGCGGTGGTCGACAGCACAAGGTTGCTGTCGGCGACACCGTTGAGGTTGACAAGATTCCCACGGCCAACGTCGGCGACACGGTCGAGCTCTCGACCCTGCTCGTTGTCGACGGTGACGCCGTCACCAGCGACCCGTGGGTGCTCGCCGGCATCAAGGTCCAGGCCGAGGTCGTGGACCACCACAAGGGCGCGAAGATCGACATCCTTCGCTACAAGAACAAGACCGGCTACCGCCGTCGTCAGGGCCACCGCCAGCAGTACACGGCGATCAAGGTCACTGAGATCCCCGCGGCTGCGAAGTAAGGGACTGAGGAGAGATGGCACACAAGAAGGGCGCATCGTCCACCCGGAACGGTCGCGACTCCAACGCTCAGCGGCTCGGCGTGAAGCGCTTCGGCGGTCAGGTCGTCAACGCCGGTGAGATCCTGGTCCGCCAGCGCGGCACCCACTTCCACCCCGGCAGCGGCGTCGGCCGCGGCAAGGACGACACGCTGTTCGCCCTTGACGCCGGTGCGGTCGAGTTCGGTACGCGCCGTGGCCGCAAGGTCGTGAACATCGTTCCGGTCGCCTGACCGGATCTTTCGCGAGGCGGACCTCACTTCCCGTACGGGAAGCGGGTCCGCCTTTCGCGTGTTCCAACTGAGCAGAGATTTCTCAGCGGAGATTTCTGCGCCAGAAAACGCAGAGATTTCCGTACGTAACTGGAGGCACATCCCATGACCACCTTCGTGGACCGCGTCGAGCTGCACGTCGCCGCGGGTAGCGGAGGCCACGGCTGTGCCTCCGTCCATCGCGAGAAGTTCAAGCCGCTGGGCGGGCCGGACGGCGGCAACGGCGGCCGCGGCGGTGACGTGATCCTGGTCGTCGACCAGTCCGTCACCACGCTCCTCGACTACCACCACTCGCCGCACCGCAAGGCCACCAACGGCAAGCCCGGTGAGGGCGGCAACCGTTCCGGCAAGGACGGCCAGGACCTGATCCTGCCGGTGCCGAACGGCACGGTCGTACTGGACAAGGCGGGCAACGTACTCGCGGACCTGGTCGGACACGGCACGGCGTACGTGGCCGCACAGGGCGGGCGCGGCGGTCTCGGGAACGCGGCGCTGGCCTCGGCCCGGCGCAAGGCGCCCGGGTTCGCGCTGCTGGGTGTGCCTGGTGACATGCAGGACATCGTCCTGGAGCTGAAAACGGTCGCGGACGTGGCGCTCGTCGGCTACCCGAGTGCGGGCAAGTCGTCCCTGATCGCGGCCATGTCCGCCGCCCGACCGAAGATCGCGGACTACCCGTTCACGACACTCGTCCCCAACCTGGGGGTGGTGACGGCGGGCGACACGGTCTACACGATCGCGGACGTGCCGGGCCTGATTCCCGGGGCGAGCCAGGGGAAGGGGCTGGGCCTTGAGTTCCTGCGCCATGTCGAGCGGTGCTCGGTCCTGGTCCACGTACTCGACACCGCCACGCTCGAATCGGACCGTGACCCGATGTCCGACCTCGACCTGATCGAGGCGGAGCTGAGGCAGTACGGCGGCCTCGACGACCGCCCGCGCATCGTCCTCCTCAACAAGATCGACGTCCCCGACGGCAAGGATCTGGCGGAGATGATCCGCCCGGACCTTCAGGCGCGGGGCTACCGGGTCTTCGAGGCGTCGGCGGTGGCGCACACCGGCCTCAAGGAGCTGTCGTACGCCCTTGCCGACCTGGTGGCGAAGGCCCGTGCGGCGAAGCCGCAGGAGGAGGCGACCCGGATCGTCATCCGTCCGAAGGCCGTGGACGACGCGGGCTTCACGGTCGTACGCGAGGAGGACGGGCTGTTCCGCGTTCGCGGCGAGAAGCCCGAACGCTGGGTCCGCCAGACCGACTTCAGCAACGACGAGGCCGTCGGCTACCTCGCCGACCGCCTCAACCGCCTCGGCGTCGAGGACGAGCTGATGAAGGCAGGAGCCCGCACGGGCGACGGCGTCGCCATCGGCCCCGAGGAGAACGCCGTCGTCTTCGACTGGGAGCCCACGGTCATGGCCGGCGCGGAGATGCTCGGCCGCCGGGGCGAGGACCACCGCTTCGAGGCTCCGCGGCCCGCCGTCACGCGCCGCCGGGAGAAGCAGGCGGAGCGGGACGAGGCGGAGCGGGAGTACGGCGACTTCGAGCCGTTTTCCTCCGGAGGTTGAGCAGGGCGCCTACGGGGGTGGTGCCTCCGGCGGTTGGGCGGCTGCGGGTGCGTGGTGGTTGCTCGCGCCGTTCCCCGCGCCCCTTGGGTGGGTGGTGGGTCGGGGCCGTGGGCCGGTGCGTCAGCCCGTCGCAGGCCGGGCGTACGGCCCTTTGCTGGTACACGGTGCGGGTTCTCCGAGACCGAAGCTACGCGACGGGCATACGACGCACCGGCCCACGACCCCTCCCGCCGGAGGGCAAGTGCGGGTCGTTGGGGGTCCGGGCTTTCCCGGGGCCCGGGCTTGTCCGGGGCGCGGGAAAGCGCAGGCTTTTGCTTTTAGGGGCGCGGGGCTGTATCGATTTGCGGCTCCGCCGCGATGGGGGTCCCCCCGCTCGAGCGGAGCCGAGAGTGGGGGAGCGACCAGCCACAACGAACCCGCACCCAACAACAAACCCCACGCACCCTGGACCTCACCTGCCTAGCCGACGGCAGTCTCCTCCGCCTCGTTCGGGTCCTGAGCCGTCTCCTCGGCCGCCTCCTCGCGCGGCGAGGGAACGTCCGAGGACAGGCGCGACTCCATGCGCAGGCGGCGCTCGTCGGCCGCCGTGCACAGCGCGGAGATCGCGGCGTTGAAGCGGGCCAACGACGGCGGGTCCGAGGGCCCCAGCAGGTGTTCCTTGAGTTCGGCGCGGGCCGCCGTGAAGCGGTCCTTCTCCGGGTGGCGTACCGACTCCAAAAGCTCCGGGACGCCGTCCGCCGAGGGCGTGAGGATAACGCCCGCGGACACCGTGGGGAAGCCCGTGCGGAAGGCCTCCTCCGGCATCCCGGAGGTGTTGGCGACCGCGTACGGCTTCTCGCTCGAGAGCCAGTCGGAGACAACCGACGACACATCGCTGATCAGCAGGTCCGCCTGGTTGAAGCAGGCGAAGATCGCCGGACGCGCGTCCGTGATGATCTGGTGCTCCCACTCCGGGAAGGACGCCCAGTACGCCTTGTCCCAGGCCAGCGTGGCCTCGGCGATCGCCGCCTCACGGTCACCCCGCGGCGTCCCCTGGAGCAGCATGCGCTCCATCTCGTCCGCACCAGGCCGGAAGGCCGTCTTCGTCAGCTGGTCCAACTCGGCCGCCCGGCGCACCAGTTCGGCCGCGGCCTCCGCGTCCGGCCGGGAACCCGACCGCTTGGCGTTGGCCTCGCGGATCATCGCCATGATGCGCTCGTTCGCCGCCCCCGCACGCGGATCGACGGAACCTGTCATCGGGTGCGGCTTGTAGAGGAGCCGTACCCCCTCGTCCGCGAGCAGCTGCCGCACGATGTTCTCGCCGGCCAGCACCACCGAGGTGTTGCCGGGGTTCCCGTCCCAGCCCTCCCACGTGGGCGCGTACAGCACGGTCGTGTACGGATCGGTCGGCGGACCCGCGTACGGCCGGATCGGCGCGAGCTGCGGGCGGCCCACCTCCACGATGTCCTTGTCCTCGACGCCGACCTCCGCCAGCGCGTACCGCTCGCGGGCCGCGGGTCCTGCCACCCACACCTCGTCGTACGCCTTCGCGTACGGGTTGACGGAGGACAGCTTGTCGCTCTCGCCGTGATTGATGAACGCGTGCTTGATGGTGGGGATCCGCAGGACCTGCGAGGTCTTCGCGGCGTTGGCCGGGTGCAGCATCATCTTCAGCGTCGAGTTCTCCAGCGAGAACATCGTCGTGACCTTCGGGAAGCAGATGATCGGTACGTCCGTCGCGTCGATCTTCTGCACCATGAACCGCTCACGCAGCACGATCAGCGGCTTCGCGTCGATCGAGGAGAGCGTCGTCAGCCACATGTTCGCCTGGTACGCGGAGGTCGTACCGCCCGAGAAGTACATGCCGACCGTCGGCCGGTAGTCGGCGAGCCACTTGTCCACCCACTCCATGACCTTCTGCTCGCTCTTGGCGCGCTTCTTGGGCAGCAGCCAGGTGGCGAGGTACGCCGTGCCGCCGCCGACCAGCGCGAGGGCGACGCCGACACCGATACCGCCCCAGTACCCGTCCGTGGTGGCCGCCGTGATCAGCAGGCCGGCCGTCGTCGGGATGGAGAAGGTCAGCAGCCGGTGCCCCTGACGGCGGGCCAGGATGCGCGGCGGTGCGGCGGTCAGATGCAGGGCGGACGCGTCGATGTTGCGGGTGACGATCGGCAGCGTACGGGTGCGGCGGACCAGGACCGCGGCGGCCTGGCAGGCGAAGTGCAGGGCGTAGAAGGCGCACAGGGCGACCAGGAGCGGCGCGTGCTCGCTCGCCGGGTCGACGCCGTCGATCCGCAGGAGCCCCACCATGACCAGCATGTCGCGTAGCAACTGACGGACCGTTACATCGAAGCGGACCTTGCCCAGCAGCGTGAGCAGCCCGGGACTGCGGTACTGCAGATATACGTCGAGGGCGAGGCCCGCCGCGCTCGCGGCGATGAGCACCGGGACGTTCGGCAGCAGCGCGGAGACGATCTGGGCCGTGAAGAGCACGAACATCGACAGCAGCGCGGCAAACTGCGTGGCGCGGCGGGGGTTGAGGCCTGCGGAAGGCACGGGCTGGGCTCCTGCGAAGGGATACGGCGGATGAGGGGAAGCAACGGGTTCGGTCGGCCGAACATAACGAGGCCGATCCCTGACCGTATGACCTGTGCGGCCCGCCAAGCAATCTTCCGGAGGAGCTATCGCTGGATATCGGATGAAACCACGGTGAACTTCTGGGGCGCATGTCACGCGTACGTCTCGCACCCGGCACGCGTCCGCCGTGTGCCCGCCGCACGTCCGCCCCTCGAAACGCGGCGGCGCCCCCTGCCCGTAATCACGTAGATTGCACGGACGGGGCTGGTCAGAACATTGGGGAAGAGCGTGTCAGCGGCAGGGCAGGCGAGGGCGGGGCAAGCGGTGAGGCACGGCGTGACGGACGCCCGCAGGGTCGTCGTCAAGGTGGGTTCCTCGTCCCTGACCACCGCGTCGGGAGGCCTCGACGCGGACCGGGTGGACGCCTTGGTGGACGTACTCGCCAAGTCCCGCAGCGGCGGGGAGAAAGAGATCGTCCTCGTCTCCTCCGGTGCCATCGCCGCCGGCCTCGCCCCGCTGGGCCTGCGCCGCCGCCCCAAGGACCTGGCCCGCCAGCAGGCCGCCGCCAGCGTCGGACAGGGCCTGCTCGTCGCCCGCTACAACGCCTCCTTCGCACGCTACGGCGTCCGCGTCGGCCAAGTCCTGCTCACCAGCGACGACATGAGCCGCCGCGCCCACCACCGCAACGCCCAGCGCACCCTCGACAAGCTCCTCGCCATGGGCGCCCTGCCCGTCGTCAACGAGAACGACACGGTCGCCACCGACGAGATCCGCTTCGGCGACAACGACCGGCTCGCCGCCCTCGTCGCCCATCTCGTACGCGCCGACCTGCTGGTCCTCCTCTCCGACGTGGACGGCGTCTACGACGGCGACCCCACCAGGCCCGGTACATCGCGGATCGCGGAGGTACGCACTCCGGCGGACCTCGCGCACGTCGAGATCGGCAGCGCGGGCCGGGCCGGCGTCGGCACCGGCGGCATGGTCACCAAGGTCGAGGCGGCCCGGATCGCGGCGGCGGCCGGCATCCCGGTCGTCCTCACCTCCGCCGTGCACGCCGCCGACGCCCTCGCAGGCCGGGACACCGGTACGCACTTCCACGCCACAGGCCGCCGCTCCGCCGACCGGCTGCTGTGGCTCCAGCACGCGTCCACTCCGCAGGGCGCGCTCACGCTCGACGACGGGGCCGTGCACGCGGTCGTCGAGCGCCGTAAGTCGCTGCTGCCCGCGGGCATCGCGGCGGTCGAGGGCGAGTTCACCGCTGGCGACCCCGTCGAGCTGCGCGACAGCACGGGCCGTGCGGTGGCGCGCGGCCTCGTCAACTTCGACGCCAAGGAGATACCGCAGCTGCTCGGCCGCTCCACCCGCGAGCTGGCCCGCGAGCTGGGTCCCGCGTACGAACGCGAGGTCGTACACAGGGACGATCTGGTGCTGCTGCACGCGTAAACGGCTGAAAGGGACGGCCTCCGCAGGGCTACGTTCGGCAAAACCGCCCCACGAAGCCGCCCCGCCTGCTCAACTTTGATTCAAGGAGCCCCCGGGATCCAGTGATGCAGCAACCCATGGCGAACCCATTGCGTAAAGGAGGCCGTCGTGAGACGAGTACGCCCCGGGGCGGCGTCCCGCGGTGGTGGCACCTCCCGCGCGGCCGGTGAGGAGCGCACCCTCACCAGCGTCGCGGCCGGAGACACGTACGAGGCCGAGGAACCGAAGGACCTGCCGCGCCTTTGGCACGTCACGCTGAGCGTCTCGGGCGACGAGGCCCCGCTGAACGACGTGCGGCGATCGCTCGAACAGCTCGCCCACGACCACCCCTTTCTGCTGACCAGCCGGTACGCCGGCGACCACGCGGAGATCCGCTACTGGGAAGAGGCCCGCGACCTGCACGACGCCGCGGCCGTCGCGCTGCGCCTGTGGGGCGAGCACCGGCAGACCGCGAAACTTCCGCCCTGGGAGATCGTCGGCCTGGAGGTCATCGACCGCGAGACCTACCACCACCGCATCGCCGAGGGCTACGGCCCCCAGCCCGCAACCCCGGTCGGCGTACACCCCTTCTAGTGCGCCTAAACCGGCGCCGCGCCCCCTTTTGCGCCTAAACCGGCGCCGCTCTCGCGGACCTGGTCGCGCGCCGTCTGGGTTCCTCAATTGATGGTTGCGGTGCGTGGGGGTGTTTTCGAGCCTGTCTCGGTTTCTGGGACAGCCGCTGGACGGCTCTGCGGCGAGCATTACGCTTCCCTCATGACCACGCTTTCGCCGTACGACTCGATGTCCCCGGTCACCCAGGCCGCCTACCGCGCCAAGTCCGCCGCCGCCGACCTCGCTCCGCTGCCGCGGGCCGAGAAGGACGACGCGCTGCTCGCGATCGCGGACGCCCTGGAGGTCCGTACGAGCGAAATCGTCGAGGCCAACGCCAAGGACATCGCCCGCGCCCGCGAGGCCGGCACCAGCGAGTCCATCATCGACCGGCTGACGCTCACGCCCGAGCGGATCCGCGCCATCGCCTCCGACGTACGCGACGTGGTGGCGCTGCCCGACCCGGTCGGCGAGGTCGTCCGCGGCTCGACCCTCCCGAACGGCATCGACCTGCGCCAGGTCCGCGTCCCGCTCGGCGTCGTCGGGATCATCTACGAAGCCCGCCCGAACGTCACGGTCGACGCCACCGCGCTCTGCCTGAAGTCAGGCAACGCGGTACTCCTGCGCGGCTCGTCCTCCGCGTTCGAGTCCAACACCGCCCTCGTACGCGTGCTGCGCGACGCCGTCGGCGGCTCGGGACTGCCCGCCGACGCCGTCCAGCTCGTACCGGGCGAAAGCCGTGAATCCGTACGGGAGTTGATGCGCGCCCGCGGCCTCGTCGACGTACTCATCCCGCGCGGCGGCGCCTCCCTGATCCGTACCGTCGTGCAGGAGTCCATCGTCCCGGTCATCGAGACCGGCACCGGCAACTGCCACGTGTACGTGGACGCGCACGCCGACCTCGACATGGCGATCGAGATCCTGATCAACTCCAAGGCGCAACGGCCGAGCGTGTGCAACGCCGCCGAGACGCTCCTGGTCCACCAGGACATCGCCCCCGAGTTCCTGCCGCGCGCCCTGGACGCCCTCGCCGAGGCCGGGGTCACCGTGCACGCCGACGAGCGGGTGCTGGCGTATGCCAAGGGCTCCAAGGCCACCGTCGTCGAGGCCACCACCGAGGACTGGGACACCGAGTACCTCTCGTACGACATCGCCGCCGCCGTCGTCGACTCGCTCGACAAGGCCGTGGCGCACATCCGGCTGTGGAGTTCCGGCCACACCGAGGCCATCGTCACCTCCTCGCAGCCGGCCGCCCGCCGTTTCACCCAGCTGGTCGACTCCACGACGGTCGCCGTGAACGCGTCCACGCGTTTCACGGACGGCGGCCAGTTCGGCTTCGGCGCCGAGATCGGCATCTCCACACAGAAGCTGCACGCGCGGGGCCCGATGGGGCTGCCGGAGCTGACGAGCACGAAGTACATCGTCACGGGCGACGGGCACATCCGGCGCTGAGCCCGCCTCCCGGTCGCCGCTCGGCCGGGCCGCGAAGAAGCTGTCTCGCCAGGTGGATGAATTTCCGTACCGTCTGCCCAAATTGAAACCCCAGGTCTACTCTGGAGCCGTGCCGGAGGACGTGGGGGGCACGCCGTTTCCTGACGGCTGGGAGCCCGACGACGACCGCGACCGCGGAGGCTCGGACGAAGAGTTCGCCTCCGTGGTCTTCGACGAGGCCTTCGTACGGGCGGCCACGGTCCATGAGCCGACCGCCGTCGAACGCCTCCTCGCCGCCGCGCAGGCCCGCGCGGAGGCCTCCGAGGCCGAGGCGCGCCGGGGGCGCATCCACCGCGCGCGCGGTGATGACGAGCACTACGAGGACGGGTTCGGACCCGACGGCCGTCATGATTTCGGCCATGATCCGGACCTGGACGATCTCGACGACCGTGACGACTTCGACGGTCGCTACGGTCACGGGACGTACGGAAAACAGGCTCGCTGGCACCGCCCCGTCGCCTGGATGCTCGCCGTCCTGATGGGCATCGGCATGGTCGCCCTCGCCTTCACAGCGGTCTACCGCGGCGGCTCCTCGGGCCGCCAGCCTCAGGTCCCGCCGCCCGCCTCGACGGGCGTGGAGCAAGGCGGCGGAACGGGCCCCTCGGCTTCGGCCGACTTTTCCCAGCGCCCCCTCCCGGCGGAACCGAGTACGCCGTGAACTTGACGTGTACGGCGGCGTTTACGCGAGGTCCCAGAGACCTACTCTGAAAGTATGGGCGGGCTAGGAGACCCACCGGATGGGGCGCCCGACGGCGCTCCCGGTGGTGGTGAGGAAGAGTACCGATCCGTCGTCTTCGACGAGTCGTTCGTCCGAGCTGCCCGTCTCCAGGAGTTCTCCGCGCAGGAGCGGATCGCCGACCACGCCCCGGCCGTGCGCCGCCGCCCGCCGATGCGTCGCGGCCTGTCCCGGCAGGCGCTGATCCTTGTCCTGCTGATCGCCGTCGCCTTCGGCACGGCGATCTACATGGGCGTACGTCACCCGTATCAGACGCCCGCCGCGAAGCCGCCCGAGCCGCTGCGGATGACGGTCATACCCCTCGCGCCGCAGGGCGCGGTGCCGGGCGCCGCCGACACCGAGCTGCTGTACGCGCGCAGCCCGGCCGATCAGTTCCGTATAGGCGCCGACGGCATCACGATGCCCGCCTCCCGGCGCACGGCGCACTTCTCGGACAGCCAGGTCGTCACCGCGCTCACCACGGCGAAGGACTACCTCGTCGAGTCGGCGCTCGATCCGGACGTGCTCACCGGCGGTGCCACCCGGCCCGTACGGATCCTGCTCGATCCGCAGCAGCTCGACCAGTTCGACCAGAGCTTCGACCGTCCGACCGCGAACGGGCGGCACGCGCCCACCGGCTGGCTGGTCCGCTTCGACCCCACCCACGCCCAGCTGGCCGACCCCAAGATCCGGGTGCAGGGCACACTGCAGGCCGCCGAGACCGACTCCGACACCCTTGAGGTGACGGCCGACCACACCTTCGTCTACGCGCTGCGGCCGACGGGCTCGGACGACGGTGCCAAGGCCTCGCTGTTCACCGTGCGGCGCGAGCTGCATTTCCGGTTCGACCGCGACGACCTGCGGATGCGCCAGGCGGAGCTGGTCGTCTCGTATGTGCAGGCCGGGCCGCTCGCCTGCGCCGAGGACGCGGCGAACCAGTTGCGCCCGCTGCTTGCGGGGCAGACGGCCAAGGCGGGCGGACCGGCCGGCACCGACCCGTACGCGACGGGCAGTGCCACGGCGCTGTGCGGGTCGCTGTCGGCCAGTGCCCAGCCCAGGGTGTGATTAGCGGCCGGCCCTGGTGAGCCGGCCCTGGTGAGCCGGCCCTGGTGGTGATCAGCTGCTGCCGTTGGGGCTCTCGTCGTCGGGACGGTCGCCCTGCGGCCGGTCCTTGGGGGAGCTGCTGCTCGAGCCGCTCGCGAAGCCCCCGAACCCGCGCCGGACCCGGCCGCCGATGTCGCCCGCGCCGCCCGCGATGTCCGTGACCAGCTTCATCAGCGGGTCCTTGGAGCTGCGCACATGGGTGGCGTAGGCGGAGGCCGACTCGCGGAAGGAGTCCGTGACCTTGGTGTCGCCGTCCTCGTCGCGGCGCGGGTAGTGGCCGTCCATGATCCGCTGGTAGTCGCGGGACTCGGCCCACTTCTTCAGCTCGGCGGCGCGCACCGTGGTGAAGGGGTGGGAGCGGGGCATCACGTTCAGGATCTTGAGTACGGAGTCGCGGAGGTCGCCCCCGGCCTCGTACTCCTCGGCCTGGGCGAGGAACGCGTCCACGTTCATCTCGTGCAGGTGGTTGCCGCCCGCGATCTTCATCAGGCCGCGCATCGAGGCCTGCAGGTCCTGGCCGACCAGCAGCCCGGCACGGTCCGCGGACAGCTCGGACTTGCGGAACCACTCGCGCAGGGCGGTCACGATCGCCATGATCGCGATGTTGCCCAGCGGGATCCAGGCCACGCGGAGCGCGAGGCTGGTGAGGAAGAGCAGGATCGTGCGGTAGACGGAGTGGCCGGACAGGGCGTGGCCGACCTCGTGGCCGATGACCGCCCGCATCTCCTCCTCGTCGAGCAGCTCGACGAGGCCGGTGGTGACGACGATGATCGGCTCGTCCAGGCCGATGCACATCGCGTTCGGCTGCGGGTCCTGGTTGACGTACATCGGCGGGACCTTCTCCAGGTCCAGGATGTAACAGGCGTCCCGCAGCATGTCGTTCAGGTGCGAGAACTGGGCGTCCGAGACCCGTACGGAATCGGACAGGAACAGCAGCCTCAGGCTGCGCTCCGGGAGCAGTCCGCTGAGCGCCTTGAACACCGTGTCGAAGCCGCTGAGCTTGCGCAGGGCGACCAGGGCCGAGCGGTCCGCGGGGTGTTCGTACGCCCGGGAGGAGATCCCCTCGAAGCGCCTGCGCTGCCTGCTCGGTACGTTCTCGTGGCTTTCTTCTGGCATGTGGTCCCCCATGCGTCTGTTGCCTCCTGTGCCCCCAAGGCGGGGTACAGCCTAGGCGGATATACCGTGGACGTGCAGTACAGCGAAGGAGTCGCACGTCATGGAGCACCACCCCCAAGCCTGGCTCGCCGAGGCAGCGAGCGCCGCGGAACAGCAGGGACCCGGGAATCTACTCCGTGTCGTGCTCATAGTGATGGTTGTCGGCTGCATTCTGGTTGCCTGGTTCCTGCTGCGTGGCTACAAGCGGGACGACTGAGACCCGGCCGAAGTTCCCGGCAGCGGAGTCCGGCGTGATGGGGTCGGCGTGTCGGAGTCGGCGTGATGGGATCGGAGTGACGGAGTCGGCGTGATCCGGGCGGCGGCGCCCGCTTACGATGGCCGTACGTCTGTATCCCGCATCCCGCCCACACCGGATAGGTTCTGCCGAAGATGAGCTTCCACAGCACCGCTGCCCAGTTGGTCCACCTCGCCGCCGAGGGCGAGGAGCACGGCGGCGGCCACGAGAGCCTCAGCCCCTACCTGACCGGCGGCGGTGCGCTCTTCATCCTCCTTCTGCTGCTGTGGATCACCACCCGCTTCAACCGGGACCGCTGACGTCCGCGGGGCAGGGCTCACAGACCGGGCCGGTAAGGTCTGCACGCATGGGAGAGCAGGACATGCCAAGCGGTCCGGTGAGGGGCCAGGGCAACAGCCCGGCCCCCGGCCCGTCGAACCCGGGCAAGCGCCGCCTCGGCGTCATGGGCGGAACGTTTGACCCGATCCACCACGGCCACCTCGTCGCGGCCAGTGAGGTCGCCGCGCAGTTCCACCTCGACGAGGTGGTGTTCGTGCCGACCGGACAGCCGTGGCAGAAGACCGACCGCAAGGTCTCCCCGGCCGAGGACCGCTATCTGATGACGGTCATCGCGACCGCCGAGAACCCGCAGTTCTCGGTGAGCCGTATCGACATCGACCGCGGCGGCCCGACGTACACCACGGACACGCTGCGCGATCTGCGGGCGCTCAATCCCGACACGGACCTCTTCTTCATCACCGGCGCCGACGCGCTCGCCCAGATCCTCACCTGGCGCGATGCCGAAGAGCTGTTCTCCCTCGCGCACTTCATCGGGGTCACCCGGCCCGGCCACGCACTGACCGACCCGGGGCTCCCGGAGGGCGGTGTCTCGCTCGTCGAGGTCCCCGCGCTCGCCATCTCGTCCACGGACTGCCGAGCCAGGGTCGCCAAGGGCGACCCGGTCTGGTATCTGGTGCCGGACGGTGTGGTGCGCTACATCGACAAGCGTGAGCTGTACCGCGGCGGGTGAGGCGAGTGATCCGAGAGGGGCACCGGTGAACGACCGATACGACGCTGGGTACGGAAGCGACCAGAGTTACGACGACCAGAGTTACGAGCTCGTCGGCTACGACGAGTTCGGCCAGCCGGTGTACCGGCAGGTGCCACAGCCTTCCCAGACGCCGCAGGGGTACGACACCTACGGCTCGCAGCAGCAGGGGTACGGGTACGACCCGTACACGAACGGGCAGCAGCAGGCGCCGTCGTACGACACCGGCAGCGGCCATCAGCAGCCTGGCGCCTCGTACGGGTCATACGGCTCGCAGGGCTCGTACGACCCGTACGGTGCGACTGCTCAGGGGCCCCCTCCGGCCCCTCCCGCCTCGTATGACCCCTACGGGCAGGCCGCGGGCAGCGGTCAGCAGCCGCGCGTCGCCGAGCAGACCGCCTACATCCCCCAGCAGGAGGGGCCCGCGGAGCGGACGGAGGCCGAGGAGCCGGCGGACGGGCAGCGAGGCGAACGGGACTACCGCACCGAGCAGTTCACCTTCGTCGAGGAGCCGACCGACGACTCCGAAGACGTCATCGACTGGCTGAAGTTCACCGAGAACCGCACCGAGCGGCGCGAGGAGGCCCGCCGCCGGGCCCGCGGTCGCGTCGTCGCCTTGGTCGTGGTGTTCGCCCTGGTCGCGGCCGGTGGTGTCGGCTACCTCTGGTACGCGGGGAAGCTGCCCGGCACGTCGTCGGACGCGAAGACCGGCACCGCGACGGCCGCGGGCGCCCAGAACCGCGATGTGATCGTCGTCCACCTGCACAACACCAAGGGCGGCGGCACCTCGACGGCGCTGCTCGTCAACAACACCACCATCAAGCAGGGCACCACCGTCCTGGTCCCCAACTCCCTTTCCGTGTCGGACGACAACGGCACCACGACCACACTCGCCAAGTCCGTGGACGACGACGGCACCTCCGGGACGCGCGAATCGATCGACACCGTGCTGGGCACGGACATCGAGGGCACCTGGCGCCTCGACACCCCCTACCTCAGCAACCTCGTCGACCTCGTAGGCAACATCGACATCGACACCAACGCGGACGTGCCGGACCCGGAGGCCAAGAGGAAGGGCGAGGCGCCCCTGGTCAACAAGGGCGAGGGCCAGACGCTCAGCGGGAAGATGGCCATCGCGTACGCCACCTACCGTGGCTCCGGGGAGTCGCAGAGCGCGCAGCTGGAGCGGTTCGGGCAGGTCATGCAGGGCGTGCTGCGCAAGGTGTCGTCGGATCCGCAGGCCGCGACGACCACCGTGCAGACGCTCGCGCAGATCATCGAGCCCCCCTTGACCGACAAGGACCTGGGCACCTTCCTCGCCAAGCTCGCGGACCACGCCAAGGGCGGCGACTACAAGTCCGTGCTGCTGCCGGTCCAGTCGGACGGCAGGCTGAGTACGAAGGCGAGCGACAGCGTGGTCAAGGACGTACTCGGCGGAACCGCGAAGAGCCCCGAGAAGGACGCGGCCGTCCAGGTCGGCATCAGGAACGCCACCGGCAAGGAGGACGCCACCGAGCAGGCCCGCGTCGTCCTGCTCAACGGCGGCTACGCCTTCGTCGACGCCGGCAAGGCCGATGCCGCCCAGACGGTGTCTCAGATCACCTACGCCGATGCCGCGCAGAAGGCGGACGCGGTGGAGGTCGCCAAGACGCTGGGGCTGCCGGCCAGTTCCGTGAAGAAGGGCAAGGGCGCCTCGAACGCGGAGGTGTCGGTGGTGCTCGGGCAGGACTACGAAGTGGGCGGCTAGGCCCTGTCGTCAAACTCCCGTCTGCCCCGCGACGCCATGCACGCACTCTCGCCGCACCGGGCACAGACCCAAGTACGTCCAGTACGAAGGCCTGTGCCCGGCACGCCGAGAGCACGCACCTGACGCCGCGGGGCCCGCCCTCCGGGCGGACGACGGGAGTTTGACGACAGGGCCTAGGCGGGTCAGTGAGGGTGGGCAGCTCGGCGGACCAATCCGTGAGGTGGTGTCGGCGGTCCGTGAGACCCTTGGGGTATCCCCTCGGGGAGACCTGACCGCCGACGGAAAGCCTTGGTAGTGACCGCCACTGACCGCTCTCTCGAGCTCATCACCACCGCCGCGCAGGCGGCCGCCGACAAGCTCGCGCACGACATCATCGCGTACGACGTCAGCGACGTGCTGTCGATCACGGACGCCTTCCTGCTGGCCTCCGCGCCCAACGACCGCCAGGTCAAGTCGATCGTCGACGAGATCGAGGAGCGGCTGAACAAGGAACTCGACGCCAAGCCGGTGCGCCGCGAGGGCGACCGCGAGGCCCGCTGGGTGCTGCTCGACTACGTCGACATCGTGGTGCACGTCCAGCACAGCGAGGAGCGCGTCTTCTACGCCCTGGAGCGGCTCTGGAAGGACTGCCCGGAGCTCGAGCTGCCCGCCGACGCCAAGGCCACCCGCGGCAAGGCCGCCGAGCACGCCAGGCACCAGGAGGCTCAGGACGCCGGACTGGGCGGTGAGCTGCGTTGAGCGCGGGAACGGGGGCCTCGGCGGACGGCAAGCCGCTGTCCGAGGCCGGGCAGAAGGCCGGCCGGGGCCGCCGGGTCATCCTGTGGCGCCACGGACAGACCTCGTGGAACGTGGAGCGCCGCTTCCAGGGCACGACCGACGTCGAGCTCACCGAGATCGGCATCGAGCAGGCCCGCCGCGCCGCCCGGCTGCTCGCCTCCCTGAAGCCCGCCGCGATCGTCGCCTCAGACCTGAAGCGGGCGGCCCACACAGCGGGCGAACTGGCCGCCCTCACCGCCCTGGACGTGACCCACGACGAGGGCCTGCGTGAGACGTACGCGGGCGTCTGGCAGGGGCTGACGCACGAGGAGATCATCGCGCGCTACGGCGACGAGTACGCGGCGTGGAAGCGCGGTGAGCCGGTGCGCCGTGGCGGCGGCGAACTGGAGACCGAGGTCGCCGAACGCGCCGCCCCCGTGGTGCTCCGGCACGCCGAGAAGCTCCCCGACGACGGCACGCTCGTGGTGGTCAGCCACGGCGGCACCATCCGCACCACCATCGGCCGTCTCCTCGGCCTCGACTCCCACCACTGGGAAAGCCTCGGCGGCCTCTCCAACTGCTGCTGGTCCGTCCTGGGCGAGGGCGCCCGCGGCTGGCGCCTGCTGGAGCACAACGCGGGCACGCTGCCGGAGCCGGTCCTCGGAGACGACGACTGACCCCGGAAGACGGCGATTGCCCCCGGGAGACGGTCACTGGCGCGGAGGTCGTCGGCGGTGGGCCTCGGCTCCAGGAGGCCGTAGACCCCTGGACCCCGGATTTCACTTTCCGGCAGGCCGCAGGCTAAAGTTCATCTTGTTCAGCCCGCCCCGGCGGGTGAACGCGAGGGGCTATAGCTCAGTTGGTAGAGCACCTGCATGGCATGCAGGGGGTCAGGAGTTCAAATCTCCTTAGCTCCACCCAAGCGCTCCGGCGCGAGGATCCCGTTCCCCACAGGGGAGCGGGATTTTTCGTTGCCGATCGGCACAGTCTTCTTGAACCGGCTTGAGTCACTTGGGCCCCGGAGGCGTATACCTCTTCGGAGGCGCTCCTCGTGTGTACGTTCGCGCTGTCCGCGACGGGTATCGCGGGTGCCGTGGCCGGACTGGTACGAAGGCGTCGCTGACCGTATTGGTCCGGCCGTGGCAGAATCAAACGGCCGGAAGGGGGCGCGGCCCGACGGGAGGAGTGGCGATGCCTGCGAGCATCCTCGGGGAGGTCGACGACCTCCTCGACGCAGAGGTGATACGGGACCGGATCACCCGCCTCGACTGCCCTTCCTGTGGTTCGGCCCACGTCGCCCAGGTCCTCGGCGACAACGGCGGAGTTTCCTACGTGTGCACGGCCTGCGGCCACAGCTGGAGCTGATCGATGGGTGCACACAGGCGGAAGTGCGATTGGTGCGGCAGTGGTACGCCCATCGTCCGCGACATGGAACCGGTCAACCACGACTATCAGTACTGGTGCGAGGAATGCGCGCGGGCGCTGATCATAAAAGGCGACCCGATCGAGACGTACCGCGAGCTGGAGGGTGAGCCGATCTATGGCCGGCTTCTCGACGAGCACTGCACGCTCAAGCGGTTCTATTCGTTCGCCACGGCCTGAACAGGGGGCGGTCCGGGCTCGGTCCGGACCCTGTGCCGGCCCTGTCCCGGCCAGCGCGTGCGCCCCGTAAACGATTTGGTGGTGCACCGGTAGGACCGTGTAATGTTGGCGTCGCCGCGCGGGCGACCGGGCGACGCAGTCAATATGCGGCTCCGCCGCGTGGCGCAAGGGGCTATAGCTCAGTTGGTAGAGCACCTGCATGGCATGCAGGGGGTCAGGAGTTCAAATCTCCTTAGCTCCACCCAAGCGCTCCGGCGCGAGG
>NZ_BAAGPS010000004.1:390067-452518 GCF_054783935.1 Streptomyces pseudoechinosporeus
CTGTGGTGCGTCGTTACGTCGTTATGCCATTACGTCGCGTTCAGCGACTCAGCGGCCGCTGCCGAGCGCGCGGCGGCCACGGCTCTGGCCGCGGCCCTGCGACAGGACGGGCAGGTTGTTGCGGGCCGGGCCCCCAGAGTTGTCCTCCTCGATGCGCAGCGCGAGCGCCGGGCAGCGGCGTACGGCGCGCATTGCCTTCTGCTCGGCGTAGCGCGGCACCTGCGCCTGGGCGACGGTCGGGAAGCCGTCGGCGCCCAGTTCGAAGACCTCCGGGAGGATGTCGGCGCACAGGCCGTGGCCGCGGCACAGCGTCCAGTCGACGTAGATCTTCTGCCGGCTGGGGCCCGCCTCCAGCTGCCCCTGGCCGCCCGGGATACCGGTCGGGGTCCCGCCGCCCTCGAAGAGCGGCAGCACGCCCTCCACGGGCCTGCCGCAGCCGTTGCCGAGTACGTGCGCGGCGAGGTCGTCGGTGAACGCCTTGAGGGTCGACTCGAGGAACATCGCGGAGCCGTCCGGGTGCGAGCACGCACCGCGTCGCTTCACGGCGTGGGCGACCTGCTTCACCGCTTCCAGGGCGGCGGGGCCACCGCCGTTGAGGATGTCCTCCATGCCCCGTGCCGCGGCGGGCAGACCGAGATAGCAGGGACCGCACTGTCCCGCGCTCTCCTCGGCCAGCCACTGCGCCACGCGCAGCGACTCGCCCAGCGGGCAGGTCTCCTGGCTGATCGGGAGGATCGCGCCCGCGCCGAGCGCACCGCCCACCGCCGCAAGGGAGTCACGCGAGACGATCGCCTCGTTGACCGTGGCCGCGTCGATCCACTTGCCGTGGTAGCCGCCGGTCAGCACGCCCTGCGGGACCGGCGGGGCGCCGGCGAGCTGGAGGACGTATCGCAGCGGCACGCCGGTGGGCATCTCGATCACCATGGGGCGGGCGACGGCGCCGGAGACGGTGACCATGACGGTGCCGGGCTCGTCGTACAGGCCGGTGTTGCCGTAGCGCTCGGAGCCGATGCGGGCGGCGATCGCCAGCTGGGCGAACGTCTCGGCGTTGGACAGCAGTGTGGGAGCGCCGCCGACGCCGCTCTGCGAGGCGCTGATCTTGCGGCCCGGTGGGATCGCAGGCCCGCCGTCGATGGAGCGGATCAGCGAGGCGGCGGCTCCGGTCACCATCCGTACCGGATTGCGCTGCACCCGGGCGCGGAGGACAGAGCCGCGCCGGTTGTTCAGGCCCCGCTCGGCGAGTGCGGCCTCCATGGACTTCTGGGTGGACTCGCGGGTCACACCGACCACGAGGGTGCGGGCACCGAGTGCCTCCGCGACCAGCAGGGCGCCGTCGAGGATGAGGTGCGGGGCACGGTTGATCAGCACCGTGTCCTTGCGGCAGGCCGGCTCGTCCTCACTGCCGTTGACGACGACCACGGGCCGGACGCCGCGCTTGATCGCCGACTCGGCGACCGACCGCAGCTTCTTGTGGAAGGGGAAGCCCGCGCCGCCGCGGCCCTTCAGGGATATTCGCTCGGCGAGTTGCGCGAGCTGTTCTCCGCCCATCGGCTCGAGCGGACCGTGCACCTTGAGGTGCATGTCCAGGTCGAGTCTTTCGACCAGGTCGAAACCCGAGGTGAGCTGGGGAAGTCCGACCACGCGGACCTCGGGGACATCGGGGAGAGCGGCGTTCACTAAAAGCCTCCGGAAGGCGCGTTCCAGGGTTCGCCGGAGCTGGGTGCGTCGAACGCACCGGGCAGTGTTTCAGTGGCGGGACCGCTGTCGTACGTGTCATTCGGGTTGTACGTACCAAGGGGGTCGTTCGACTCACCGGTGTCGTAGAAATCATTGTTTCCGTACGGCGGGGGAGTGCCGGGAGTCACATAGGGCATGTTGCCCGTGTCGTAGACCGGGTTGTACGCGGTGGGCGCCTCGGAGGGGCGCGGCGGGGCCTCGTACAGCGGCGGGGACGGGGCCGGCCAGCGGGGAGCGTTGTCCTCGGCGCGCGGGAACGTCTCCGTGGGCTGCATGTCCGGCGGGACCTGCTGCATGCGCTGGGTCGGCTCGGGCTGACCCAGGGGGTCCTGTATGCGCGGGATGCTGCCGGTGTTGGACACGGCGCGGTAGGCGGCCGAGAAGCCGCCGGTGTCGGTGAGCGGGTTGGACCCGGTGTCCGTGAATGCGGCGCGCTGGCCGGTGTCGTACAGCGAGGCGTTCGACGGGGAACCCGTCCGCTGCCGGGGCACCTTCCCCTCGGGGAAGCCCGGACGTGAACCGGCGCCGCCCGTCTGCCGGGCCTCGGCCGCGGTACGACGTCCCGGGGGCTCCGCGCGTAGTCCGCCGTTGTTGTTCCCGATCAGCTCACGGATGCGCTGGGCGACCTTGCGCCTGAACGGCGGCGGAGACGCCCGCAGGGCCAGCGCCCCGCCGACCGCCGCCAGGCTCAGGCAGTAGAGGACCACGAAGACCGGCTTCGCCTCGCGGCCGGTGAACAGGCCGTGGACCAGCGCGAAGCACCAGGCCGGGTAGGCGAGGCTGTGCATCATGCGCCAGCGGGACGCGACGGGTGCCGGGGTCGCGAAGCGATTGCGCAGGATGCCGGTGATGGCCACGAAGATCATCATCAGGCTGGCCAGAGTGCCCAGGCCGATGAGGAAGGCCCTGCCCAGCATCTCGTCGTCCGAGCCGACGAGTCCGAACGGGATGACCGCGGCGATCCACGAGGTGTGGTCCAGCGCCAGCTTGGTCCCGATGTGCACCAGGAGAAACACGACCGAGGCGACAGCGGTGGCCCGGTGCACCGCCTGCGCCAGGATCCGCCCGCGGGCGTCGAGGAAGATCCTGTCCTGGGCGACGAGCCCCCAGATCACCGAGGCGCTGAGGGAGACGAGGGACAGGACGCCGGTACCGAAGTCGAGGAACGCGGCGAACGAGTCGTCCAACGTGCTGTCCGACGTCGTCTCGCTTACCACGACGTACCTCCCAACATCACGACGAAGGGTATGAGCGACAACGCGCCCGCGGTGATTCCACCGCGGGCCGAGCAGCCCGGTCGGGGAACCGGGCTGTTACTGCGTCGAGTGTTCATGGGGGGTGTCTCCCAAACAGTTCGGGGAAGCGGTCCCGATGCCGCACTCTAGGCCGAGACATACCGAGGGGTACGAGGTTTGAGTTATTGCGCTGTTATCAATGGGCCCTGAGGGAGTTGTGATGTCCCTTAGATTCCCTTACGCCGAGTAACTCTTGACCTTTGTTCAGCTTTGGGTGCTGCAACACGAGTGTGGCACGCCGTGTCATGTGCCCCTGAAATCTCCGTCGCGGCCCACTCGGCGGCTGCGGTACCCTGACGCCATGCGTGCCGTACGCCTTCTGCTTAGCGAGCCGCGCTGATCAGTCCCGGCCACCGATGAAACCGTGGCCGGAATCGGCGCGGCGACCCCTCCTGTGCGAGGGGCTTTTTCATTTCCGACCGCTGGCAGAGACGATCGATGGAGCTTTGAGGATCATGAGCGAGACGAACCCCGCCGCCGCCTCCGAGGTGGTGGCGCCGCACCGCTACACGGCCGCCATGGCCGACGAGATCGAGGCACGCTGGCAGGACTTCTGGGAGGCGAACGCCACTTACGCGGCGCCCAACCCGAGCGGCGACCTGGCCGGTGACCCCGCCCTGGTGGCCAAGCCCAAGAAGTTCATCATGGACATGTTCCCGTACCCCTCCGGTGCGGGCCTGCACGTCGGCCACCCCCTGGGCTACATCGCCACCGATGTGTACGCCCGGTATCAGCGCATGACCGGCCACAACGTCCTGCACACCCTGGGCTTCGACGCCTTCGGCCTGCCCGCCGAGCAGTACGCCGTGCAGACCGGCACGCACCCGCGTGTGTCCACCGAGGCCAACATCAAGAACATGCAGGTGCAGCTGCGCCGGCTGGGCCTGGGTCACGACAACCGCCGGTCGTTCGCGACGATCGACCCGGACTACTACAGGTGGACCCAGTGGATCTTCCTGCAGATCTTCAACTCCTGGTACGACGACGAGGCGAAGAAGGCCCGCCCGATCGCTGAGCTGGTCGCCCAGTTCGAGAGCGGCGAGCGAGCGGTGCCCGGTGGGCGTCCCTGGAGTGAGCTGACAGCCACCGAGCGCGCCGACGTCCTGAGTGAGTTCCGCCTGGCGTACGCCTCCGACGCGCCCGTCAACTGGTGCCCCGGCCTGGGCACCGTACTGGCGAACGAGGAGGTGACCGCGGACGGCCGCTCCGAGCGCGGCAACTTCCCCGTCTTCAAGGCCAAGCTGCGCCAGTGGAACATGCGCATCACCGCGTACGCCGACCGGCTGCTGGACGACCTGGAGCAGCTGGACTGGCCCGAGGCCATCAAGCTGCAGCAGCGCAACTGGATCGGCCGCTCCGAAGGCGCCCGCGTCGACTTCCCGATCGACGGCGAGAACATCACGGTCTTCACCACGCGCCAGGACACCCTGTTCGGCGCGACCTACATGGTGCTGGCCCCCGAGCACCCGCTGGTCGAGAAGTTCACGCCCCAGGAATGGCCCGAGGGCACGCACGAGGTGTGGACCGGCGGCCACGCCACCCCGGCCGAGGCCGTCGCCGCCTACCGCGCGCAGGCCGCCTCCAAGTCGGACGTCGAGCGGCAGGCCGAGGCCAAGGACAAGACCGGCGTCTTCACGGGCTCGTACGCCACCAACCCGGTCAGCGGCGAACAGGTGCCCGTCTTCATCGCCGACTACGTACTGATGGGCTACGGCACCGGCGCGATCATGGCCGTCCCGGCGCACGACACACGCGACTTCGCGTTCGCGCGCGCCTTCGAGCTGCCGATGCGCTGCGTGGTCGAGCCCAACGACGACCGGGGCACGGACCCGTCGACCTGGGACGACGCGTTCGTCTCGTACGACGCGAAGATCGTGAACTCCTCCGGTGAGGACGTCACCCTGGACGGCCTGGGCGTCGTCGAGGCCAAGGCCCGCATCACCGAGTGGCTGGAGCGCAAGAGCATCGGCGAGGGCACCGTCAACTTCCGCCTGCGGGACTGGCTGTTCAGCCGTCAGCGCTACTGGGGCGAGCCCTTCCCGATCGTCTACGACGAGGAAGGCATCGCCCACCCGCTGCCCGAGTCGATGCTGCCCCTGGAACTGCCGGAGGTCGACGACTACTCGCCGCGCACCTTCGACCCGGACGACGCGAACACCGAGCCGGAGACCCCGCTGTCCCGCAACCAGGAGTGGGTCGACGTCACGCTGGACCTGGGCGACGGCAGGGGCATGCGGAAATACCGCCGCGAGACTAACACCATGCCCAACTGGGCCGGTTCCTGCTGGTACGAGCTGCGCTACCTGGACCCGCACAACTCCGAGAAGCTGGTCGACCCGGAGAACGAGCGCTACTGGATGGGCCCGCGCGACGGCATGCCGCACGGCGGCGTCGACCTGTACGTGGGCGGCCAGGAGCATGCCGTGCTGCACCTGCTGTACGCGCGCTTCTGGTCGAAGGTCCTGTACGACCTGGGGCACGTCTCGTCGGCCGAGCCGTTCCATAGGCTGTACAACCAGGGCATGATCCAGGCCTTCGTCTACCGCGACAGCCGGGGCATCGCGGTGCCCGCCGCCGATGTGGAGGAGCGCGACGGCGCGTACTACTACGAGGGCGAGAAGGTCACCCGACTGCTGGGCAAGATGGGCAAGTCCCTGAAGAACGCGGTCACTCCGGACGAGATCTGCGACGAGTACGGGGCGGACACGCTGCGTCTGTACGAGATGGCCATGGGACCCCTGGACGTGTCGCGGCCGTGGGACACGCGCGCGGTGGTGGGCCAGTTCCGGCTGCTGCAGCGGCTGTGGCGCAACGTCGTGGACGAGGCCACCGGCGCGGTGACGGTCGTGGACAGCGAGCCGGACGAGGCCACGCTGCGTGCCCTGCACAAGGCGATCGACGGCGTACGCCAGGACCTGGAGGGCCTGCGCTTCAACACCGCCATCGCCAAGGTCACCGAGCTGAACAACCACCTGACCAAGGCGGGAGGGCCGCTGTCGCGGTCCGTCGCCGAGTCCCTGGTGCTGCTGGTCGCGCCGCTGGCCCCGCACATCGCCGAGGAGCTGTGGCGCAAGCTGGGGCACACCGGCTCGGTCGTCCACCAGGACTTCCCGGTGGCCGACCCGGCGTACGTCGTGGACGAGACCGTGACCTGTGTCGTGCAGGTCAAGGGCAAGGTCAAGGCGCGCCTGGAGGTGTCCCCGTCGATCTCCGACGAGGAGCTGGAGAAGGCTGCGCTGGGTGACGACAAGGTCGTGGCGGCGCTGGACGGCGCAGGGATCCGCAAGGTGATCGTGCGGGCGCCGAAGCTGGTGAACATCGTTCCTGCGTAACGCGGGTCGGGGTAGTCCCCTACGGGCAGGTTGGGGGTTCCGCTGGAACCCCCGGCCTGCTTTTTCCGTTTACCGTGAAAGAGCCCGCAAGCACTTCAAGCAGGACCGAGAAGCAGGACCCGAGAGGAACGACGTCATGGAAGCCGTGGCAGCAATCGTGGCGCTGATCTTCGTGTTGTTCGTGGTCCTCGGGGCGTATGCGACGGTCAAGGTGGTCGGCGCCGCCAAGCGCGGAGTGGACCGCACCGTCGCGCAGGCCCGCCGCACGGTGGAGGACTCCACACTCAGGGCGAAGACCCTCGCGCAGCCAGGAGCGTTCGGCGAGCTGGCCCAACTGCGGCTCTCCTTGCGGACGTCGATGCGTGCCACCCAGGACGCGCTGCAGGCGGGCGTGGGTGAGGACGAGTCGCTGAAGGAGTCCCTGGCCCTCTTCCAGCGACTCAGCGCACACGGCCACGAACTGGACGCCGACATGAAGCGACTGGAGCGCGAGCCGAACAGAGCCCGCCTCGTCGAGCAGCTGCCGGACCTGCGGGAGCGTACGGAGCAGATCACGAAGTCGGCCGACGCCCTACGCTCGGCGGCGCGTGACCGGGCCCGTCGGTTCGCGGGCGACGACCTGGACTCCCTGAGCCAGCAGATCGACATGGAGGCGGGCGCGTTGCGGCACTGGACGAAGGCGCCGGCGCCCGCTCAGCCGCCGCCCCCCTGGCCGGAGGCACCGGCCGCCCCGGGCGACCAGCAGACCTGGCCGGACACGGCTGAGTCGCGCACCGCTGAGGAGAAGCCCACGCCCACCCGGCCCGCCATCACCCCGCCGGCAGCGCGGCCCACCTACCCCTGGGAGAAGAAGCCCCGCCCGGAGAGCACGACTTGATCCCGGAACGCGACGCCGCGGAGGTCCATCAGAAACCCCCTGAGCGGCCTTGGTGAAGTCCGGTGCGGTACCGCGCCCGCTTGAGGGGCCGCAGGCCCCGAAGGGGCGCGGGGCAGTGACATATGCGGCTCCGCCGCGATGGGGGTCCCCCGCTCATGGGGGTCCCCCCGCTCGAGCGAAGCCGAGAGTGGGGGAGGAGCCGAGAGTGGGGGAGCGACCAGCCCCCACCGGCCCGCGGGTTCATCACCCGTCTTCCAGCGGAGCGCTTCGTGCCGGGCTGCCGCCCGCGCGTTCCTGCGGGTAATCTCCAGCTCATGTCCCGCCATGTCGCTATCGTCACCGATTCAACGGCCTACCTGCCGCCGCGGACGATGGAGCGCCACGGCATCACCGCGGTGCCCCTGACCGTGGTGCTCGGTGATCAGGCGCTCGAAGAGGGCACCGAGATCTCGGCCCGCTCGCTGGCACAGGCGCTGCAGAAGCGACGCCCCGTCACCACGTCCCGGCCCAGCCCCGAGGTCTTCGCCGAGACCTACCGCAAGGTCGCCGAGTCGGGCGCCACCGGCATCGTCTCGCTGCATCTGTCCGCCGAGTTCTCGGGTACGTATGACGCGGCGGTCCTCGCCTCGCGCGAGGCTCCGGTGCCCGTACGGGTCGTGGACACGGGCATGGTCGCCATGGCTCTCGGCTTCTGCGCCCTGGCCGCGGCCGAGTCCGCGGAGGCGGACGGCACGATCGACGAGGCGGTGACCGCGGCGGAGAAGCGGGCCGCCGGCACATCCGCGTACTTCTACGTCGACACCCTGGACTATCTGCGCCGGGGCGGCCGGATCGGGGCGGCGCAGGCCTTGTTCGGGTCCGCGCTGGCTGTGAAACCGCTGTTGGAGCTCGACGGCGGCCGGATCGAACTGCTGGAGAAGGTGCGGACCGCGTCGAAGGCGATTGCCCGCCTCGAGGAGATCGTGGCCGGTCGGGCGGGGAGCGCCCAGGTAGACATCGCGGTCCATCATCTCGCCGCGCCTGAACGGGCGTCGGCGCTTGCGGAGCGCTTGCGGGCGCGCGTGCCTGGGCTGGCCGATCTGCATGTGAGCGAGGTCGGGGCGGTCATCGGGGCGCATACCGGGCCCGGGTTGCTGGGGGCCGTGGTCTCGCCTCGGTGAGTTTCACTGTGGTGGTGAGCTTTTTCACTGTGATGTATGTCGCGAGCCTTGTGGTTTGTGTGGGGAAGCCTCGTGTTGCGTGCGCGGGCGCCTCGTGTGGGTGATGGAGTTATCCACAACTGGGCGGTAATCCACGGGAATTGAGCAAGATCATCGTGAGGGTGCCGTCGTGCCCGATTCTCGTCGCATGGCACTTCGATCACCTTCACGGACAACGACCGCTACCAGTGGCCCGGGCCGCGGCCCCGTCTCCGACGGCCGCACCCGGCACCGCCGCCGTCACTACCGAGGCAGGGCCCGTCGCCACCAGGCCTCGGCGGAGGCGCTCCGCCTGCGCGCGGAGGCGATCTTCGCCGAACGGGCGGGAGAGCGGCGGGGGTTGGGGCATGGGCCGCCGCCCGACGGTGGCCCGAGGACGCGTGTGGCCCATCGCGACCGGGCAGTTGGCGACGACGCGGTTGGGGCCGTCGGCGCCGAAGCGGGCAGGAACGAGGCCGGGGCCGGAGCTGAAGCCGTGTGGCGGGAGCGGGTTGGGCTTGCTGTGCGGGAGCGGATGCCGTTGTGGCTGCAGTCGAGATGCGGGCTGGAGCGGAAGAGTGTGGTCGCGCTCTCGGTATTGCTCGTGGTGGCCGCCGTCTTCGCCGGTCAGCACTTCTGGTCGGGCCGGACCCAGCCGGTGCGTCCGCCGGAGGTGGTACGGGCGGCACCCCCGGCTCCGCATGAGGAAGCGGCGGTGGCACCCGGATCCTCAACAGCCGCGCGGGACCCGGTGGGCGCGGCCGGCACCGCGATCGTGGTGGACGTCAGCGGCAAGGTGCGCGAACCCGGTATCCACCGGCTGCCGGCCGGTTCCCGGGTCGCGGATGCGCTGCGGGCCGCCGGAGGAGTGCGTCCGGGCACGGACACCGTGGGGCTGAACCGCGCCCGGCTTCTTGTGGACGGTGAGCAGGTGGTGGTCGGGGCTCCGCCTGTCGGGGCGGGAGTTGGTGTGAGCGGAGGCACGGGCGCCGCTGGAGCTGCTGGTGCCTCGGGCGCTGTGGGTCCCGGGGGAGCCGCCGCCGGTGCGGCCGCTCCGGTCGCCCTCAATACGGCCACCCTTGAGCAGCTCGACACATTGCCGGGCGTCGGCCTGGTGCTGGCCCAGCACATCATCGACTACCGCACGCAGCACGGCGGTTTCCGCTCGGTCGACGAACTCCGGGAAGTGAATGGCATTGGTGATCGTCGTTTCGCCGATCTGCAGAATCTCGTACGACCATGAATGGGCCGGAGGTTCAAGCGCGCAACCCCGGCGTTCCCAACCCCGGCGTGCGCGACCGCCCGGCCGTGCACGCCGCCTCCAGGAACCCGCTCGGTGCCGCGCGTCCTCGTCAAGAGGGGCCGACCGACCTGCGGTTGGTGCCGCCCGCCCTGGCGGCATGGGTGACGGCGGCACTGACGCTGGGTGCGTCACCGAGCTGGACCATCGGTGTGGTGGCCGTCTGCCTGGTCGTGGCGGGCGCGTTACTGGTCACGGGTCGGAGGCGCCGGAGGCGCAGTCGCGGTGAGCCGGAACCCGCGCGCGGTGAGCTGGACCCCACGCGCGATGAGCCGGAGCTCACCCACGGCGAGTCGGAGCGCGACCGCGCCGACCCGGAGCGCACGCGCGGCGATCTGGCGCCTCACCGCGCCGATCCGGAGCCCAACCGCGCGCGGCGGCCCCTGTGGCGTACCTGGCCGAAGGCCTCCGCCTCCGTCGCCGCCGTGCTGCTCTGCGTGGCCGCAGCGGCTGCCTCCGGTGGGCTGCACGGGGCGGACCTGCGCCGTGGCCCCGTACCAGAGTTGGCGCGCGAGTACGCAGAGGTGACCGCCGACGTGGAGGTCACCTCGGACCCCCGGCTCACCCGCCCCCGGATCAGGGGAGCCCACGCCGTCCCGACCGCCGTACTGCTCAACGCCGAGGTCCGCCGTATCGAGCAGCCGGACGGAACGGCGACGGCGACGCGGACACCGGTACTGATGATCGTGTCGCCGGGGTCGGAATCCGCGGTATCCGGCGACAGTTCCGGGGCGGGACCGGAATCCGGCGCCCCTTCCGGGAAGGCACACGGCTCGCCGTGGCTGTCCCTCCTGCCCTCCACGAAGGTGCGCGTGGCGGCGCGGGTTGTGCCTGAGTTGGAGGACAGTGGGCGGATCGCGGCCGTGTTGCGGGTGCAGGGCAATGGGCCACCACTGGTGGTGGAGGAGCCGTCGGGGGCGCAGCGGTTCGCGGGGGAGTTGCGCGGTGGGCTGCGTGCGGCGACCGAGGGGCTGGAGCCGGATGCGCGGGCGTTGCTGCCGGGACTGGTGGTGGGGGACACCTCGCGGATCACGCCGGAGCTGGACGAGGCGTTCAAGGCGACTGATCTCACTCACCTGTTGGCCGTCAGCGGGGCCAATTTCACGATCTTGCTCGCCCTGCTCATCGGACCGCCGGGCCGTGCGCAGCACGCCGAGCGCCGGGGCCTCGCCCCCAGACTCGGCATCCCGCTGAGGGCGACCGCCGTACTCGGCGGCACGCTCTCGCTCGGCTTCGTCATCGTGTGCCGGCCGGACCCGAGTGTGCTGCGGGCCGCGGCCTGCGGATCGATCGCGCTGCTGGCCATCGTCACCGGCCGCCGCAGGTCCCTGATTCCGGCGCTGGCCACGGCGGTCCTGCTGCTGGTGCTGTACGACCCCTGGCTGTCACGGAGTTACGGCTTCCTGCTCTCCGTACTCGCGACCGGCGCCCTGCTCACCCTGGCCCCGAGGTGGAGCGCCGCGCTCCAGAGGCGGCGGGTCCCGCCGCGGCTCGCCGAGGCGTTGGCCGCGGCGGGTGCGGCGCAGGCCGTATGCGCGCCCGTTGTCGTCGTCCTGTCGGCTCGGGTGAGCCTGGTGGCGGTGCCCTGCAATCTGCTCGCGGAGTTCGCGGTCGCGCCCGCCACGGTGCTGGGCTTCGCGACGCTGGCCACGGCCCTGTGGGCGATGCCGGTCGCCAAGGCACTGGCGTGGTGCGCGAGTTGGCCGGCGGGCTGGATCGCGGACATCGCCCGCACCGGAGCCGCCCTGCCCGGCGCGGGCGTGGACTGGCCGGACAGCTGGCCGGGCGCGCTGCTGCTCGCCTGCGTGACCGTGCTGCTCGTACTCATCAGCCGGAGGCTCCTGAGGCACCCCTGGCTGAGCGGTGCCTGCGCGCTGCTGCTCCTGCTGGCGCTGATGCAGCCGGCGCCCCTCACCCGGGTGATCACAGGGTGGCCGCCACCAGGCTGGCGGTTCGCGATGTGCGACGTGGGACAGGGCGACGCGATGGTGCTCGCGGCGGGCGACGGCGCCGGTGTGGTCGTCGACGCGGGACCCGACCCGGTCCTCATCGACCGGTGCCTGCGCACCCTGGGCATCACCCGGATCCCCCTTGTCGTGCTGACCCACTTCCACGCGGACCATGTGGCGGGGCTGGCGGGCGTACTGCGCGGACGTTCGGTGGGCGCGATCGAGACGACGGGCTTCGAAGAGCCGCTGGGCCAGGCGGAATTCGTGCACAGGCAGGCGGCGGCCCGACGTATCCCGGTGACCCGGGCGGTGGCGGGCGAGCGGCGGCGTACGGGCGCGCTCGACTGGCGGGTGTTGTGGCCACCGCCCCGTCCGGCCCCCACTCCGGAGGGCCCGAACGACGCAAGTGTCGCCCTGTTCGTACGGTCGGCCGGCCTGACCCTGCTCCTGCTCGGCGACCTCGAACCGCCCGCCCAGCAGGCCCTGCTGAGATCCCCGGTCGGCGCCGCACTGGGAGGCGTGGACGTCCTCAAGGTCGCCCATCACGGGTCGGCCTACCAGGACCCGGAGCTCATACGCCGGACGGCACCACGCCTCGCGCTGATCTCGTGCGGCGCGGACAACCCGTACGGGCATCCGGCACCGAGCACGGTGGCGGCGCTGCGTGCCGGGGGCGCCACGGTGCTGCGTACGGACGAGGACGGGGCGATGGCTGTCGCCGGAGAGGGGGACCGCCTGTGGGTGGCGGGCATCTGAAGCCCCGACGGTCTCAGGCCCCGGCTCCCGGGTGTCTCAGGCTCCAGAAGCCTGAGACACCCGGGAGCCGGGACCGAGTGCCAGGAGACTGGAAGGCGTGACTCCGCTCCCCCACCTGAAGGAGGGGGGGCTTCCAACCCGAGGGTTGCGGTCCAGCCCGAACCGATCCCTTGCGGGACAAAAGGAAAATACCATATCCCAGGGAAGCGATTCCCCCACCGGCTGAAGCCGGTGGTCCCCTCGCTAGGAGACTGATGGAATCCATACAGGCAGATGCCTATCTCAGTCGGATCGGGGCCGAGCGCCCCGCGCTGCCCACGGTCGAGGCGCTTCGGGAACTGCAACTGCGGCATCTGCTGACCGTGCCGTTCGAGAACCTGTCGATCCACTTGGGAGAGGAGATCGTGCTGGAGGAGAAACAGCTCCTGGACAAGGTGGTGGGCGCCCGGCGGGGCGGCTTCTGTTACGAGCTGAACGGGGCGTTCGGGGCGCTGCTCGCGGAGTTGGGCTTCGAGGTGAAGCTGCTCGCAGCGCGGGTGTACGGGGAGGGGGAGCGGCTGGGCATTCCGTTCGATCACCTCGCGCTGCGGGTGGGGACGGTGGACGGCGGTGACTGGCTGGTCGACGTAGGGTTCGGGGCGAACAGCCACTATCCGCTGGCCTTCGGGGAGCGGGGCGAGCAGATGGATCCGGCAGGCACGTTCCGGCTGGTCGAGGCCGGGGAGGATCCGGCTGGGGTGCGAGGGGGCGCCGCGGGCTCCGGTGACCTGGATGTCCTGCGGGACGGCAGACCTCAGTACCGGCTGGAGCTGCGGCCGAGGGTGCTCGGGGACTGCGTGAGCGGTGCTTGGTGGCACAGCACCTCGCCGGTGTCGCATTTCACACGGTCGCTTGTCTGCTCGCGAGTCACCGACGACGGCGGGCGGATCACGCTCAGCGGGTGGAAGTTCACGGTTACGGCGCCCGACGGGACGAAAGAGGGATCGGATCTGGCCACGGACGAGGATGCGTTGGAGGTGTACCGGGAGCGATTCGGAATCTTGCTGGAGCGCGTTCCGGTCGTCGGGAGAGCGGGTTTCTGAGGTAGGAAACATAAGCGGAACGGCCAAGTCGGGCTCATCATGCTTATACCCAGCACAACTGCTTGATTCCCGCGATGTGGTCGAGTCTTGCCTCGAAAGCCGCACCAGTGGTCGAATGCATCGCCACCAGATTTTGTCTTGTTTCATATTGCGCGAGGTGTGTCGTAGATGGTCGGCCGTTGGCTGGGAATCCGTAAGAACCGAGTGCAAGGGACGAATCTCCTCGCTGCCATGCCGGTGCCGACCGGTGCCGGGATGCTCAGCTGCCGGGTGATGGATCCGGTCAATCAGCCGGTGTCGCATGCGGAGTTCACGGTCAGTGACGTCATGGGACGCAAAGTGGTCGGTGGCGGCGCGGATCCGTTCGGGTCGTTCGTGGCGACGGTTCCCGCGGGTGAGTACCGGCTCGGGGTGACGGCGGAGGGCTACACACCGCTCCGGGAGAGCGCCACGGTGCGGGAGAACGCGGTGACCTCGCTCGGCGATGTGGCGCTTCGGGTCGCCCAGCCCCCCGCACTGCCCGAGCCGGGGGACTGGGAGATCGAGCCGGCGCATTCCTCGATCGGGTTCACCGCGCGGCACATCGGACTGGCGCGGGTTCATGGCCGGTTCAACACCTTCGCCGGCGTGATACGGGTCGCCGAGCAGGTGGAGCAGACGGCGATGCACGTGGTGATCGACGCCTCGTCCATCGACACCAACGTGAAGATGCGGGACGACCATCTGCGGTCGGCGGACTTCCTCGACGTGGACCGCTTCCCCACGCTGGAGTTCTACAGCGACCGCTTTGTACACAAGGGCGGCAACCGGTGGGCGGTCACCGGGGCGCTGTCACTGCACGGCGTGACGCGTACGGTCACGCTCGACACCGAGTACCTCGGGATCGGCAACGGCATGGAGGGCGAGGTGCGGGCGGCGTGCCGGGCCGTCACCGAGTTGCGGCGCGACGACTTCACGGTGAGCTGGCAGACGATGCTCGCCCGCGGCATCGCCGTGGTCGGGCCCAGCATCCGGGTCGCCTTGGACGTACAGATCGTCCCCAAGAGCTGAACAGCGAGAGCTGACTGAACGGCGAGGGCTGAGCACGAGGGACTGTGCACGAGGGCTGAGCCGCGGCGCGGGCTGCTCGGCGCGTACCCGAAAATGTCCGTGTGAGCGATGTGAGACATGTGCTGGTGCTGCCCGATCGCGATGCCGCGCAGGAGGCGTCGGAGGCGCTCGGGGAGCGGTTCGGGATCGACGAGGAGCCGCAGCTCGTACGGGATGCCCTGGCCGGTGAGGACGATGCCGAGGACGCGCAGTGGCTGCTGGTCCTGCGGGATGCCGAGGAACGGCTGGACGCCGGAGAGCTGGACGAGTTCGCCGGTGAGTGGGACGGGTGGCGGGAGGAGCCGTAGCCGCGGGGCCGGGGTGCCTAAGCGGCCTCGGGGAAGTGAGGCACGCCCCCACGCCGCCCGGTACGGCACCTCGCCGCACTTCCGCATCGCCCAAGTACGTCCAGTACGAGGGCGATACGGCAGCACGCCGATGCACCGCACCGGACGACGCGGGAACGCACCCCACTTCCCCGAGGCCGCTTAGCCCTCGGTCGAGGGTCGTTGTCAGTGGTGCGTGGGATGCTTGAGCGCGATGGCCAGGAAGACTGAATCCGCAGACGCAGCAGACGTACTCGCCCCCGTGACGATCGCCGTGGGGCAGGAGGACCTGCTGCTCGACCGTGCCGTGCGGGAGGTGGTGACCGCCGCGCGGGCCGCCGATCCGGACACGGATGTACGGGACCTCACGTCGGACCAGTTGCAGCCGGGGACGCTCGCCGAGCTGACGAGTCCCTCGCTCTTCGCCGAGCGGAAGGTCGTGGTCGTGCGCGGTGCGCAGGATCTGTCGGCGGACACGATCAAGGACGTGAAGGCGTATTTCGGGGCGCCCGCCGAAGAGATCACGCTGGTGTTGCTGCATGCCGGGGGCGCCAAGGGCAAGGGGCTGCTCGATGCCGCGCGGAAGGCGGGGGCGCGGGAGGTTGCCTGTCCCAAGATGACCAAGCCGGCGGATCGGCTGGCCTTCGTGCGCGGTGAGTTCCGTACGCTCGGGCGGTCGGCCACGCCTGAGGCCTGTCAGGCCCTTGTCGATGCCATCGGGAGTGATCTGCGGGAGTTGGCGTCCGCGGTGGCGCAGCTGGTCGCGGATGTCGAGGGGACGATCGACGATGCGGTCGTCGGGCGGTACTACACCGGGCGGGCCGAGGCCTCCAGCTTCACCGTTGCCGACCGGGCCGTCGAGGGGCGGGCGGCGGAGGCGTTGGAGGCGCTGCGGTGGTCCTTGTCGACAGGGGTCGCGCCGGTGCTGATCACCAGCGCGCTGGCGCAGGGGGTGCGGGCCATCGGCAAGCTTTCCTCCGCGCGTGGGGGGCGTCCGGCCGATCTGGCTCGTGAGCTCGGGATGCCGCCGTGGAAGATCGACCGGGTGCGGCAGCAGATGAGGGGCTGGACTCCGGACGGCGTCGCGGTCGCCCTCCGGGCTGTGGCCGAAGCGGATGCGGGCGTCAAGGGCGGGGGCGACGATCCTGAGTACGCCCTGGAGAAGGCGGTCGTTGCGATTGCCCGGGCGGCACGGAGCGCTCCGCGGGGAGTGCGGTAAGCCTACGGGGGTGGTGGGTTTGGTTCGTTGGCGGCTGCGGGTCGGTCGTGGCTGGTCGCGCAGTTCCCCGCGCCCCTGACGGGGCACCCCCAAGGTTCCGGAAGCAGGGAAGCCCATCGCTGCCCAAGCCAAAGCCGAAGGCCCCGCCTCCCACCCTGGGGAAGGGTGGGAGGCGGGGCCTTCGGCTGAGCCGGTAGGTCCATGCCCGCGTGGCGAACGCAGGCCGCGCATGAACCCGGGGTGCCGGTCGGGAGCGGAAGAGAGAGGGCCCGCTCAGGGTCCTTCCGGCGATCGAATCAAGTGGGCCCTCGGCGGAGCCGAGTCACCCGGTACAGGTTCAGCCCTTGAGGGAAGCGACCTGGGAAGCAAGCGCCGACTTCTTGTTGGCGGCCTGGTTCTTGTGGATGACGCCCTTCGAGGCGGCCTTGTCGAGCTGACGCGCGGCAGCGCGCTGCAACTCGGTGGCCTTCTCGACGTCACCCGCGGCAGCGGCCTCACGGGCCTTGCGGATCGCGGTCTTCAGCGAGGACTTCACGGCCTTGTTGCGCAGCCGCGCCTTCTCGTTGGTCTTGATCCGCTTCATCTGGGACTTGATGTTCGCCACGAATGAGCCTTTTCAGGTTCAGGCACACGAGGGCCAGCCTCACATGCCGGTGATTGATCTTCGAGTGGCCCACCGGTGACCCGGCGGAACCGTCTGTGCCTCCCGCAGAGGGCCACCCGCTGAGGGCACCCCAGACGGCATGAGACACAGCTGCTCAGACTAGCAGCCGTAGTCCTACCGGCCCAAACCCGTCGCCGGTCCCCGCCCGTGGGACCATGGAAGCTACGTATCGATCCGACCCGAGCCGCTGACCCCTGCGGATATCTCAAGAATCAGGACCCTGCGTGCCCGCGACCCCTAACAATGTGCCCGAGCCGAGCCGTACCGACCCGGCTCTGATCCGCAATTTCTGCATCATCGCGCACATCGACCACGGCAAGTCCACGCTCGCCGACCGGATGCTCCAGCTGACCGGTGTGGTCGAGCAGCGGCAGATGCGCGCTCAGTACCTCGACCGGATGGACATCGAGCGCGAGCGCGGCATCACGATCAAGTCCCAGGCGGTCCGCCTGCCCTGGGCCCCGACCGAGGACAAGGGCAACACCCACATCCTCAACATGATCGACACTCCGGGGCACGTGGACTTCACGTACGAGGTGTCCCGGTCGCTCGCTGCGTGCGAGGGGACGATCCTGCTCGTCGACGCCGCTCAGGGTATCGAGGCCCAGACCCTCGCCAATCTCTACCTGGCGATGGAGAACGAGCTCACGATCATCCCCGTGCTCAACAAGATCGATCTGCCCGCCGCGCAGCCCGAGAAGTTCGCCGAGGAGCTCGCTCACCTCATCGGATGCGACCCCGGCGATGTCCTCAAGGTCTCCGCCAAGACCGGACTCGGCGTCGAGGCGCTGCTCGACAAGGTCATCGCCGAGGTCCCCGCCCCCGTCGGCGTCAAGGACGCCCCGGCGCGCGCCATGATCTTCGACTCGGTCTACGACTCCTACCGCGGCGTCGTGACGTACGTACGAGTCATCGACGGACAGCTCAACAAGCGCGAGCGGATCCGGATGATGTCCACCGGCGCCACGCACGAGTTGCTGGAGATCGGCACCAACTCGCCCGAGATGCTCCCCGCCGACGGCCTCGGAGTCGGTGAGGTCGGCTACCTCATCACCGGTGTGAAGGACGTCCGCCAGTCCAAGGTCGGTGACACCATCACGACCCTGAGCAAGGGGGCGACCGAGGCGCTCGGCGGTTACAAGGACCCGAAGCCCATGGTCTTCTCGGGCCTGTATCCGCTGGACGGCTCCGACTACCCCGAGCTGCGCGACGCCCTCGACAAGCTCCAGCTCAACGACGCCGCGCTGGTCTACGAGCCGGAGACCTCCGCCGCCCTCGGCTTCGGTTTCCGTGTCGGCTTCCTCGGGCTGCTGCACCTGGACGTGATCCGGGAGCGGCTTGAGCGCGAGTTCGGGCTCGACCTGATCGCCACCGCGCCGAACGTGGTCTACCGCGTGCTCATGGAGGACGGCACCGAACACACGGTGACGAACCCGAGCGAGTTCCCCGAGGGGAAGATCAGCGAGGTGTACGAGCCGGTCGTACGCGCCACGATCCTCGCCCCGAGCGAGTTCATCGGCTCGATCATGGAGCTGTGCCAGACCCGCCGCGGCACCATGCTCGGCATGGACTACCTCTCCGAGGACCGCGTCGAGATCCGCTACACGCTGCCGCTCGCGGAGATCGTCTTCGACTTCTTCGACCAGCTGAAGTCCAAGACCCGCGGCTACGCCTCCCTCGACTACGAGCCCACCGGCGAGCAGACCTCCAGCCTGGTCAAGGTCGACATCCTGCTGCACGGCGACAAGGTGGACGCCTTCTCCGCGATCACCCACAAGGACCAGGCGTACGCATACGGCGTGCGACTCGTGGCCAAGCTGCGCGAGCTCATCCCGCGGCAGGCCTTCGAGGTGCCCATCCAGGCGGCCATCGGCTCCCGGGTCATCGCCCGCGAGACCATCCGCGCCATCCGCAAGGACGTCCTCGCCAAGTGCTACGGCGGTGACATCTCCCGTAAGCGGAAGCTGCTGGAGAAGCAGAAGGAAGGCAAGAAGCGGATGAAGATGGTGGGCTCTGTGGAGGTTCCGCAGGAGGCCTTCATCGCGGTGCTGTCCAGCGAGGAGAACGCGGGCTCCGGCAAGGGCAAGAAGTAGCAGGTGTCATTCCGGGGCAGCCGACCACCGTCACCCCTGGAACTCGGGCACAATGCGGGCTCGTCGCGTTTCGGCGCGACGAGCCCTCCCCCACTCTCGGCTTCGCTCGAGCGGGGGGACCCCCATGCCGTGCGTAAGGTCGCTCAGCGTAGGAGCCTCTTGTAGGAAGTGACAGCCCGCCACCCCTTACACACCGGCGAGTCGCGCTCTACTCTGATCACCACTCGATGGTTACTCGCGAGTTAAACAACGGTCGCGAGTGACGCCACAGCCACAAAGAGCCAGCCGCACACTGTCGCGGGCCCGGAGGATGTCGTGAGCGACACACAAACCCTGATCGAGAACCGTCCGCCGTCCGTGGCGGCCCTCTTCTTGGAGCGCGTGGCGGCCACACCGGACGCCGAGGCCTACCGCTACCCCGTACCCCCCGCATCCGGTGAAGGCCCGGACGACTGGAAGTCGCTGAGTTGGGCGCAGGCCGCCGAGCGGGTCTTCGCCATCTCCGCGGGCCTGATCGAACTGGGCGTTCAGCCCGAGCAGCGCGTCGCGCTCTCCTCCGCCACCCGGGTCGAGTGGATCCTCGCCGACCTCGGCATCATGTGCGCGGGCGCGGCGACGACGACCGTCTACCCGCAGACGAACGCCGAGGAGTCGGCCTTCATCCTCTCCGACTCCGAGAGCAAGGTCCTGATCGCGGAGGACGCCGCACAGCTCGCCAAGGCGCGCGAGAAGCGGGCCGAACTCCCCGAACTCACCCATGTCATCGTCATCGACGGCACCGGCGTGGACTCCTCCCAGGACGAGGGCGACTGGGTACTCACCCTCGCCGAGCTGGAGAAGCGCGGCGCCGCCGTCCTGGAGAAGAACCCCGACCTCGTCAAGGAGAAGGTCGGGGCGATCACCCCCGACCAGCTCGCCACGCTGATCTACACCTCCGGCACCACCGGCCGCCCCAAGGGCGTACGGCTGCCGCACGACAACTGGTCGTACATGGCGAAGGCGACCTCCGCGACCGGGCTGATCAGCGCCGACGACGTGCAGTACCTGTGGCTGCCGCTCGCCCATGTCTTCGGCAAGGTGCTCACGTCCGGGCAGATCGACGTCGGGCACGTCACCGCCGTCGACGGCCGGGTGGACAAGATCATCGAGAATCTGCCGGTGGTGCAGCCGACGTACATGGCGGCCGTACCCCGCATCTTCGAGAAGGTCTACAACGGCGTCGCGGCCAAGGCCCGCGCCGGCGGTCCCGCCAAGTACAAGATCTTCCAGTGGGCGGCGGGCGTAGCGCGCGAGTACGCGAAGGTCAGCCAGGACAACTTCCGCAGGACCGGTACCGCCTCCGTGCCCTTCGGCCTCGGCGCCAAGCACAAGATCGCGGACGCGCTCGTCTACTCCAAGCTGCGCGAGGCCTTCGGCGGCAACCTGCGCGCCTGTGTCTCCGGATCGGCCGCGCTCGCACCCGACATCGGCTACTTCTTCGCCGGCGCAGGCGTGCACATCCTGGAGGGGTACGGACTGACCGAGTCGTCCGCCGCCTCCTTCGTGAACCCGGGGGAGGCGTACCGCACGGGGACCGTGGGCAAGCCGCTGCCCGGCTGTGAGGTGCGTATCGCGGACGACGGCGAGATCCTGCTGCGCGGGCCCGGGATCATGGAGGGCTACCACAAGCTGCCCGAGAAGACCGCCGAAGTGCTGGAGCCGGACGGCTGGTTCCACACCGGTGACATCGGGGAGCTGTCGCCCGACGGCTATCTGAAGATCACCGACCGTAAGAAGGACCTCATCAAGACGTCGGGCGGCAAGTACATCGCGCCGGCCGAGGTCGAGGGCCAGTTCAAGGCGGTGTGCCCGTACGTCTCCAACATCCTCGTGCACGGTGCCGACCGGAACTTCTGCACCGCGCTCATCGCGCTCGACGAGCCGTCCATCCTCGGCTGGGCCAAGGAGAACGGCATGGAGGGCAAGTCGTACGCCGAGGTCGTCGCCGCCCCCGCGACGGTCGAGCTCATCGACGGGTACGTCAAGCAGCTCAACGAAGGGCTTCAGCGGTGGCAGACCATCAAGAAGTTCAAGATCCTACCGCGGGACCTCGACATCGAGCACGGTGAGCTGACGCCGAGTCTGAAGTTGAAGCGGCCGGTTGTCGAGCGGGAGTACAAGCACCTGATCGATGAGATGTACGCGGGCTCCCGAGAGGCGTAGCGCCTCTCGGGAGAGCGGGGAACTGCGATTCGGCTGTTGGCTGCGGGCCGTACGTGGCTGGTCGCGCAGTTCCCCACGCCCCTACGCCCGCGCCTCTCCCGGGGAGCGCACGCCCGCACGTCCTAAAACGGGGCGCTGTTTCCCTCACCAGGGCCCGGAGTTCTCGGACCTGCGTACACAGCTGCGCCAGGCCGTCAGCCGGAACGCCATCGTGTTGACGGCCTCGGTGACGTCCCGCCAGCTCCCGGACAGGCCCGTCACCTTGGCGCGACCGCCCAGCCGTCCCTCCGTGCCGACCTCGCGCGCCACCCGGGTCACCTCTCCGGTGAAGAGGGACAACTGATCGACCATCTTGTTGACGGCTCGCCCCAACCGGCGCAGATCGCCCCGGAGTTGACGGTTCCCGTCACGCAGGTCGACCCGCTGGGTCAGATCGCCGCCCGCCACCGCGTCCAGCACGCGCGTCGCGTTCGCGGCGGGCGCCACCAGCGCGTCGAGCAGCTGGTTCACATCGTCGACCCTGGTCGTCCACCGGCCCTGGCCGGGGCTGGCGGAGAGCCGCTCGTCGAGGCGGCCGTGGCGTACCAGCTCCCGGCGGACGCGCTGTACCTCGGAGTTGAAGTGCGCGTCCCGGCCCATGATCTGGTTGAACACCCTGTTGAGTTCGGCCACCAGACCCTGCCCCGACTCCGGCACCTTCGTGAAGTCGCCGTCCCGCGCGGCGGTCATGGCAGCGAGCAGAGGACGTAGATCTGATGCCCGAATCTGTCCGTCTTGGAGCACATGCGTAGCACTGTTCTCACTCATGCGGGCCCACTTCGGTAACTCGACGCTTATGGGCGGGGTCAGTCTGTCACTCTGTCGATGCCGCCTGAGGCCTATTCGTCCAACTGCTCAGGGAGCCGCACAGTGGGGGCCATACCAACGCGACGGGATGCCATGTCCCGTGCTCCTGACACGCCTGAGCGCCCGCGCCCGACCGCGCGTACGTCGCTGCCGGGCAACCCTCTCGCGCCGGGAGCCGCCCGCCGCTTCGTCCGCACCGCGCTCGCCGAGTGGACCGAACTCGCCCTGCCCGGCGTCGAGTTCATCACCGACCGGCTGGTCAACGACGCCGTGGTGGTGGTCAGCGAACTCGTCACCAACGCGGTCGTGCACGCCGGCACGGACGTAGACCTTCAGACGCGCATCGAGGCCGCCGAGTCCGCCGAGGCCGCCGAGGACGCTGACGGGGGACCGGCCGGTGTGCTCGTCATCGAGGTCGCCGACCACCACCCCGCGCGCGTGGTGCGCGACGACGGCGTAGAGCGGTCGTCCGACACCGTCGAGTACGGGCGCGGTCTGCGGCTCGTCTCCGCGCTCGCCGAGTCCTGGGGCATCACCTACCGCACCGGCACCAAGACCGTGTGGGCGCGGCTACCCGTCGAGGGGGTCGCGCCTGTCGAGGAGACGGCCGAGCCAGAGGCGTACGCCGGTGAACACGCCCTGCTGCGCGGGGTGCGGGCCGCCGAGATCCTCACCCCCGCGCCCCGGCGCGGCATACCGCTGCAGGACCGGGAATGGCTCAACCGCGGCGCCCTCTGCTTTCTCGCCGAGGCCTCCGACCTGCTCGCCGGACAGCTCGACGAGGACCTGGTCGCCGCGCTCACCGGGCAACTGCTCGTGCCACGGCTCGCCGACTGGTGCGCGGTGTGGCTGGAGGACGAGGCCCCGGGCCGGTCCGACTGGGGTCTCCTCGGCGGGCAACGGCTCGCCCGCGTCTGGCACGGCAGCGAGAACCGCATCGAGGAACTGCGTCTGCTCCTGGAGAAGGACCCGCCGCGCGTGCCCGACTCGGCGGGCTCAGGACCCGTCCCCGTGCGCTGGCCCGGCGAAGCGCTCGGCGGGCGCGCCGACGGCGGGACGGCACTCGCGTACCGGCTGATCGCGGGCGGCCGGCCGCTCGGCACGCTCGTCATCGGGCGGGCCGGGCTCGTCCGCTTCCCCGACGAGATCACCGGGCTCGTCGAGGACCTCAGCCGCCGGGTCTCGCTCGCCATCGGGGCGGCCCGGCAGTACGCGCGCCAGGCCACCATCAGCCGCGTACTGCAGCGTGGCCTGCTGCCCGGGGCGGTCGCCGAGATACCGGGCGTACGCAGCGCGCTCGTGTACGAACCGTGCGACAAGGGCGGGCCGAGCGGTGACTTCTACGACCTGTTCCCGGCCGGGGACGGACGCTGGTGCTTCGCGCTCGGCGACGTCCAGGGCAAGGGGCCCGAGGCCGCCGTCGTCATCGGCCTCGCCCGGCCCTGGCTGCGGCTGCTCGCCCGCGAGGGCTACCAGGTGCCCGACGTCCTCGACCGCCTCAACCAGCTGCTCCTCGACGACGCGACCGAGGCCGCGGACGCCGCCGCCCGTTCCCTGGTGGCGGCCGGCGGCTCCGGCCTTGCCGACGAGGGTCCGCAGAACCGGTTCCTCTCCCTGCTGTACGGCGAGCTGGTGCCCTTCGACGGCGGTGTGCACTGCACCCTCGCCTCCGCCGGGCATCCGCTGCCGCTGGTCCTGGAACCCTGCGGCTCGGTGCTGACCGAGGTGGCCCAGCCGCAGACGCTCCTCGGCGTCTTCGAGGACGCCACGTACACCTGCGGCAGCTTCGAGCTGCGCCCCGGCGACAGCCTCCTGTGCGTCACGGACGGGGTGACGGAGCGGCGCAGCGGGACCCGCCAGTTCGACGACTCCGACGGTCTCGCCACCGTCCTCAGCGGCTGCGCGGGGCTGAGCGCCGAGCTGATCGCGGAGCGGGTCCGGCGACTGGTGCACGAGTTCGGGCCGAAGCCGCCGGAGGACGATCTCGCGCTGCTGGTGCTGCAGGCGGAGTAGGCCGGGGGACTCGCGGCGGTGCTGGACAATGGAAGGCATGCCTTCCGCACTTCCCGACGGCGAGCCCGTCCCCCACGACGGGACGCTCCCCGCGCACGCCCTGGCGGGCGCGGCCTCGCGCCCCCTCGGGTTCTATCTGCACGTGCCGTACTGCGCGACGCGCTGCGGCTACTGCGACTTCAACACGTACACCGCGACCGAGCTGCGGGGCAGCGGGGGCGTCCTCGCCTCCCGAGACAACTACGCCTCGACCCTGATCGACGAGGTCCGCCTCGCCCGCAAGGTCCTGGGCGACGACCCCCGCCCGGTGCGCACGGTCTTCGTCGGCGGCGGCACGCCCACGCTGCTGGCCGCCGATGATCTCGTACGGATGCTGGGGGCGATCCGGGAGGAGTTCGGGCTCGCGGAGGACGCGGAGATCACGACGGAGGCGAATCCGGAGTCGGTGGATCCGGCGTATCTGGCCGCACTGCGGGCCGGGGGCTTCAACCGGGTCTCGTTCGGGATGCAGAGTGCTCGCCGGCATGTGCTGAAGGTGCTGGACCGTACGCATACGCCCGGGCGCCCCGAGGCGTGCGTCGCCGAGGCGCGGGCGGCGGGGTTCGAGCACGTGAACCTCGACCTGATCTACGGGACGCCGGGGGAGTCGGACGATGACTGGCGGGCGTCGTTGGAGGCGGCTCTGGGGGCAGGGCCGGACCATGTGTCGGCGTACGCGTTGATCGTCGAGGAAGGGACGCAGCTGGCCCGCCGGATCCGCCGGGGCGAGGTCCCGATGACGGACGACGACGTCCACGCGGACCGGTACCTGATCGCGGACGAGGTGCTGGCGGGGGCGGGGTTCGACTGGTACGAGGTGTCGAACTGGGCCACGTCGGCCGCCGGGCGGTGCCTGCACAACGAGCTGTACTGGCGGGGGGCCGACTGGTGGGGGGCCGGGCCGGGGGCGCACAGCCATGTGGGAGGTGTGCGGTGGTGGAACGTGAAGCATCCGGGGGCGTATGCGAGCGCCTTGGCGGCGGGCAAGTCGCCTGGCGCCGGGCGTGAGCTCCTCTCCGAGGAGGACCGCCGGGTGGAGCGGATCCTGTTGGAGCTACGGCTCCGGGAGGGCTGCCCGTTGTCCTTGCTGAGGCCGGACGGGCTCGCGGCGTCCCGGCGGGCGCTGGCTGAGGGGCTTCTGGAGACGGGCCCGTACGACGAGGGCCGCGCGGTTCTCACACTGCGGGGGCGGCTGCTTGCGGACGCGGTGGTGCGGGACCTGGTGGACTGACCGGCCAACCCCGCGTCGGCGGGGACAACGACCTGCTCGGCCGGGTCGACGAACTGATCGGCGGACAACCTCCGCATAGGCGGAGACCTGTCCACCAGTCCCGCCCTGTCAACGCATCGAGCAGCTTCAAGGCACGGTCACGTGGTCGATGAGTCGCTCAACGCTGCCCAGCAGCGCCGGCTCCAGATCCCTGTACGAGCGCACGGAGCCAAGGATCCGCCCCCACGCCGCCCCCGTGTTCTCCGGCCAGCCCAGCGCCCGGCAGACGCCCGTCTTCCAGTCTTGCCCGCGGGGGACTCGGGGCCACGCCGCGATGCCCACCGACGCGGGCTTCACGGCCTCCCAGACGTCGATGTACGGGTGGCCGACGACCAGGGCGTGCTCACTCGTCACCGCCTCCGCGATACGGGACTCCTTGCTGCCCGGCACCAGGTGGTCGACCAGGACCCCCAGGCGGGCATCGGGGCCGGGGGCGAAGTCCTCGACGATGGACGGGAGGTCGTCGATGCCCTCCAGGTACTCCACGACCACGCCCTCGATGCGCAGGTCGTCGCCCCACACCTTCTCGACCAGTTCCGCGTCGTGGCGGCCCTCCACGTAGATGCGCCCGGCACGGGCCACGCGGGCGCGGGCGCCCGGGACGGCCACCGAGCCGGAGGCCGTACGGGTGGGGCGTACCGGCGCCGACGACGGACGTACGAGCGTGACCACCCGGCCCTCCAGCAGGAAGCCGCGCGGCTCCAGCGGGAACACACGGTGTTTGCCGAAGCGGTCCTCCAGCGTGACCGTGGCCGCCTCGCAGCGGATCACGGCGCCGCAGAAGCCGGTGCCGGGCTCCTCGACGACCAGGCCCGGCTCTGCCGGGACCTCCGGTACGGGCCCGCGCTTCTTCCAGGGAGGGGTCAGGTCCGGTGAGTACTGGCGCATTCGGCTGACGATACCTTTACGACCGTCACGGCACGTACGACACTCACGACACCCCGAAACGCCTTGCCAGCGCGTCCCGTTGGGCCCGTACGAAGCCCGCGTCCACCGCGGCGCCGTGCCCGGGGACGTACACCGCGTCCTCGCCGCCCAGGCCGAGCAGCCGGTCCAGGGCCGCGGGCCAGTGGGACGGTACGGCGTCGGGGCCGGCCTGGGGTTCGCAGGACTCCTCGACCAGGTCGCCGCAGAAGACGATCTCGGGGGCGGGATCCGCGCCGGGCCTGCCGGGGACCAGGACGGCCAGATCGTGGAGCGTATGGCCGGGGCCCACGTTCGCCAGCAGGACCTGGCGGCCGCCGCCCAGGTCCAGGGTCCACTCGCCGGACACCAGGTGCCGCGGCCGGACGAGGAGATCCGCGGCTTCGGCCGCCTCGCGCGGATCGGCGCCGTTGCGTACGGCGTCCGCGCGCAGCTCTTCGCGGTCGTGAACGAGCACCCGGTCCACGCCCACCGCCCCGAAGACCTCGACCCCCGCGAACGCCGCCGCCCCGAGGACATGGTCGAAGTGGGGATGCGTGAGCGCGAGATGGGTGACCCTGCGACCCCCGAGGAGCCGTTGCGCCTCCGTGCGCAGCCGTACGCCCTCCCGGACGCTCGACCCCGCGTCGATCATGAGCGCCGCCCCCTCGCCCACGACCAGCCCGACCGTGCAGTCCCACATGGGAAGACGGCACCGTCCGACTCCGGGGGCCAGTTCCTCCCACCCCGACTCCGCCCAGACCGTGTTCAGCATCCCGCGGGCTCTTCCCAAGTCACCGTCATGCAACGACGCTAGCTGTATGTCCCCGACAGAGCAGGACATGCCCGTACACCTCGGGTCAGCGGCCCAGGTCCGCCCTTGCCGGGGCCGTACCCGACGGCCGTACACTTGAGCCGGGATGCTGGCACTCGTGCGCGCTGAGTGCCAGGCGAAGGCCACGGGAAAGACCAGCTGGAGGTGTGCGCGATGCTCAGTGAACGCAGGCTCGAAGTGCTCCGCGCCATCGTCCAGGACTACGTGGGCACGGAAGAGCCGGTGGGTTCCAAGGCGCTCACCGAGCGGCACAACCTCGGAGTCTCCCCGGCGACCGTGCGCAACGACATGGCGGCGCTGGAGGACGAGGGCTACATCGCGCAGCCGCACACCAGCGCCGGACGCATTCCCACGGACAAGGGCTATCGCCTCTTCGTCGACAAGCTCGCGGGCGTCAAGCCGATGACGGCGCCCGAGCGACGGGCGATCCAGAACTTCCTCGACGGCGCCGTCGATCTGGACGACGTGGTGGGGCGGACCGTACGGCTGCTGGCGCAGCTCACCCGGCAGGTCGCGGTGGTGCAGTATCCGTCGCTGACGCGCTCGACGGTGCGGCACGTGGAGCTGCTGGCGCTGGCTCCGGCCCGCGTCATGCTCGTACTGATCACGGACACCGGGCGGGTCGAGCAGCGCATGGTCGACTGCCCGGCGCCGTTCGGGGAGACGTCTCTGGCGGATCTACGCGCGCGGCTCAACAGCCGGGTCGCGGGCCGCCGTTTCACGGACGTCCCGCAGCTGGTGCAGGACCTGCCGGAGGCCTTCGAGGCCGAGGACCGCGGCACGGTCTCGACGGTGCTCTCCACCCTCCTGGAGACGCTCGTCGAGGAGACCGAGGAGCGGCTGATGATCGGCGGCACCGCCAATCTCACCCGCTTCGGACATGACTTTCCCCTCACGATCCGGCCCGTCCTGGAAGCATTGGAGGAGCAGGTCGTCCTCCTCAAACTCCTTGGCGAGGCAAGCGATTCGGGCATGACGGTGCGCATCGGTCATGAGAACGCCTATGAGGGACTCAACTCCACATCGGTCGTCTCTGTCGGTTACGGTTCGGGCGGCGAGGCAGTAGCCAAACTCGGCGTGGTCGGACCGACCCGCATGGATTACCCGGGAACGATGGGAGCGGTACGAGCGGTGGCACGGTACGTCGGACAGATCCTGGCGGAGTCGTAAGTGGCCACGGACTACTACGCCGTACTCGGCGTGCGCCGCGACGCGTCACAGGACGAGATCAAGAAGGCCTTCCGGAGACTCGCACGCGAGCTGCATCCGGACGTCAATCCCGATCCGAAGACGCAGGAGCGGTTCAAGGAGATCAACGCCGCGTACGAGGTGTTGTCGGACCCGCAGAAGAAGCAGGTCTACGACCTCGGCGGCGACCCGCTGTCCCAGGCGGCCGGTGGCGGCCCGGGCGGCTTCGGCGCGGGCGGCTTCGGGAACTTCTCGGACATCATGGACGCGTTCTTCGGTACGGCGTCCCAGCGCGGCCCGCGCTCGCGCACCCGTCGCGGCCAGGACGCGATGATCCGCCTGGACGTCGAGCTCGACGAGGCGGCCTTCGGGACCACGAAGGACATCCAGGTCGACACGGCCATCGTCTGCACCACGTGCAGCGGCGAGGGCGCGGCTCCGGGGACCTCGGCCCAGACGTGTGACATGTGCCGTGGCCGCGGTGAGGTCTCGCAGGTCACGCGGTCCTTCCTCGGCCAGGTCATGACGTCCCGGCCCTGCCCGCAGTGCCAGGGCTTCGGCACGGTCGTACCGAACCCGTGCCCGGAGTGCGCGGGCGACGGACGCGTACGCTCCCGCCGGACCCTGACCGTGAAGATCCCGGCCGGTGTCGACAACGGCACGCGGATCCAGCTCGCCGGAGAGGGTGAGGTCGGTCCCGGTGGCGGGCCCGCCGGTGACCTCTACGTCGAGATCCACGAGGTCCCGCACCCTGCCTTCCAGCGCCGTGGCGACGATCTGCACTGCACGGTCACCCTCCCGATGACCGCGGCGGCGCTCGGTACGAAGGTTCCGCTGGAGACGCTCGACGGCATGGAGGAGATCGACATCCGCCCCGGCACCCAGTCCGGCCAGTCGATCCCGCTGCACGGCCGCGGTGTCACGCATCTGCGCGGCGGCGGTCGCGGCGACCTCGTCGTGCACGTCGAGGTCCAGACCCCGAGCAAGCTGGACGTGGAGCAGGAGCGGCTGCTGCGCGAGCTGGCGAAGCTGCGGGGGGAGGAGCGGCCTACGGGGCAGTTCCAGCCAGGGCAGCAGGGTCTGTTCTCGCGGTTGAAGGACGCGTTCAACGGGCGCTGATGGCAGGTCCTTCTCGCGGCTGGAGTACGCCTGCGGGGGGCTCTGAGCGCGGCTTGTTCTCGTGCCTGGAGGGCTTGGCCGTACGTGCTGACCGACGCCCATTCCCCTGGCGTATGCCGGGTGGAAGGCCGGATTCGGTCCTCTTGGAGGGACGTGACAACATGCCGTCATGTCCTCCGCACTGACCGATCTTTTCCCCCTACCGATCGTGCAGGCCCCGATGGCGGGCGGCGTCTCCGTGCCGCAGCTCGCCGCGGCCGTGTCCGAGGCAGGGGGGCTGGGTTTTCTCGCCGCCGGCTACAAAACGGCCGACGGCATGTACCAGGAGATCAAGCAGCTGCGTGGGGCGACGAACCGGCCCTTCGGCGTGAACCTCTTCATGCCGCAGCCCGAGTACGCCGACCCCGCCGCCGTCGAGGTCTACGCCAACCAGCTCGCCGGCGAGTCCGCCTGGTACGAGACCAAACTGGGCGATCCCGACAGCGGACGCGACGACGGCTACGACGCCAAACTCGCCGTGCTGCTCGACAACCCGGTGCCGATCGTCTCCTTCCACTTCGGCTGCCCCACGCGCGAGGTCCTGGACTCCCTCGCCCGCGCCGGCACGTTCACCATGGTCACCGCGACCACCGTCGAGGAGGCGCAGTCCGTGCAGTGGGCGGGCGCCGACGCGGTGATCGTGCAGGGCGTGGAGGCGGGCGGCCACCAGGGCACCCACCGCGACAACCCCGAGACGGACGGCTCCGGCATCGGGCTGCTCTCCCTGATCGCACAGGTCCGCGAGGCCGTGCAGATTCCGATCGTCGCGGCCGGCGGCATCATGCGCGGCAGCCAGATCGCCGCCGCGCTCGCCGCGGGCGCCACCGCCGCCCAGCTCGGCACGGCCTTCCTCGCCACGCACGAGTCCGGCGCCAACGCCCTGCACAAGCAGGCGCTGACCAACCCCCTCTTCGTCCGTACGGAGCTGACGCGCGCCTTCTCCGGCCGCCCGGCCCGCGGCCTGCTGAACCGCTTCATGCGCGAGCACGGGCCGTACGCGCCCGTCGCGTACCCCCAGATCCACCACCTCACCTCCGGTCTGCGCAAGGCGGCGGCCAAGGCGGGGGACGCGCAGGGGATGGCGCTGTGGGCGGGGCAGGGGCACCGGCTCGCCCGCGATCTGCCGGCGCAGCAGCTGGTCGAGGTGCTCGCGGACGAACTGGTCGCGGCGAAGGCGGCCCTGGCGGCTTTGCCCGGCGGGGGTGCCGTCTGATGACCGCGCCGGTGTTCGTGGTGGACACGGTGCCGGCCGGCCCGGAGTTCGTCCTCGACGGCCCCGAGGGACGGCACGCCGTGTCCGTCAAGCGACTCCGGCCGGGCGAGGACGTGGTGCTCACGGACGGCCGCGGGCTCTGGACGGAAGGCGTGGTGAAGGCGGCCGAGGGCAAGGACCGGCTGGTGGTCACCGAACTCCACGAGGTCCACGAGGAGCCGGAGCCGACGCCCCGTATCACCGTCGTCCAGGCCCTCCCGAAGGGCGACCGCGGCGAACTCGCCGTCGAGACGATGACGGAGACGGGCGTCGACGAGATCGTCCCCTGGTCTGCCTCCCGCTGCATCACGCAGTGGAAGAGCGACCGTGGCCTCAAGGCCCTCGCCAAGTGGCGGGCGACGGCGAGGGAGGCGGGCAAACAGTCGCGCCGGGTCCGCTTCCCCCGCATCACGGACCCGATGACGACCAAGCAGGTCGCCGCACTTCTCACCACGGCGGACTTCGCGGCGGTCCTCCACGAGGACCGCTTCCACCCGAGCGAGCCGCTCGCCACCGCCGAACTCCCCACGTCCGGCTCGATCGTGCTCGTGGTGGGGCCCGAAGGGGGCGTATCTCCCGAGGAGTTGGAGGTCTTCGCTCAGTCGGGCGCGAGGGCGTACCGGCTGGGGCGCAGTGTGCTGCGTACGTCGACTGCGGGCACGGCGGCGACGGCGCTGCTGCTGGGGCGTACGGGGCGGTGGGCCTGACGGGCCTTCAGCGCCACGCTTCTCTCCACGCCGAGGGCCTGCGAGAGTTTGCCGTCTCGCAGGCCCTTACGCCCTGTGCCTCCCAGTACTCCCGTCACTCACTCCCAGGCAAAGGCGGAGCCGTCTTCGCCGGGTTCTCCGTCAGCGCCGCCAGCGCGATGCGGATCGCCTCGTCCAGTTGGACGTCGCGTCCCGCCGCGTAGTCCTGTGGCGCCTGGACCACCTCGACGTCCGGATCGACGCCGTGGTTCTCCACGCCCCACTCGTAACCCTCCAGCCAGAACGCGTACTTGGGCTGCGTGACGAGCGTGCCGTCGACGAGGCGGTAGCGGCTGTCGATGCCTACGACGCCGCCCCAGGTGCGCGTACCGACCACCGGTCCGATGCCGAGCGCCTTGATCGCGGCGTTGACGATGTCGCCGTCCGAGCCGGAGAACTCGTTGGCGACGGCGACGACCGGGCCGCGCGGCGCGTCCTCGGGGTAGCTGTACGGGCGCATTCCGCGCGGCAGGTCCCAGCCGACGATGCGTCTCGCGAGCTTTTCGACGACGAGCTGGGACGTATGGCCGCCGCGGTTCTCGCGGAGGTCGACGACCAGGCCCTCCTTGGCGACCTCGATCCGCAGGTCGCGGTGGAGCTGCGCCCAGCCGGAGCCGACCATGTCGGGCACGTGGAGGTAGCCGAGCCGTCCCTCGGACTTCTCGTGGACGTACGCGCGCCGGTCGGCGACCCACGCGTGGTAGCGCAGCGGCTCCTCGTCGGAGATGGGGACGACCACGGCGTGGCGTGGATCGCCGCCGCCGGACGGGGAGATGGTCAGCTCGACCGGCTTTCCGGCCGTACCGACGAGCAGCGGGCCCGGCCCGGTCACCGGGTCGACCGGCCGCCCGGAGACGGCGACGATCGCGTCCCCGGCGCGCACCGCGACGCCGGGCGCGGCGAGCGGCGCCTGCGCGTCCGGGTCGGAGGTCTCCGACGGCAGGATCCGGTCGATACGCCAACTGCCGTCCTCGTGACGGGAGATGTCCGCGCCGAGCAGCCCCTGCCGCTCCCCGCCGCCGAAGCCGCCGCGCGGAGTGACGTACGCGTGCGACGTGCCGAGCTCGCCCTGCACCTCCCACAGCAGGTCCACCAGGTCGTCGTGCGCGGCGACCCGGTCGAGCACCGGCCGGTAGCGGTCGAGTACGCCGTCCCAGTCGACCCCGCTTAGGTCCGGCCGCCAGAAGTTGTCGCGCATGAGGCGGCCGGCCTCGTCGTACATCTGCCGCCACTCGGCGGCCGGGTCGACGCTCTGGCGGACCCGCGACAGGTCGACGGTGATGTTGGTGTCGCTCTCGTCGTCGTTCGAGGCTCGCCGGTCGCTCGGTACGACCTTGAGCTTGCCGTCGGTCCACAGCAGGATCCGCTTGCCGTCGCCGGTGACCGCGAAGTGGTCGGCGTCCGAGGCGAGATGCTCGATGCGCTGCTGGACGAGGTCGTAGCGCTCGAGGTCCGTCTTCGGGTCCGGGTCGTCCGGGGTGGCGCGGGAGGCGCCGAGTACGCCGCGCACCGGGTGGCGCAGCCACAGCACGCCGTCCTTGGCGGCGCGCAGCTGCGAGTAGCGGGCGGCCTCGACGGGGAACGGCACGATGCGGTCGGCGAGTCCGTCCAGGTCGATACGGGTCGTGGGGGCGCCCTCGCTGTCGGGCGTCTCCTCCTTGTCGGGGGCGTCGAAGGGACGGCCGTGCCGCTGCGGCCCGAAGGGGGAGGGGGTGGTGGCGGCGAGCGTGATGAGGTGCGGCCGCGAACCGCCGACGAAGGCCAGGTCGAAGACGTGCTCGTCGTAGACCGGGTCGAAGGAGCGCGCCGACAGGAAGGCCAGGTGCTTGCCGTCCAGCGTGAACGCGGGCGCGTAGTCCCGGAACCGGAGCGGGGTCGCCTCGGTCACCGACAGGTCGGCGGTGTTGGCGAGCTTGAGCTGGCGCAGCGGGCGCGGGCCGGGATGCGACCAGGCCAGCCAGGCCGAGTCGGGCGAGAACACCAGCCCGGAGACATCGCCGTCCTCGCTGCGGTCGACCTCCCGTACCTCTCCCGTCTCCCGCTCGACGAGCAGCACCCGCCCGTCGTGCGAGGCCACGGCGGCGCGGCTGCCGTCGGGCGCCACCGCGAGCCCGAGCACCCTGCCGAGCTGCCCGGCGGCGAGCCGACGCGGTGTCGCACCGGGTGCGGCCCCGGTGGCGGGCGCGAACTCCAGCGCGTCCTCGCCCTCCGCGTCCGTCACCCACACCACATGCTCCTCGCCGTCCACGCGGAACGTACGCGGCAGCCGCGCCCGTACGCCCTGCTCCGCGGCCAGCGCCCGAGCGGGCCCCGAACGGTGCGTGACCCAGTGGACGGCGCCGCGCACGGCGATCGCGCTGCCGCGTCCGGTGTGGTCGGGCGCGCCCGCTCCGAACCAGCGGGACGCGTTCACGGGATGCGGCTGCAGATCGACACGCTGCCCACCGAGCCGGATGTCGAGCCGCCGCGGCTCGGCCCCGTCCAGGTCGTCGAGGATCCACAGCTCACCGGCGGACGCGTACACGACGCGCGTCCCGTCGGTCGCCGCATGCCGGGCATAGAAGCCGTCAACTGCCGTGTGCCGCCGCAGATCCGACCCGTCGGCGAGAGACGAGTACACAGCCCCCACACCTTCGTGATCGGAGAGAAAGACGACCCGATCCCCCACCCACGACGGGTACTCGATGTTCCCGTCCAGCTCCTCATGCAGCCGTACGAACTCACCGTCGCCCTCGCGATCGATCCACAGCTTGCCCGCCGTACCGCCCCGGTACCGCTTCCACCAGGCGGCCTCGCGTCCCATGGGCGCGGACAGCAGGACGACGCCGTCGCCAGGGCCGTGGGCGACGCCGCCAACAGGCCCGTACGGAAGGGTGGTTGAGGGTCCGCCGTCGAGCGGTACGGCCCGCGCCCAGCTGCGCCGCAGGCTGGCCTGTCCGTAGGTGCTGAGCGCGAGCACTTGGCCGTCCGGGGTCCAGCCGCGTACCTGGGTCCGCCAACTGCCCCAGTGCGTAAGGCGCTTGGAGGGACCGCCGTCGATGGGGGCGATGTGCACCTCGGGGGCGCCGTCGCGGGTGGACGTCCAGGCGAGGGACGTACCGTCCGGGGAGATGCGCGGATGGTTCACCGGGACGTTGTCGGCACTGACCCGCCAGGCGCGACCGCCGTCGAGGGGCGCGACCCAGACGTCGTCCTCGGCGGTGAAGGTGATCAACTCGCCATGGAGATGCGGATACCGGAGATACGCCGAGGACGCAGCGGAGGCATGGGATGCAGCGGATGCGGTCTGTGTCACCCGATCACCCTATGCAGCGGTTCTTCCTCCGGCCAGAGCTTTGGATCACTTCCCCTGATGGCAGGAGCAGGTGGGGCTCGGGCGCTCGGTGACCGTGGTGGTCACGGTGACGGTGGGCCCAGGGGGCGACGTCTCGTGGTCGACGGGCGGGGTGGAGCCGTGATCGTCGTCGGGTGGTGACGGGGTGGGCGCGGCGGTGGTCGGGTCGGCCGCATCGCAGTTCCCGAGCACATCTGCCCTGAACCACTCCTTGCCGCCGACCCTGGCGATCAGATCCCCCCGCACACACTTCCCGTCGACCTCCTGCGTCACCTTTCCCTTGATCGTGATGTCCCGCCCCTCCTTGTCCTCGCCCACACAGTCGACGGTCGCCACACTCCGCGCATTCGGCGAATTCCCGGCGGTCGCGCTTTCCCCGTACGAGGCCGTGCAGCTGACCCACCGCACATCGACACCCTGCCGCTCGAGCTCCCGGGTCCCGACCTGATCGGTGGTGATGGCCACGGCGGCGGAATTGATACCGTCCCCCGGCTCACACCCGACGACTCCCATGACGGCAACCACCGCGACCCCGGCCACGACCGGGCCGCGCCGCCCCCGTAAGCCATGCCGTATACGCCTCAATGCCCCCATAGGCGGCAGGGTGCCACTACGGCCGGGGGTGCGGTAGACCGCATGCGGCCACGCTGGGTGCGGGTGGGGTTCTTCACCCTCCCCTTTCGTAGAAGTCACACAGGAGGGTTGCAGGCCGCCCATCTCATTCGCCGCACTCGCCACTCCTTCCACTTCGTAACAGGATTTCAGCCAGGGCCAGTTGGCGGGGCGAGATGCCCTAAGCGGTATGGCGAAGTCGAGTACTGATTCTTTGGCCGCTCAGGCCCACGACCAGGAGGAATAGTAAAGACCTGTGGATCGGGGTGCCTGTAACGAATGCCACGGACTCCGGAGTTTCGGTCTGTGGGGGCGTCATCCCTTGACGTTGGGAAGGCGCGGCCTCCGGGGGATGACGCCCCGCCCGGCTCACCAGGTCTTGCCCGCCTGCTCCCGGACCGTGCGGTTGATCCGGTTGAAGAAGTTGGTCATCGCGATCTCCAGGGTGATCGCGCCCAGCTGCTCCTCGCTGAAGTGGTCGGCGGCGGCGTCCCAGATCTCGTCGGTCACGCCCGGTGCGCCGTCCTGGAGCCGGGTGGCGGCCTCGGTCAGGGCGAGGGCCGCCCGCTCCTCCTCGGTGTAGAAGGGCGTCTCGCGCCACGCGACCACGTTGTGCAGCCGCTCGTCTGTCTCACCGGCCTTCCGCGCCGACTCGATCGAGGCGAAAATGCACGGGCTGCAGCCGTTGATCTGGCTGGTCCGCAGGTGGACCAGCGACAGCAGGCGTTTGTCGACGCCCCCGGCGTGAATCGCCTTGTAGAGGTGCTGGATCGCTGTGATCACGTCGGGGTTCGCCGGGCTTGTCATGCGTGCTTCCATCGGTGTTGCTCCTTCATCGGTTACCTGCGCCCCTTCGGGCCCGTCATCACCCATGACGGAGCAGAGCCGAGGAAGGTAACAACATGTCCGACACCAGCCCGGCGGACCCGATGGCCGCGGCGTTCGAGGCCCAGCGTGACCGGCTGCGCGCGGTCGCCTACCGCATGCTCGGATCGCACGCCGACGCCGAGAACGTGGTCCAGGAGGCCTGGCTGCGCCTCTCCCGCCAGGACGCGGCGACCATCCACAACCTCGCCGGTTGGCTGACCACGGTGGTCGGCCGGATCAGCCTCGATGTCCTGCGATCGCGCCAGGCCCGCCCGGAGGCGTCCTACGACGACCGCCTGCCCGAGCTCGTGGTGACGCTCCACGACAGTCCTGTTCCCGAGGACGACGCAGTGCTCGCCGACTCGGTCGGGCTCGCGCTGCTCGTCGTCCTGGAGTCGCTCGGGCCGAGCGAGCGGCTGGCGTTCGTGCTGCACGACCTGTTCGCGGTGCCGTTCGACGAGATCGGCCAGATCCTCGGCAAGTCCACCGCCGCCACCAAGATGCTCGCCAGCCGCGCCCGCAGGAAGGTGCAGGCGATTGAGCGGCCGACCGGCGTCGGACGGGAGCAGCGAGAGGTGGTCCAGGCCTTCCTGGCGGCGGCTCGCCGCGGCGACTTCGAGGGGTTGCTGCGGGTACTCGACCCCGAGGTGAAACTGACCGTCGACACCCCGTCCGGCGTAGTCGTCACCCTCGGCGCCACCAAGGTCGCAGCCGGCGCGCAACTGTCCGCCGGCGCAGCCGCACAGGGGCGGGCGGCACTCGTCAACGGCCTCCCGGGGATCATTTCCTGGCGCGAGGACGGCACCCCGCTCTCGGCCCTCGCGTTCACCGTCGTCGACGACCGGATCACCAACATCACGGTCGTGATCGACCCGGCCAAGCTCGCGCTGATGGACCTGCCGGATCCGGCGTGAGTCCCTGCCGGGGCAGGTCGCCGCCAAGCGCCACAGTCTGTGGATCATTGACCTGTTTCAGGCTGCGGGGCTTCGGGGCGTTCGATGATCTGGCCGCGTTCGAAGCGGGTCCCGGCGCGGACGAGGGCGACGAGGTGGGGTGCGTTCACGGCTCGCCAGTGGGCCTGCTTCTTACCTGGCGCTCACCGGTCGGCCGCTGCTTTGACGACGGCAGGCGGCTGTGCGGCCGTGTCAGTGGGCTCCTCTACGGTGCCCGGTATGACGCATTGGATACATGGCCCGCTTCCGCACCACGAGGAGACCAATGTCGTCTTCTTCCGGGGGTTGTCTCTGGACGCGCTTACGCGAGGACTCATCGGCCTGCGGCGAATGCCACTCGCGTACGGCAAGGGAACCGACTGGGGGCTGATGATGCACGACATGCTCAGCTGGGACAGCGGCGACTATGACCTTGCCGATTACCGTCGGCTGTGCCCGGACGGCGGCGAACTCGTTGTCTTCGTGACCGAGCCTTGCTGGGCGAAGGCCCACCGTCCCTGGGTCGAGTACTACCGCGATGGGAGCCTGGTCACCGGCTTCAGCTTCGAGAACCTGCACGGCCGGGTGGGTGAGGACCCTGATCTGCTGCTACCCGTCCTCACGGCGGCGAATCTGATCGGGCCGCAGGCGGATCTTGACAGAGATGACAACGAGGAACGGACGGTGCAAGCAATCACCGGTTTCTTCTCCTTGCCCGAACTCGAAATGCCTGGCCCAGGGCACTGAGCGGTCTCGGTGATGTGGGGCTGCGGTTCGGGTATGGGGCGGGAGGGTTGCCCATGCCGAAGATCTTGCGTGTGGAGTTGACGTCTGATCAGGAGCGCGAGGTGCGTGAGCGTCTGCGGGCGTGTGATCTCGCGCCGGGTACCCGACTGCGTCTGGAATGCGTACGACTGATGGGACGGGGCCTGATTGTGCCGGAGGTGGCTGACCTGCTCGAATGCAACGAGGTCACCGTGCGCGGTGCGGTCCGCCGCTTCGCGGCCGGCGGGTTCGACGCGCTGGCGGATGCCCACTGCCCGGGCCGCCCCATACCTCAGCACTATGGCGCACGGTCCGTGGCTGCTTCGTCGTCCTCACCGAACGCCGGGTCCTGGGTGACCTCGCCGCTACGGCTCCTCGAGTAGACGCGCATCGTCATTTTGGCCCTGGGTTCGCGTTCCTGCTTCGGGGCTGCAGCTTCTGCCATGTCGGCGTTCCTTGTCAGCGTTGGCCACCCCCGATACCGCTGACACGGTCGCCGAGGTCTTGCACGGCCCGTTCGCCGCTCTCGATGCGGGAGAGCAAGCTTGGCGAGACGTGCGCCCTCCGGCCGAGTTCGGACAGTGAGTAGTCGCGGATAGTCCGGAATTCTCGGATGCGTGCCCCGATGCGCTCTGGGGCAGCGGAGGCTGCGTCGGGCATTCTGACCCCTATTGCGATGCTGACACCTCGCAATGTACTCGCGTCGAGTTACGCGAGGACGACGTGCAGCCCCATGGGTGGCGTATCCGGCGCCGTGGAGTACACACGCCGCGCTGTCGACGCGGCTGCCCTCACCCAGTCCTGGCCCGCGCACGCCGGGGCCAGCCAGGCGCTGCGGGCCTCTTAGCTGAGGGAGAGACGTGACTACCATCGCCGTGACCGGGCAGGCAGCACGGCGCGGCCGAGCCCGAACGCGGGTGACGGGACGATCGGGTGGCCCACATGCGCAGAGTCGGGGCACGAGTGGGGTGTGGTCGTCCCGCGGCTGAAGGGGGAGCCCCCTCCCACTGCCGCAGTCAGGCCGTGCGGGCGCGCAGCCGGCGCAGCATGCGTGGGTCCTCGAAACCGACCGAGCGGGCGGCGGCGTCGATCGTCGCGCCGTGACTGATGAGGTGCTGGGCGCGTTCGAGGCGGAGGGTTTGCTGGTAGCGCAGGGGAGTGAGTCCTGTGGCGCGGGTGAAGAGGCGGGTGAGGGTGCGTTCGCTGACGCCGACGGCCGAGGCCAGGGTGGGCAGCGGGAGTGGTTGGTCGAAGTGGGCGTCGATGAGGTCCTGGGCGCGGTGCACGGTGTCGTCGAGGTGGGAGCGGTGCCGGAGCATCGCGCTGGACTGCGGCTCATGGCCGTTGCGGCGGGCGTAGACGACCATGTTCCGGGCGGCCTGGGCGGCGACGGCCGGGCCGTGCCGGGTCGCGACCAGGTGCAGGGCCAGATCGATGCCGCTGGCGATTCCGGCCGAGGTGATCACCCGGTCGTCGGCGGTGAACAGGACGTCGCGGACGACCACCGCCCTGGGGTGGCGCAGGGCCAGTTCGTCCTGCACGTCGTGGTGGGTGGTGCAGTGGCGGCCGTCGAGCAGGCCGGCCCGGCCGAGCGCCTCGGCTCCGGCGCAGACGCTGGCCACCGTCCCGCCCCTGGCGTGGTGGTCCCGGAGGACCTGCAGGGTGGCGGCGCCGATGGCGGGGGCGTCGGCCAGGGTGACTACCCGCCAGCCGGGCACCACGATCAGATCCTCGGGCCCGAGCTCGGGCCAGTCGAGCCCTGCCATCAGCGGCAGCCCTTGGGCAGTGGGGACCTGTGGCTGCTCGGCGACGTAGGCGAGCGTGTAGGGGTGCCCGAAGCCGGCCGCCGTGGAGAAGACCTGCGCGGGGCCGGCCAGGTCCAGCAAGTGGACTCCGGGCACCAGGAAGAAGACGACGTGGCTCACGATTCGGTCATCATGCCTGACGTCCTGCCGCGGCCTCCAGCTGATTGACCGTCGCGATGGTGGCGAAGCGTCCGGCGAGGGCGTACTCGGTGCGCCGGATGACCTCTTCGGCAGACAGCGTGCGGGGGTCGGCCAGTAGCTCGGCGACGCTCTGGTCGGCGGGAGCGTCGCGGTGCGGGATGGGATTGGTCGCGGTCGCGTCGGTGACGAAGGTGACCTGGTAGCCGAGGTCGCTCGCGACGCGGGTGGTGGTCTCCACGCACTGCTCGGTGCGAATGCCGCAGACGGTGAGCTCGTGGATGCCGCGCTCGGTGAGGAGTTGCTGCAGGTTGGTGGTGGTGAAGGCGTTGTGCGAGGTCTTGTGGATCAGCGGCTCCCCGTCCGCTCGCTCCAGCTCCTCCATCAGCCGGACATGGCCGAGGGCCGGGTCGAAGACATCGCCGGTGCCGGGCGCGGTGTGCAGTACCCACACCACCAGGTCCCCGGCCTGACGGGCGAGCCGGACCAGGCGGTTCACCTGGTCGGCGATCTTCGGGTCGGAGATGGCCGCCCACAGTGGACGGACGCGGAAGGACTCCTGGACATCGATGACGATCAGTGCTCGGGTCATGTCCTCGAGTCTGGGCCGCGCGGGCGGGGCGGCGACAGGCCGTATCGGGTCCGGCAGCGGACCGATCTGGTCACCAGCAGGCCATGCAGCCGAGCAACCACTGTGACGAGGGGCTTACGGCCGGACCGTAGACCCCCTGCCGGAACCCACCGGTCGATACGATGCCGACGTAACGATCATCCAGCGTGAGGAGGCCGCGCATGGCAGGGGAACCGCAGGACGACTGTCTGTTCTGCAAGATCGTGGCGGGGAGGGTGCCGGCGACCGTCGTGCGGGAGACGGAGACGACCGTTGCCTTCCGGGACATCAACCCGCAGGCGCCCACGCACGTCCTGGTGATCCCGAAGGCCCACTACCGGGACGCCGCCTCGCTCGCCGCCGCCGACCCCGCGGTCCTCGCCGACGTGGTGCGCGAGGCCGGTGAGGTCGCGGCCGACGAGAAGCTGGACAGTTACCGCATCGTCTTCAACACCGGAAGCGGTGCGGGCCAGACCGTCTGGCACGTGCACGCGCACGTCCTGGGCGGCCGCGGCATGCAGTGGCCGCCGGGATAAGCCGGGATAACTCACCGTGTCCGTACGCGAATTGGTGGTCCTCGGCACCGCCAGCCAGGTCCCCACCCGGCACCGTAACCACAACGGCTATCTGCTGCGCTGGGACGGGGAGGGGCTGCTCTTCGACCCCGGCGAGGGCACGCAGCGGCAGATGCTGCGTGCCGGGGTCGCGGCCCATGACCTGCACCGGATCTGCGTCACGCACTTCCACGGCGACCACTCGCTGGGCCTCGCCGGAGTGATCCAGCGCATCAACCTCGACCGGGTGCCGCACGAGATCACCGCCCACTATCCGCGCTCCGGCCGGCGCTTCTTCGAACGGCTGCGGTACGCCACCGCCTACCGCGAGACCGTCCAGCTCACCGAAGCACCGGTCGCCGCCGACGGCGTACTCGCGGCCTCGAAGTCGTACACCCTTCAGGCCCGCAAACTCGCCCACCCCGTCGAGTCGTACGGCTACCGGCTCGTCGAACCCGACGGGCGGCGAATGCTGCCCGAGCGGCTCGCCTCGTACGGGATCAAGGGGCCGGACGTGGGGCGGATCCAGCGGGAGGGGGTGTTGGGCGATGTCGCGCTGGAGGACGTGAGCGAGGTGCGGCGGGGGCAGCGGTTCGCCTTCGTCATGGACACCCGACTGTGCGACGGCGTGTACGCGCTCGCTGAGCGGGCCGACATGCTCGTCATCGAGTCGACCTTCCTCGACGCGGACATTGAACTCGCAGTCGAATACGGCCACTTGACAGCCGGTCAGGCGGGTGGCGTCGCCCGGGACGCGGGCGTACGGCATCTCGTGCTGACGCACTTCAGCCAGCGTTACAACGAACCCGATGAATTCGAGCGACAGGCGCGGGCCGCCGGGTTCGAGGGGGAGCTGACAGTGGCGCACGATCTGCTGCGTGTACCGGTTCCGAAACGCCGGTGATCCGGTCGTACGATGCCGGAATGCCCCTGCCCAAAGCCGAACTGCACCTGCACATCGAAGGCACCCTCGAACCCGAGCTGGCGCTCGCGCTCGCCGCGCGCAACAGTGTCGAGCTGCCGTACGCCGATACGGAGGAGCTCCGCAAGGCGTACCAGTTCAGCGACCTCCAGTCCTTCCTGGGGCTTTACTACGAGCTGATGGCCGGGCTCCGGACCGAGCGGGACTTCGAGGAACTGGCCGACGCCTATCTCGCGCGGGCCGCGGCACAGGGAGTGCGGCATGCGGAGATCTTCTTCGATCCGCAGGCGCACCTCGCACGCGGCGTCGCCATGGGGACGGTCGTGGAAGGGCTTTGGCGGGCCCTCGGCCGATGGGGGTCCCCCCGCTCGAGCGAAGCCGAGAGTGGGGGAGAGGCCGCACACGGTGTCTCCACGCAGCTGATCATGTGCTTCCTGCGGGACGAGTCCGCCGAGTCCGCGATGCAGACCCTGGACGCCGCCAGGCCCTATCTCGACCGGATCGTCGGCGTCGGCCTCGACTCCGCCGAGGTCGGGCATCCGCCGGGGAGGTTCCGCGAGGTGTACGAGGCCGCCGCCGCGCTCGGACTGCGACGGGTCGCCCACGCGGGGGAGGAGGGGCCGCCCGCGTACATCACCGAGGCACTCGACGTACTCGGCGCCGAGCGGATCGACCACGGGCTGAGCTGCATGGAGGACCCGGCGCTGGTCGAGCGGCTCGTACGGGAGCGGGTGCCGCTGACGGTCTGCCCCCTGTCGAACGTACGGCTGCGAGCCGTCGACACCCTGGCCGAGCACCCGCTGCCCGCGATGCTCGACGCCGGACTGCTGTGCACGGTCAACTCCGACGATCCCGCGTACTTCGGCGGCTACGTCGACGACAACTTCCACGCCGTGCACGAGACGCTGGGGCTCTCGCGCGAGCGGCTGCGGGAACTGGCGCGGAACTCGTTCCTCGCGTCGTTCCTCGAGCATGACGAGGAGCGGCGGGCGCGGTATCTCGCCGAGGTGGAGGCCTACGCGTTCGAGTAGCGGAGCGTAGAGGGGCGTAGGGGTGCGGGGGTGCGCCCGCTGCAGCGGGGCGGCTGTCAGTGGTGTGGTGCACACTGGCTGAAAATCGCACCACCTCAGGGGAGCGCACCGTGACCACGCCCCACGGAGAGGGCCCGTACCACCGCCACGCCCACGTCGATCCGCTCGCCGGGCTGCGCACACCCGGCGACCCGCCCTGGGACGTCTACCTCACGGGCACCGTCTTCCTGGACATCATCTTCACCGGGCTCGACTCCGCCCCCGTACGCGGCACCGAGTCCTGGGCGCGCGGCATGGGCTCGAGCCCCGGAGGCGTCGCCAACATGGCGACCGCACTGGCCCGCCTCGGCCTGAAGACCTCCCTGGCGGCGGCCTTCGGGGACGACCACTACGGGGAGTACTGCTGGGACGCCCTGGAACAGGGCGAGCACATCGACCTGTCCACGTCACGCACGGTGCCCCACTGGCACTCCCCGGTCACCGTCTCCATGGCGTACGAGGGCGAGCGGACCATGGTCAGCCACGGCCACGAACCGCCCCCGGAGGAGCCGGCGCCCGACTGCCCCCCACACGCGCGTGCCGCCATCGCCTCCCTGACGCCCGGCACACGCGCACCCTGGATCGCACAGGCCGCGCACAAGGGAGCCAGGATCTTCGCCGACGTCGGCTGGGACGACACCGGCCGCTGGGACCTCGCCGCCCTCCCCGACCTGGAGCACTGCGAGGCCTTCCTGCCGAACGCCGAGGAGGCCATGCGCTACACGCGCACCCCCTGCCCCCGCGCCGCCGCCCGCGCCCTCACCGACTGCGTACCGCTCGCCGTCGTCACCCTCGGCGCGGAAGGCGCGTACGCTGTCGACGGCCGCACCGGAGAGACCGCCGACGTCCCCGCCATCGTCGTCGAGGCCCTCGACCCCACCGGCGCCGGCGACGTCTTCGTGGCGGGCTTCGTCACCGGCACCCTGGCCGGCTGGCCCCTCGCCGACCGCCTCGCCTTCGCCGGCCTCACGGCCGCCCTCTCCGTCCAGGAGTTCGGCGGCTCCCTCTCCGCCCCCGGCTGGACCGAGATCGCCGCCTGGTGGCGCCGCGTCCAGTCGTACGACGACCAGGACCCGGCCGCACTCAGGCGGTACGCCTTCCTGGAGGCACTGCTCCCGGAGGACGCCAGGCCCTGGCCACTGCGACGGGCGGTACCGACGATCGGATTCCGTACGTCGGCGTGAGGGATCGGCGTGAGTTATTCGCATTCCCCTCCGATAACGGCCCCCGAAAACGCCTACGGCGTTGTCAGTGCTCCGACGTACCCTGGGCAGTGCAAAGGCAGTCCACCGACTGCGGACCCTGTCGAGGAGGACGAGCAAGGCCTACGAGCCGGCCCATGACTGACACACCCACAGCGCAAGGCCCTGTCCAGGGAAACGCGAAAGCGCAGTTCACCGTCCCGCCCAAGCACCCCATGGTGACCGTGCTGGGCTCAGGAGACGCCCTCCTGCGCGTGATCGAGAAGGCCTTCCCGGCGGCCGACATCCACGTCCGGGGCAACGAGATCAGCGCGGTCGGCGACGCCCGCGAGGTGGCCCTCGTCCAGCGCCTGTTCGACGAGATGATGCTGGTGCTCCGCACCGGACAGCCGATGACGGAGGACGCGGTGGAACGCTCGATCGCCATGCTGAGGGCAAGTGAAGACGGCAACGGCCCCGAGGAGACCCCGGCCGAGGTCCTCACCCAGAACATCCTGTCCTCGCGCGGCCGCACGATCCGCCCCAAGACCCTCAACCAGAAGCGGTACGTCGACGCCATCGACAAGCACACCGTCGTCTTCGGCATCGGCCCCGCAGGCACCGGCAAGACGTACCTCGCCATGGCCAAGGCGGTCCAGGCCCTCCAGTCCAAGCAGGTCAACCGCATCATCCTGACCCGCCCCGCGGTGGAGGCAGGAGAGCGCCTCGGCTTCCTCCCCGGCACGCTGTACGAGAAGATCGACCCGTACCTGCGTCCGCTGTACGACGCCCTGCACGACATGCTCGACCCGGACTCGATCCCGCGGCTGATGGCGGCGGGGACGATAGAGGTGGCACCCCTCGCATACATGCGTGGCCGTACCTTGAATGACGCCTTCATCATCCTGGACGAGGCCCAGAACACGAGCGCCGAGCAGATGAAGATGTTCCTCACCCGGCTCGGCTTCGACTCGAAGATCGTGGTCACGGGTGACGTCACCCAGGTCGACCTTCCAGAGGGCACGAAGTCCGGGCTGCGGCAGGTCCAGGAGATCCTGGACGGTGTCCAGGACGTGCACTTCTCGCGGCTCTCGTCCCACGATGTCGTCCGGCACAAGCTGGTCGGCCGTATCGTCGACGCGTACGAGAAGTACGACAGCGAGAACGGCACGCAGAACGGCTCCCACAAGGGCCGTAACAAACGGAAGTAGACCAAGCCCGATCATGTCGATCGACGTCAACAACGAGTCCGGAACCGAGGTCGACGAGCAGGCGATCCTCGACATCGCCCGTTACGCGCTCGCGCGGATGCGTATCCACCCGCTCTCCGAGCTCTCGGTGATCGTCGTGGACGCCGACGCCATGGAGCAGCTCCATATCCAGTGGATGGAGCTGCCGGGACCGACGGACGTGATGTCCTTCCCGATGGATGAGCTGCGTCCGCCGTCGAAGGACGACGACGAGCCGCCGCAGGGGCTGCTCGGTGACATCGTGCTCTGCCCCGAGGTCGCCGAGCGGCAGGGCAAGGAGGCGGCGACGCAGCACTCCATGGACGAGGAGCTTCAGCTCCTCACGGTTCATGGGGTGCTGCATCTGCTCGGTTACGACCATGAGCAGGCGAACGAGAAGGCGGAGATGTTCGGTCTGCAGGCCGCCATCGTGGACGGCTGGCGTGCGGAGAAGGGCCTGACCGGTCCGTCCCCGGCCCCGACCGTGTCATGAACCCCCAGATCGTTCTCGGCGCGACAGCGCTGGTCGTCGTGGCCTGGCTCGCCGCCTGCGCGGAGGCGGGCCTGGCGCGCGTCTCGAGCTTCCGCGCGGAGGAGGCCGTACGCTCCGGCCGCCGCGGCAGCGCCAAGCTGGCTCAGGTCGCCGCGGACCCGACCCGTTATCTGAACGTCGCGCTGCTCGTGCGGGTCGCCTGCGAGATGGCCGCCGCCGCGTTCGTCACGTACGCCTGCCTGATGGAGTTCGACGAGACGTGGGAGGCCCTGTCGATCGCGATCGGCGTGATGGTCCTCGTCTCGTATGTCGCGGTCGGGGTCTCCCCGCGCACGATCGGCCGCCAGCATCCGCTGAACACGGCGACGGCGGCGGCGTACGTCCTGCTGCCCCTGGCGCGTGTCATGGGCCCGATCCCGCCCCTGCTGATCCTCATCGGCAACGCACTGACCCCCGGCAAGGGCTTCCGCCGCGGCCCGTTCGCCTCCGAGGCCGAGCTGCGCGCCCTGGTCGACCTCGCCGAGAAGGAGTCGCTCATCGAGGACGAGGAGCGCCGGATGGTGCACTCCGTCTTCGAGCTGGGCGACACGCTCGTGCGGGAGGTGATGGTCCCGCGTACGGACCTGGTGGTCATCGAGCGGTACAAGACGATCCGGCAGGCGCTGACCCTGGCCCTGCGGTCGGGTTTCTCGCGGATCCCCGTCACCGGGGAGAGCGAGGACGACATCGTGGGGATCGTGTATCTGAAGGACCTGGCCCGTAAGACGCACATCAGCCGGGACGCGGAGAGCGAGCTCGTCTCGACGGCAATGCGGCCTGCGGCCTTCGTACCGGACACGAAGAACGCGGGCGATCTGCTGCGCGAGATGCAGCAGCACCGCAATCACGTCGCGGTCGTCATCGACGAGTACGGCGGCACGGCCGGCATCGTCACCATCGAGGACATCCTGGAGGAGATCGTCGGCGAGATCACGGACGAGTACGACCGTGAACTGCCGCCGGTCGAGAACCTCGGCGACGACCGCTACCGCGTGACGGCCCGCCTCGACATCGGCGACCTCGGTGAGCTGTACGGCTTCGAGGCGTACGACGACGAGGACGTCGAGACGGTGGGCGGGCTGCTCGCCAAGGCACTGGGGCGGGTGCCGATCGCGGGCGCCTCGTCGGTGGTGTCGCTGCCGGACGAGCGCGAGCTGCGGCTCACCGCGGAGACCGCGGCGGGCCGCCGGAACAAGATCGTGACCGTGCTGGTGGAGCCGATGGGCCCGGCGGAGCCGCCGGAGGAGGAGAAGAAGCCGGAGTGACCCCTGAGGAGCTGCGTACCTTCTGCCTGTCCTTCAACGCGGCGGTGGAGGACTTTCCGTTCAACCCGGACATGTCCGTCTTCAAGGTGCTGGGGAAGCTGTTCGCGCTGACCCGGCTGGACGGCGTCCCGCTCACGGTGAACCTCAAGTGTGATCCGGAGGATGCGATTCGGCTTCGGGGCGAGTATCCGGGATTGATCGTGCCGGGCTATCACATGAACAAGCGGCACTGGAACACGGTCACGGTCGACGGCGACCTTCCGGATCAGCTCGTACGGGAGCTGATCGAGGACTCGTACGACCTGGTGGTGGCGGGGTTGCCGCGGGCGGAGCGGCTGCGGCTGGACCGGGCCTGACAGGGCGGGGCGCATGGCCCCGCCCCGCCGGCTCACGCCCGAGTGACACCCCTACGCAGGCCCACGGCCACGAGCACCGCCGCGACGAGCACGATCGTCGCGTCCAGGGCCAGGACCGTTGGGAGCAGAACGCGCGCACGGTGGTGGCCCAGTTCCGGGCCGCCTGCTCCCAGTGCCCCGACGACGAGGGCTTCCAGGAGGTGCTCGCCCAAGTGAAGGCGGCCAGCGCCGAGTTCACCGAGCTGTGGGAACAGCGCGACATCCTGGACCAGGGCCAGATACGCAAGGAGCTCGACCATCCGCTGGTCGGGCTGCTGTGCGTCGAGTCGACCGCCATGAAGGTGCCCGCCCGGCCCGATCTCACGGTCGTGCTGCACACCCCGCTCGCGGAGGCCAACACGGCGGCGAAGCTGGAATGGCTGGCCTCGCCGGAGGGGCGGCGGGGGGCCATGTATCCCGTGGCCGGGTAGGTACGTATCCCGTGGCCGGGCAGGCGCGCGTTCCGGACCCGCCGCCTCTTCGTACGCCCAGGTCTTCGTATGCTCAGGGCATGACCGACACCCTTGATCCCGAGGACCGCAAGATCGTCACCCTGGCTCGTTCCGCCCGGGCCCGCAACGGCGTGCCCGAGGGGGCGGCCGTACGCGACGAGACCGGCCGTACGTACGTCGCCGGAACCGTCGCCCTGGACTCCCTGCGGCTCAGTGCCCTGCAGACCGCGGTCGCCATGGCCGTGGCGTCGGGGGCGAAGTCGCTGGAGGCGGCGGCGGTGGTGAGCGAGGCCGAATCCTTGGCGGACGGCGACCTGGCGGCTGTGCGGGACCTTGGCGGGGCCTCTACGCCGGTGTTGTTGGCGGGGGTGGACGGGGTGGTGCGGGTGTCGGCGACGGCGGGGTGAGGGTTTTCGGACCGGGAACCCGTCCTCAGAACCCCGCCCTCAGAACCCCAGCTTCCGCAACTGCCGAGGATCCCGCTGCCAGTCCTTCGCGACCTTCACATGGAGGTCGAGGAAGACCGGCGTGCCCAGAAGCGCCTCGATCTGCTTGCGTGACTTGATGCCGACTTCCTTCAGGCGCTTGCCCTTGGGGCCGATGATGATGCCCTTCTGGCTGGGGCGCTCGATGTAGACGAAGGCGTGGATGTCGAGGAGGGGCCGGTCGGCGGGGCGGTCCTCGCGGGGCAGCATCTCCTCGACCACGACTGCGATGGAGTGGGGCAGCTCGTCGCGTACGCCCTCCAGGGCGGCCTCGCGGATCAGCTCGGCCACCATGACCTGCTCGGGTTCGTCCGTGAGGTCGCCCTCCGGGTAGAGGGCAGGCCCCTCCGGCAGCAGAGGCACGATGAGATCGGCGAGCAGGTCCACCTGCTTGTCGGCGACGGCCGACACGGGCACGATCTCCGCCCACTCGAAGCCGAGTTCCTTGCCGAGCAGGTCGATGGCGATGAGTTGCTCGGCGAGGGTCTTCCCGTCCACCAGGTCGGTCTTCGTGACGATCGCGATCTTCGGCGTCTTCTTGATGGACGCCAGTTCCTTGGCGATGAAACGGTCGCCGGGCCCCAGCTTCTCGTTCGCCGGCAGACAGAAGCCGATCACGTCGACCTCGGCCCAGGTGGTGCGGACGATGTCGTTGAGCCGTTCACCGAGGAGCGTGCGCGGCTTGTGCAGCCCTGGGGTGTCCACCAGGATCAGCTGCGCGTCCGGCCGGTGCACGATGCCCCGTACCGTGTGCCGCGTGGTCTGCGGCTGGTTGGCGGTGATCGCCACCTTCTGGCCGACCAGAGCGTTCGTGAGGGTGGACTTGCCCGCGTTCGGGCGGCCCACGAAGCAGGCGAAGCCCGCGCGATGGGTGGCCCCCGAGGATTCCGGCGGCTCGGATGACTGGGTACGAACGCTCATGCCGCCCATTGTCCCTGATCATCGGAGTCCCGCCGCACGTGCTCACGTTCGCATGCCCGGACCTTCACGTCCGAACCTTCACGGGCCTTACGCCGCACGCCGCGACCACTTACGATCACGGATTCATGAAGCTCATCATCGCGATCATCAAGCCGTATCGCCTCGACGAGGTCAAGACCGCCCTCCAGGAGCTCGGCGTCCACGGGCTGACCGTCACGGAGGCCAGCGGTTACGGGCGTCAGCGCGGGCACACCGAGGTGTACCGCGGGGCCGAGTACCAGGTCGACCTCGTCCCCAAGGTCCGTATCGAGGTCGTCGTCGAGGACGCGGACGCCGACCCGGTCACCGACGCGATCGTCCAGGCGGCGCGGACGGGGAAGATCGGCGACGGCAAGGTGTGGATGCTGCCGGTGGAGACGGTGGTGCGGGTACGGACGGGGGAGCGCGGCCCGGATGCGCTCTGAACTCTCGCGTCGGTATTTCGTCGCGGGCCGAGTCGGCGGCTGATGTGGCTGATCGGTGCCGTCTGCGCGCGGACGGCACCGATCATCACGTACGGAGTTGTGCGGGGGTACGGAACTTGCCGTGGGGCTTGGGCTTACTCGAACACGAACGGGCCCGGTGACTGCGGTCCCTGGGCGGTGCACGTGAGGTTGATCCCGAGGACCGTCAGGTCCAGGGAGCCGCCGTTCGCCTCAAGGCTGTCCCCGGCGGCGACGGTGCCGGTCAGGGGTCCGACGGTGACCCCCTCACCGGCGGCTATCGCGGGGTTCTCGGTGCCGGTGAACGCGGTGGTGCCGCCGCTCGCCTTCACCATGGTGAGCGAGGCCTGGATGGAGTCCTCGCCGAGGGCGATCGGCGCGGTGATCTCGGTGGAGCTGACGGTGATGGTGGCGGAGGTGCCGTCCTGCGTGGCGGTGAGGGTGGCCTCGCCGCCGCCGAGGGTGCCGCAGTCCGCGGTGATGGTCGCCGACTGCGGGACCACCGCGGCGGCGCTGGGGGCCAGGACGAAGCCCGTCATTGCGAGGGTGCCGGCCGCGACGGCCGCACCGATTCCGATCCGCTTGCGTCTCATCGGATTCCCTTTCCTTGGTGGGGAGTTGCCATGTGGGAACGGTTGACGGACCGCCCACGGGTGGGGCGCGGAAATGCTGCGCGGGGTCAGATCTGACGGCCCGTCAAAAGAAAGAGTCGAGGTCTATTGAGGCCTGAGTGGCGCGTGATCGCAAGAGATGCGGAAGTGATTCTTCTGATGGTTGGAGGAAGTGGCCGAAGGCAGTTGATGGTTGCCCGAAAACGGGCTCCGTCTCAGGGCTGTGCGCGCAGTACGTCCCGCAGCCATCCGTACGACGCCTTCGGTGTCCGCTTCAGCGTCTCGTAGTCGACGTGAACCAGGCCGAAGCGCCTGGCGTAGCCCTCCGCCCACTCGAAGTTGTCCAGCAGTGACCACACGAAGTACCCGCGTACGTCGACGCCCGCCTCCAACGCCCGGTGCAGCGCCCGGAGATGGCCGTCCAGGAACGCGATCCGCTCCTGGTCGTCGATCCCCTCGTACGAGCAGCCGTTCTCGGTGATGACGATGGGCGGGAGGCGGTCGCCGTAGCGGTCACGGAAGCTGGTCAGCAGCTCCGTCAGTCCCTCCGGGACCACGGGCCAGCCGAAGTCGGTGACCGGGTGACCCTCGATCTCCCTTACGGAAAAGGGGAGTTCGGCCGGAAGTGTGAAACCGCCGAACTGGATGTCGGCGCCCTGAGGTGCGCCCACCCTGGTCGGTGCGTAGTAGTTGATCCCGTACCAGTCCAGCGGCTCGGCGATCACCTTCAGGTCGGCGTCGACGTCCCCGGGCATCAACTCGCCCAGTCCTTCCGGGTATTGGCCCAGCAGGACGGGGTCGGCAAACAGCCGGTTGAGGAGCAGGTCGTAGAAACCGGCCGCCTCCACATCGGCTGCCGCGTCGGACGCGGGCCACGTCGGGCCGTGCGAGTTGGCGATCCCGATGTCCGTGACTCCGGCCGCGCGCAGGGCCCGTACGGCCAGACCGTGGGCCAACAGCTGGTGGTGGGCGGCGGGGAGGGCGTCAAACATCAGCTGCTTGCCGGGTGCGTGGGTGCCGAGGGCGTGGCCCAACAGGGTGTGCTCGGCGGGCTCGTTGAGGGTGATCCACTTGTCGATCCGGTCACCGAGGCGTTCGGCGACGAGGGCCGCGTACTCGGCGAAACGCTCGGCGGTCTCGCGTCGCAGCCAGCCGCCCTCCTCGTCCACCGCGAGCGGCAGGTCCCAGTGGAAGAGCGTCGGAACGGGCCGTACGCCCGCTGCCACCAGCTCGTCCACCAGGCGGTCGTAGAAGTCGAGGCCGCCGGGGGACTGGACGCGGGGCCAGGAGATAGAGAAGCGGTACGCTCCCACGCCCAGGTCGCGGAGGAGCGCCACGTCCTCGGGGTAGCGGTGGTAGTGGTCGCAGGCCACCGCCGCGGTGGAGTTGTCCTTCACCCGGCCCGGTTCGGCCGTGAAGGCGTCCCACACGGAGGGCTCGCGCTGGTCCGCGGCGCCCTCGATCTGGTGGGCGGAGGTGGATACGCCCCAGAGGAAGTCGGCCGGGAACTGGGGTATGGGGTTGGTCGCGCCGCGCGCATCGCTCGCCATGCACCGGATCATCCTTACCGGCGGTAACAGAAGTCAACAGCCCGGCGAGAACTGGCCGTTACGCGCCCTCCTTCAGCACCCTTGAAATCAGCTTCCGTTGCTCCTCCGTCAAGCGGGGATCCGAGCAGTACACCGTCTTCCCGTCGACGGTGAGCTGGTAGCTGAAGCCGTCCGGCACGCCGATCGGGGGGGTCTGGCGGGCGGCGGCTACGGCCTGCTTGGCCAGGTCGTGCCACTCCTGGGCATCGGCCCGCCCCGCCGTCTCCACCGAGGCGTGCCGGTCGATGCCCGCGAATCCGCCCGTGCGCTTCACCTGGATACGCATGCTTCCTGTCTAGTACGAAAGCGCCCGCCCGGCCACTCCGGGTCCGCGCCCCGCGCTCAGGCCGTGGGTACCCCGACCTGCTCCCACGCCTTCGTGACGGCCTGGAGTTCCTCGCCCTCGCCGTACGTGGCGCGGGCCTGCGCCAGGGTCAGGTTCGCGAAGTCGGCGAAGTCCGCCTTCGAGTCCAGCTCGCCGCCGGTCAGCACGTCGTACCAGATCTGCCCCGCACGCTCCCAGGCGTTGCCGCCGAGGGCGGTCGCGGTGAGGTAGAAGGCGTGGTTGGGGATGCCGGAGTTGATGTGGACGCCGCCGTTGTCGCGGCCCGTCTGCACGTAGTCGTCCATCGTCGCGGGCTGCGGGTCCTTGCCGAGCACATCGTCGTCGTACGCGCTGCCCGGTTCCTTCATGGAGCGCAGCGCCTTGCCGGTGACGCGCGGCGCGAGCAGGCCCGCGCCGATCAGCCAGTCGGCCTCGGCGGCGGTCTGGCCGAGCGTGTACTGCTTGATCAGCGAACCGAAGACGTCCGACATGGACTCGTTCAGGGCGCCCGGCTGGCCGAAGTAGGTCAGGTTCGCGGTGTACTGCGTGACGCCGTGGGCGAGTTCATGGCCGATGACGTCGACGGGGATCGTGAAGTCGAGGAAGATCTCGCCGTCACCGTCGCCGAAGACCATCTGCTCGCCGTTCCAGAAGGCGTTGTTGTACTCCTCGCCGAAGTGCACGGTCGCGTTCAGCGGCAGGCCCTCGCCGTTGATCGAATTCCGTTCGTACGCCTTCAGGAACAGGTCGAAGGTCGCGCCGAGGCCGGCGTACGCGCGGTTGACCGTGGCGTCCTTGCCGGGCTTGTCGCCCTCGCCGCGGACCTTCTTTCCGGGCAGGTCCTGCTTGTGCTTGGCGTCGTGGATCGTGCGGTTCGGCTGGTCGGCGAGGGCCTCCGGCGGGGCGAGGGTGGGGGCGCCGATGACCGTGGTCAGGCGGCGGTGGGTGCGCTCCAGGGCGTCGCGCTCCAAGGTGCGGCGGGCGGGGCCCGCGAGCGCGGGGTCCTCGGACTGGGCGAGGGTGTCGAGGACGTGGGGCGGCACGATGGTGCAGAAGGTGGGCTCAAAGCCACGGTTCGCGGTCATGACCGCACCTTTGCACTGAGTGCTTTTGGTGTCACTAGGCGCAACCATGATTGGTGAAACGTGTGGATATGGGCGCCGTGGGGGTTACCCGTTGTGTTATGGCTGCGGGTTCGTTGTGGCTTGTCGCGCAGTTCCCCGCGCCCCTGAAAGGCGCGTTGTAGTGGGCCTCTGTGGCCTTGTGCACCTTTTGGGTCGTATTCCTCCGTGGTCCCGCATACTGATACGAACCCTCGCTCGGAGTCAGGCTCCGCTAGCATTCCTCGCATCATGCGTTTCGGGCTGCTTCTCCTTAGCTGCCGCGGCGAGGGCCTGTAGTCGAGGCCGACCCCCTCCCCGCGGAGTCTGGCGTTGCGCCGTCGGCCGTCCTTCCGGACACCACGAGGAGCCCACGCATCATGGCGAACCGCCAGCAGCCCACATCCATGCCGATCCACAAGTACCGCCCGTACGACCAGGTCGACATCCCCGACCGCACGTGGCCGGACAACCGGATCACCGTCGCCCCCCGCTGGCTCTCCACGGACCTGCGCGACGGCAACCAGGCCCTGATCGACCCCATGTCGCCCGCCCGCAAGCGCGAGATGTTCGATCTGCTGGTGAGGATGGGCTACAAGGAGATCGAGGTGGGCTTCCCCGCCTCCGGGCAGACCGACTTCGACTTCGTACGCTCGATCATCGAGGAAGAGGGCGCGATCCCCGATGACGTCACGATCTCCGTACTGACCCAGGCCCGCGAGGATCTGATCGAGCGGACCGTGGAGTCCCTGGTCGGTGCCAAGCGCGCCACCGTCCACCTCTACAACGCCACCGCACCCGTCTTCCGCCGGGTCGTCTTCCGCGGCTCGAAGGACCAGATCAAGCAGATCGCCGTCGACGGTACGCGGCTGGTGATGGAGTACGCCGAGAAGCTGCTGGACGAGCGGACGACCTTCGGCTACCAGTACAGCCCCGAGATCTTCACCGACACCGAGCTGGACTTCGCCCTGGAGGTCTGCGAGGCCGTCATGGACGTCTGGCAGCCGGGCCCGGACCGCGAGATCATCCTCAACCTGCCCGCCACCGTGGAGCGTTCGACCCCCTCCACGCACGCGGACCGCTTCGAGTGGATGTCGCGCAACCTGTCGCGCCGCGAGTACGTCTGCCTGTCCGTGCACCCGCACAACGACCGCGGTACGGCCGTCGCCGCCGCCGAGCTGGCGCTGATGGCCGGCGCCGACCGTATCGAGGGCTGCCTGTTCGGGCAGGGCGAGCGCACCGGCAACGTCGACCTGGTCACCCTGGGCATGAACCTGTTCTCGCAGGGCGTCGACCCGCAGATCGACTTCTCGAACATCGACGAGGTCCGCCGCACCGCCGAGTACTGCAACCAGATGGAGGTCCACGCCCGCCACCCCTACGTCGGCGACCTCGTCTACACCTCCTTCTCCGGCTCCCACCAGGACGCCATCAAGAAGGGCTTCGACGCCATGGAGGCGTCCGCGAAGGAGCAGGGCAAGACGGTCGACGACATCGAGTGGGCGGTGCCGTATCTGCCCATCGACCCGAAGGACGTCGGCCGCTCCTACGAGGCGGTCATCCGCGTCAACTCGCAGTCCGGCAAGGGCGGTATCGCGTACGTCCTGAAGAACGACCACAAGCTGGATCTGCCGCGCCGGATGCAGATCGAGTTCTCGAAGATCATCCAGGCGAAGACGGACGCCGAGGGCGGCGAGGTCACGCCGAAGGACATCTGGGCGATCTTCCAGGACGAGTACCTGCCGAACCCCGAGAACGCCTGGGGCCGTATCCAGCTGAGGAACGGCCAGTCCACCACCGACAAGGACGGTGTGGACACACTGACCGTCGAGGCCGAGGTGGACGGCGCCGAGACCACCCTGGTCGGCACCGGCAACGGCCCGATCTCCGCGTTCTTCCACGCGCTGCAGGGCATCGGCGTCGACGCGCGTCTGCTGGACTACCAGGAGCACACGATGAGCGAGGGCGCCTCCGCGCAGGCCGCCTCGTACATCGAGGTCGCGATCGGCGACAAGGTCCTGTGGGGGATCGGCATCGACGCGAATACGACACGCGCCTCGCTGAAGGCGGTCGTCTCCGCGGTCAACCGCGCGGCGCGATAAGCCCGACCGGCACTTGGAGGGTGGGAGAAGGAGCGGGGGCGATGGGGGTCCCCCCGCGCGAGCGAAGCCGAGCGTGGGGGAGCGTGCAGCTGCAAGGCGGAGGAGGGAGTGATGGCGGAGTCATCGCGACCGACGACAACGCGGCAGATGTGCGTGCCAGACCCCGCGACGCCGCCCTCCAAGTGCCGGTCGGGCTAAGCCCGTTCACCTGCTTTTCTCCGGCCCCGTCCGCCACCTCGGCGGGCGGGGCCGCGGTGTGATTACCGGCCATGTCGCACAGTGGCCTCGTACGGGGTACTGACTCCGAGTCGACGATGTGGCTAACATCACGCCAGCGCGGCGATGTTGCCGCGGGGTTACGGAGGTGCTGACGTGCTGCCAGGCTGGGGACGAAACGACCGATTTGTCTGCGCTCGCGCGATCGGTGTCTCCCGCGTCCTGGGGACCCGTACCGCGTGGACCACAGTCGGTGACGGTGAGTTCTTCTGCCCGGGCTGTGGAGGCGACCGCAACTACCAGCGCCTCGCCGGCCGCCGCCGCTTCACCCTGCTCGGCATGCCGGTCCTGCCGCGCGGCGCCACCGGGCCCGTTGTGGAGTGCGCCGCCTGCCGCGACCACTTCGGCGCGGACGTCCTCGACCACCCCACCACCACCCGCTTCTCCGCGATGCTGCGCGACGCCGTTCACACCGTCGCGCTCGCGATCCTGGCCGCGGGCGGCACCTGCTCCCGTACGTCCCTGGAGACGGCCGCCGACGCCGTACGCTCGGCCGGCTTCGAGGACTGCACCGAGGACCAGCTCGCCGCACTCGTCGAGGCCCTCGCCGCCGACACCGGCCGCGTCCACGCCGGACCCTGCGGACCGGGCCTGGCCATAGAGCTCCACGAGGCGCTGGACCCACTGGCCCCGCACCTCGCCCCCGCCGGCCGCGAGTCGATCCTCCTCCAGGGCGCCCGCATCGCGCTGGCCGACGGCCCGTACACCCCCGCCGAACGCGATGCTCTCGCGACGGTGGGCGCGGCGCTGACGATCTGCTCGGACGATGTGACGAGGCTGCTGGCTGCGGCGCGTACGCCGTCGTGAGGGGCGTAGGGCAGACGGGCGCGGACGCCCTCCTGCCGCCGACGGCGCTACTCCCCGGGGAGTAATCCGTCCCCTCAGTCACCCCCGGCAGTACCCCCGAAGTCGCCCTGACGCGCGACGATTCCCGCCCTTCCCGCCGGGAGTCTGGTGGATGTCCAGACACCCGTTCAAGGGAGGGGGACCCCGGCATGGGGCCCGAAAACCACGGGAAACCCGCAAAGACAACCACGCGTACGCGGCGACGAGCCGTGCCCTGGGTGCTGCTCGGGCTCTGGGTGGCCGTGCTCGCCCTGACCTCGCCGTTCGCGTCCAAGCTGTCCGACGTGCAGCACGACCGAGCCGTGGACTATCTGCCGGCGAGTGCGGACTCCACCCAAGTGGCCAAGATCCAGGAGCAGTTGCCCGGCGGCGAGACCACCGAGCTGGTGCTCGTCTATCACCGGGACGGCGGGCTCACCGCTGCCGACCGTGAGACGGCGGCGCAGCAGGTCGACGAGATCGCGGGCGCGAACCAGCTGACCGCAGCCCCCAAGGGCGTACCGTCCGAGGACGGGACCACCCTGATGTACCCGGTCGCCAGCAACGAACCAGGCATCGACGAGAAACTGCGGGACGAGTTCGTCCACGACGTACGCGATGTCGCCCAGGGGGACGGCGGGCTGAGCGTCGAGGTGGGCGGTCCGGGGGCGCTGGCCACCGACGCCGCTGAGGTCTACAACTCGCTCGACGGCCCGCTGCTCTACACCACCGTCGGCGTGGTCGCGATCCTGCTGATCCTCATCTACCGCAGCCCGCTGCTGTGGCTCGTACCGCTCGCCGTCGCGGGCGTCGCCAACTACCTCTCGATGGGCGTCGCCTACGGCCTCCACTCGGCCTTTGGCACGACCATCTCCGGGCAGAGCACGGGCATCATGACGATCCTCGTGTTCGGCGCGGGCACCGACTACGCCCTGCTGCTGATCGCCCGCTACCGGGAGGAACTGCGGCGCATCGAGCGGCCGTACGACGCGATGCGGGCCGCCCTGCGCGGCTGCGGTCCCGCCGTCCTCGCCTCCTCCGGCACGGTCGCCGCCGGACTGCTGTGCCTGCTCGCCGCCGATCTCAACAGCAGCCGCGGCATGGGTCCGATGGGCACCGTCGGCGTACTGAGCGCGCTCGTCGCGATGATGACGCTGCTGCCCGCGCTTCTCGTGCTGCTCGGCCGCAGGGTGTTCTGGCCGATCGTGCCCGCGTTCGGGAGCCGGCCCAAGGAGCGCAGGTCGCTGTTCACCGCGATGGGCAGTTCCGCCGGGCGGCGGCCGCTGGCCGTGCTTGCGGGCGGTGTGGTCCTGCTCGGCGCGCTCGCGACGGGCATGCTGAACCTGCCCGGGGCGGTCAAGCAGGAGGACTCCTTCGTCGACAAGCCGGACGCGGTCGTCGCGATGGAGACGCTGGCCGCCGCCTACCCCGAGCAGAGCACCCAGCCGATCAACGTGATCACCCCCAGCGGGCAGGCCGACAACACCCTCGCCAAGGTGCGTGACCATGACGGCGTCGCCGGCGCCGAACGGGGACGCAGCGGGGACGGCTGGACGGAGATCTCCGTGATCGCCAAGGACGCGCCCCAGTCGGCGGGCGAGACCGCCACGATCGAGTCCCTGCGCTCGGAGCTCGACGGGTCCTACATCGGTGGCCCGAGCGCCGAGCAGCTCGACCTGAAGGACACCAACTCCAGCGACATGAAGATCGTCGTGCCGCTCGTCCTCGCCTCCGTACTGCTGATCCTGATCGCGTTGCTGCGCAGCGTCGTCGCTCCACTGCTGCTGGTGGCGGCCGTGGTCGCGGTATGGGCCGCGGCGCTCGGCATCGGCGGACTGGTCTTCGGCCCGGTCTTCGGCTTCGAGGGAACCGATCCCGGACTCGGACTGCTCTCGTTCGTGTTCCTGGTCGCCCTCGGCGTCGACTACGGCATCTTCCTGATGCACCGGATGCGCGAGGAGTCCCTGTCCGGCAAGGAACCCGTGGCCGCCGCGCTCACCGCACTGCGCACGACGGGAGGCGTCATCGCCTCGGCCGGCCTGGTCCTTGCCGCAACCTTTGCCGTGCTGATGAACATGGGCCTGGTGCAACTCGTCGAGCTGGGCTTCGTGATCTCGGTCGGAGTGCTGCTGGACACCTTCCTCGTACGGACGTACCTGGTGACCAGTGCCAGCGTCGCCCTGCGGCGGAAGGTGTGGTGGCCGGGCCGCCTGTCCCGCGAACCGGAACCGGATCCTGACCCTGATCGGCAGGAGCCGCCGCGGCAGCCGGAGCCTGTCGCAGCCCCGTAGAGACATCCGGGCGTCCCTCCCACTGCCGGAGGGACGCCCGCCTGACGGAAGATGGAGCAGTGCCGCGTCCCCAATCCCTCATCGAGCGGGCCCTGACCGCCGTCAACCACCCTCCGGCGGTCCCCTCCCTGCGCAACGACGCGCACCTCGCCGCCGCGGTGGTCGCCCTCACCACCGTCATGGCCCTCTTCCTCAAGGACGGACGCCAGCCCGACGCCCTCGGGTGGACGCTGCTGCTGGGCGCGCATGTCCCGCTGATCTGGCGCCGGCGCTATCCCATGACCGTGATGCTGGCCGTGGTGGCCTGCATCGCTCCGTACCACGCGCTCGACTACACCCACAGCGCCCCCGTCCCGGCGACCCTCCTCGCGCTCTACACCGTCGCCGTCACCGGCAGCGCCCGTCGCACTCTGCTCGTCGGGACCGTCCTCATCGGCATGACCTTCACGGTCAACGCGGTCACCAATCCGGACGGACTCGGTGAGATCATCCGCATCGCCGGCTGGCTCGTCTCCGTGCTGCTCCTCGGCGGCTACATCCGCGTCCACCGCCAGTACCTCGCCTCCGCCCTGGAACGCGCCGAACGCGCCGAACGCACCCGCGAGGAGGAAGCCCGCCGACGCGTCGCCGAGGAGCGGCTGCGCATCGCCCGCGACCTGCACGACCTGCTCGCCCACAGCATCACGCTCATCGGCGTGCAGACCTCCGTCGCCGCCCACGTCCTGACCGCCGACCCGGACCGCCTCGACCGCGAGGCCGTCGCGAAGGCGCTCGACGACATCTCCGACACCTGCCGCACCGCCCGCGGCGAACTCCGTACCACCCTGGAGGTGCTGCGCGCCGCCGAGCACGGCGACGGCCGCGGACCGCTGCCCGGCCTCGACGGCATCGCCCACCTGGCGGAGACCGCCCGCACCGCCGGGGCACGGGTCGAGTCGACCGTACGGGCCGACCACGCGCCGCCCGCCGTGGGCGCCGCCGCGTACCGCATCGTGCAGGAGGCCCTGACCAACTCGGTACGGCACGGGGGACCAGGGCTGACGATCCAGGTGAACGTGTACGAGAAGGACGGCGCCCTGCACGTCTCGGTCACCGACGACGGCACCGGACCCACCGCCGGGGGCACCCCCGGGTTCGGGCTCGTCGGGATGCGTGAGCGGGCCCGGAGCGTGGGCGGCACACTGGACGCCGGGCCGGGGGCCGCCCGGGGCTTCGAGGTGACCGCCGTACTGCCTGTGCTGGCTGGGCTGCCTGTACCTCCCGCGTCGTCCGCGCCGCCTGCGCCGTCCGTGCATCGAGAAGAGGCCCGTTGACCATGAGTGCCATCCGTGTACTGCTCGCCGACGACCAGACCCTCGTACGGTCCGCCTTCGCGATGCTCGTCAAGTCGGCCGGGGACATGGAGGTCGTCGCCGAGGCGGGCACCGGGCGGGAGGCCGTGGAGCTGGCCCGGTCCGAACGGGCGGACCTCGTCGTGATGGACATCCGCATGCCGGACCTCGACGGTATCGAGGCGACCCGGCTCATCGCCGCCGACGAGGATCTGGCCGGGGTGAAGGTCCTCGTCCTGACGACGTACGACACCGACGAGCACATCGTCGAAGCACTGCGGGCCGGCGCCTCCGGGTTCCTCGTGAAGGACACCAAGCCTGCCGAACTCCTCGACGCCATCCGTACGGTGGCCGCCGGCGAGTCGCTCCTGTCGCCTGGCCCGACGTCGCGCTTGATCGCCCGTTTCCTGCGCGCCCCGCACGCCATGGCTTCCGCGACGGGTGGTCCTGAGGATCTCTCCGAGCGGGAACGCCAGGTCCTCACCCTCGTCGCCCGCGGCCTCAACAACACCGAGATCGCCGACGCGTTGGGACTCAGCCCGCTCACGGCGAAGACCCATGTCAGCCGGATCATGGGCAAGTTGGGGGCAAGGGACCGGGCGCAGCTGGTGATGGTGGCGTACGAGTCGGGGCTTGTGATACCGGGCGACGCCTGAGGGTCTCTGAACGCCTGAGGGCCCCTGAACTCTCAACTCCCTGTCGCTGCACGGGTATTGCCGTGCCTCTCGGTGCACATTAGGTTCACTCGGGACATCCCACGTCCCATGTCTGTGACCCTTACTGGCCCTTACGCCTGCCCACTCCTGTCCAGCTCTCGGAGGATCTGTGACCGTCACGAGCCGCCTGATCGCTCTCGCCGCCGTCGCCGGGCTCACCGCCGGCCTCGCGTCCACCGGTACCGCGTTCGCTGCGGGGCAGTTGCCGCCGAGGGGGTGCACCTCCTCCGTCCCGTTCACGGCGGGTCAGAACGGCTATGACACGTATCGGATCCCGACCACCGTCAGAACCCGAACGGGCGCCGTGCTCGCCTTCGCGGAGGGCAGACGCAACGGTGCCGGGGACACCGGCAACATCGACGTCGTCCTCAGACGGTCCGGCGACGGCGGCTGTACGTGGGGGCCGCTGTCCGTGGTCGCGGCCGGTAAGGGCGACACCCGCGGCAACCCGGCGCCGGTCGTCGATCCGGCCACCGGGAAGGTCGTCCTCCTCACGTCCTACAACGACGGTGCCGTGACGGAGGCCCAGATCATGCGGGGCGAGGTCACGCCCGAACAGAGCCGCCGCGTCTTCGTCCAGACGAGTCGCGACGACGGCCGCCGCTTCACGGCACCCAGGGACATCACGGACTCGGTGAAACTGCCGAATTGGCGCTGGTACGCCACCGGCCCAGGCCACGCGGTAGCCCTCACCCGAGGCCCGCACGCCGGACGCCTCGTCGTCCCGGCCAACCACTCCGCCGCCCCGCCGGCCGGTTCCCCCGACACCGGACAGGAGACTAAGTACTACGGAGCCCACGCCCTCTACAGCGACGATGCCGGCGCCACCTGGCAACTGGGCTTCATCGACGCCTCGTACGACGGGGTGGACAACTCCAACGAGTCCATCGCTGCCGAACTCCCCGACGGCCGCCTGTACTTCAGCTCTCGTGACCAGCACGGCACGAGCACCGGCAACCGCCTCGACTCGTACTCCTCCGACGGCGCCCTCACCCTGGACCGCCCGTACACGGTCCAGCCCACCCTCAACGACGTCCCCGTGGTCCAGTGCAGTGTGCTCCAACTACGGGGCGCGGGTGGGCCTCTCCTCTTCTCCGGCCCTTCCGTCCCCACCGCTCGCCAGTCGATGGCGATCTGGCGCAGCGCGGACGCGGGGCGCACGTTCACGAAAGCGCTGACGCTTTCCACGCAACCGGCGGCGTATTCGGACCTGGTTCAGCTGGGCGGGGACAAGGTGGGGGTTCTGTACGAGAGGGGGGTGGCGGGGCCGTACGAGGCGATCGAGTTCAGGCGGTTTGCTTTCCCCAAGCCCACCCCTTCCCGAAGCTAGGGGGCTCCGCCCCCTAGAGTCCTCAAACGCCGGACGGGCTGATTTTGCGCGGACT